>URNC01000047.1 GCA_900549065.1 uncultured Collinsella sp. | reverse complement strand
AAACTGTGGTGCGTAGAGCTCGGTTATGTCGGTCGCTGCCCGCCGTATTTGCAAAAGCGTCCCTTTCCTTTGCAGAAACGTCCACGCCTGGCTTGATTGTGAGCCATGGCTAACACATCAATGATAAGTTCATTACGGTTAACTCTCAAGCCGTTAGAAAGGAATCTCATGGCAAAGGGATCAAAAAGGGAAGGTGGAGGCATCGGCGAGTTGCTCGCGTATGCCGGTGACCGTAAATTCCTAACGTATTTGGGCATGGCGCTCTCGGCGCTCTCGCAGCTGCTGAGCTTTGGCCCGTACGTGTGCATTTGGCTTGTCGCTCGCGACCTGATCGCCGTGGCACCTAACTGGAGCGAAGCCTGCGACATCGCGATGTATGGCTGGTGGGCCGTGGGGTTTGCGCTGGCAAGCATCGTAGCTTATTTCGTGGGGCTCATGTGCACGCACCTGTCCGCGTTTCGCTGCGCGTCCAATATCCGCAAGACTACGAGCGAGCACCTGCTTAAGCTGCCGCTCGGCTACTTTGACACGCACGCCACCGGTGAGCTGCGCCGTATTGTAGACGGATGCGCCGCCTCCACCGAGACCCTGCTCGCGCACATGCTGCCCGATATCGCCGGCGCCGCCGCCATGGTCGTGGGCTTGCTCGTGCTGCTTTTCGCCCTCGATTGGCGCTTGGGCGCGGCATGCCTTATCTCGGTCGTCGTTTCGTTTGGCGCCATGGCCACCATGATGAGCGGCGAAGGCGCCGAGTTCATGAAGGCCTACATGGGAGCGCTGGTCAAGATGAACAAGACCGGCACCGAATACGTACGCGGCATCCCCGTGGTCAAGGTGTTTCAGCAGACGGTCTACTCCTTTAAGGCCTTCCACGATGCGATCGCCGAATACGCCGACATGGCACAAAACTATGCGGGCACGTTCTGCCGAGGTCCGCAGGTACTCAACCTTACCGCGCTCAATGGTCTTGTGGCATTCCTGTTGCCCGTGGCGTTGCTGTTGGCGCCAGGCGAGACGGACTTCGCGCATTTTATGACCAACTTCACGTTTTACGCGATATTTTCGGCCGTGGTACCGACGGCCATGACCAAGCTCATGTTTGTGGGCGAGGCCTCTCAGATGAGTGCCGATTCGTTGGCTCGTATTCGAAGCGTCATGGATTCCAAGCAGCTTTCCGTGCCCGCACAACCCAAGCACCCTGCCGGCGGCGACGTGCGATTTGAGGACGTGAGCTTTACGTACGAAGGTGCCGAAGCACCTGCCGTTAGCCATGTAAGTTTCAGCGTTTCCGCTGGTAGCACCCTCGCCCTGGTGGGTCCCTCTGGTGGCGGTAAGTCAACCTGCGCAAGCCTGATCCCGCGTTTTTGGGATGTTTCCTCGGGTCGAGTGCTCGTAGGCGGTGTGGACGTTCGCGATATGGATTCGCACGAGCTTATGGACCAGGTCGCCTTCGTGTTCCAGACCAACCAGCTGTTCCGGCAAACACTTGCCGATAACGTGCGCGCCTCCAAGCCTACGGCCACTGACGACGAAGTGCGTGCGGCCCTCTCCGCAGCTCAGTGCGACGACATTGTGGCCAAGCTCCCACAGGGCATCAATACCATGCTCGGTGCCGGCGGAGCATATCTTTCGGGCGGCGAGGTCCAGCGCGTGGCACTCGCCCGCGCGATCCTTAAAGACGCGCCTATCGTGGTGCTCGATGAGGCCACGGCGTTTGCCGATCCCGAGAACGAGGCGCTCATCCAACGTGCTTTTAGCAAACTGGCGGCGGGTCGCACGGTCATTATGATCGCGCACCGACTCTCGACTGTAGTGGGCGCAGACCAAATCGTGGTGCTCAACCAGGGCAGCGTGCAGGAGTCGGGTACCCATGCCGAGTTGCTGTCCCAAAATGGCCTGTATGCCAAGATGTGGGCCGAGTACGAACAGGCCGCGAGCTGGAAAATCACTGCAGCGACCGCGGATGCCACCGTCACGAAGGGAGGCGAGGCCTAAATGTTCGCCTCATTCCAAAAGAAGTATTTCCTATCCGATAAAGGCGTCGCCGGCGTAAAACGCGGCATTTTCTGGACCACGCTCACCAATCTCATTACCATGGCCGGCATGGGCTTTTTATTCCTGGTTATGGCCGGCTTTGTCGAGCATCTCGCCAGCGGGGCTGACCTGCCGGATGCCCTGCCGATCGTGGGTGGCCTCCTGGTCTTTTTCGTGTTGCTCTTTGCCTCTAACTGGCAGCAGTATTACTACACCTACTGCATCTTTTACGAGGAGTGCGGCAAGCAGCGTATGGAGATCGCCGAGCGCTTGCGCAAACTGCCGCTGTCGTTTTTTGGTCGTCGTGATCTGGCCGATTTAACCGAGACTATCATGGGCGACGTCCAGGCCATGGAGCACGCCTACAGCCACGTGCTGGGAGAGCTTTGGGGTGCCATCATCGCAAGCGCCATTGTCTTCGTGGCATCGCTGTTCTTTTGCTGGCAGCTGGCGATCGCGGCGTTTTGGAGCGTTCCCGTGGCCTTTGCCGTGCTGTATCTAACACGCGGCCCCATGACTCCGGTGTTCGATCGTGTGCGCGCCGAGAAGGTCAAGGTTACCGAGGCGATTCAAGAGACGCTCGACTGCGTTCGCGAGATTCGCGCCACCAACCAGGAGGCCCATTATCTTGAGGGACTCAACGCCGTGATCGATGCCGAGGAGCGCGAGACCACCAAGGGCGAGCTCGCTAACGGGCTTTTGGTCAACTCCGCCTTTGCCATCCTGCGTCTGGGCATTGCCACCACGCTGGTCACGGGTGCCGCGATGGTCGCCTCCGGACAGGTCGACTTTTTGGTGATGTTTGCCTTCCTGCTTATGGTGAGCCGTATCTATGCGCCCTTTGACCAAGCGTTAATGTTAATGTCCGAGCTGTTTGTCGCCGAGTCGTCTGCCAAGCGCATGCGTTCCATCATGGAAGAGCCTGTGGCGCGGGGCAGCGAGAAATTTGAGCCCGTGGGCCACGATGTGGTGTTCGATCACGTGGCATTTGGCTATGGTGCGGGCGAGGACGGACGCGCCGGCGAGAAAGTTCTTACCGATGTGAGCTTTACCGCCAAGGAAGGCGAGGTCACGGCGCTGGTCGGTCCTTCGGGTTCCGGTAAGTCTACGGTGAGCCGCCTGGCCGCGCGCTTTTGGGATGCCACTGCGGGCAAGGTTGCCGTGGGCGGTGTGGATGTTGCGGGCGTGGATCCCGAGGTGCTGCTGCGCGACTACGCCATTGTGTTCCAAGACGTGCTGCTCTTTGATGACACGGTGATGGGAAACATCCGCCTCGGTCGTCGTGATGCCACCGACGAGGAAGTGCTTGCGGCCGCGCGTGCCGCCAACTGCGACGAGTTTGTGAGTCGTATGCCGCAGGGCTACGACACCATGATCGGCGAGAACGGTTCCAAGCTGTCCGGCGGCGAGCGCCAGCGCATCTCTATCGCCCGCGCGCTGCTCAAAGACGCGCCTATCGTGCTGTTGGACGAGGCGACGGCAAGCTTGGATGTAGAGAACGAGACCGTGGTACAGCAGGCACTCTCCCGTCTGCTTGCAGGTAAGACGGTTATCGTTATTGCCCACCGTATGCGTACGGTGGAAAATGCCGACAAAATCGTTGTGCTCAAGGATGGAGTGGTTGCCGAACAGGGCATCCCGGCGCAGCTCAAGGCGGCAGGTGGTGAATTCGCCCGCATGGTAGCGCTGCAAAAGGAGGCGGCTGCCTGGCAGCTTTAGGAAAGGGGAGCAAGATTTCCAAAGGTTAACTTTGGTTGACCATAATAGTTCGACTAAACTAGTCTCAAAAGCGTGCTCGAGCAAACTAATGAACTCGGGTGCTAAGGCACCATGCCGCGCTTGTGCGGCAAAAGGGAGAAGCAACATGAAGAAGTCGACGTTCAATACCCTGCTTGTCGGTGGCGGTTTTCTGCTTGGCACGGCCGGCATCAAGCTGCTTACCAGCGCTCCGGTCAAGAATGCCTGCGTGCAGGGTATCGCGTGCGGCATGCGCATCAAGAACTGCTACCAGGACATGGTCGAGCAGGCCAAGGCTAATGTCGACGACATGGTTGCCGAGGCGGCCTACATCACCCAGAGCGAGGCCGCTGCTGACGAGGCAGCCGAGTAACGCTCCCAGGCACAAACTATGAGATTCTCGATTATTAGCGAGATCCCCGGCAGGACCCGTCTTCAATTGGCGGGTCCTGTGCCAGAGAGCGATCTCGATGCACTTCTTAAGCTCAGCGGCGGTATCGACGGCGTGCACAAGGTGCGCGTGTATGGCCGCATTGGCCAGATGGCGCTGGAGTACGACGAGCCGCGCCGCGCGAGCGTGCTCGACGCCTTGGGCGCACTCGATGCTCAAGCTATCGCCGATGCCAAGTCGGGCTACGTGATGCAGCTTGAGCCACGCAAGCACAAGCTCGTCATGGATCTGGCGACACTCGTCGGTGCCCATTACGCACGTCGCTGGTTCTTGCCGACGCCTCTGCGTGCGGTGTTTGTCGTGGTCGGTTACATGACATTTTTGCGCGCCGCCCTCTGTGAGCTCGCGCAGCCGCGCCTGACCGTTCCTGTGCTCGACGCTTCGGCCATCGGCATCTCGTTCGTCAAGCGCGACGTCGACACCGCGGGTCAGACGATGTTCCTGCTCAACGTGGGCGAGCTGCTTGAGGACTACACCCGCGCCATGAGCGAAAACGAGCTCATCAACTCGCTGCTCGATGTGCCCGACAAGGCGCAAAAGGTCGTCGGCGACACTGAGGTAAGCGTTGCCGCGACCGAGCTTGAGCCCGGCGATCTGGTCGCCGTGCGCACCGGCATGTCTATCTGCATCGACGGCGTGGTCGAGCGGGGGAGCGCTATGGTCAACCAGGCGACCCTGACCGGCGAGCCGCTGGCCGTCGAGCGCAGCGCGGGCGACGACGTGTTCGCCGGCACCGTCGTGGAAGACGGCAGCATCTTAGTGCGCGTGCGCGCCAACACGGCGCAGACCAAGCTGCGCTCGATTGTCTCGCTCGTACAGACGGCCGATTCGCTCAAGTCCGAGGGCCAGTCGCACATGGAAGACCTCGCCAACAAGATCGTCCCGTGGAACTTCCTGCTTGCGGGTTTGGTTGCGCTCACCACGCGTAGCCTCATTAAGACCTCGGCGGCGCTGATGGTCGACTACTCGTGCGCACTCAAGCTCACGGGTTCCGTCGCCGTCATGACTGCCATGAGCGATGCTGCCAAGATGGGCGTCATGGTCAAGGGCGCCAAGTACTTTGAGTCGTTTGCCAAGGCCGACACCATTGTGTTTGATAAGACTGGCACGCTCACCGAGGCCCAGCCGCGTCTTGCCTGCGTACTCACCACCGATGGTTGGAGCGAGGACGAGATCCTGCGCCTTTCCGCTTGCTTGGAGGAGCATTTTCCGCATCCAGTGGCGCGCGCCGTGGTCAATGCGGCATGCGAGCGCGGGCTCGAGCACCGCGAGCGCCACGCTGCCGTCGAGTACATCGTGGCGCACGGCATTGCCTCGTCCATCGAGGGTCGTCGCGCCATCATCGGCTCCGCGCACTTTGTATTCGAGGATGAGGGCGCACAACTCGAGTCCGACATCAAAGAGCGCATTGAGTCCCAGATGCAGGGCCTGTCGCCGCTGTACCTGGCGGTCGACGGCAAGGTCGTCGGCGTGCTCGGCATTGAGGATCCGCTCAAGCCCGGGGTCCGTGAGGCCATCGCCGACCTGCATGCGCTGGGCGTTAAGCACGTGGTCATGCTCACGGGCGACTCGGAGCGCACGGCCGAGCGCATTGCTCGCGAAGCAGGTGTCGACGAGTTTAAGGCCGAGCTGCTGCCCGAGGACAAGTACGCGTATGTTGAGCGCATTAAGGGCGAGAGGCGCCACGTTGCCATGGTGGGCGACGGCGTCAACGATTCGCCCGCGCTGGGCCTGGCCGATGTGGGCCTGGCAATGGGCGGCGGCAGCGACATCGCCAAGGAGGTCGCCGATATCATCCTGACCGATACGGATCTGGCCGCAATCGTGCGCCTGCGCCGCATGAGCCAGGGGCTTATCGACCGTCTGACGAGTTCGTATTCCAAGGTGATGCTCACCAACTCGGCGCTGTTGGCATTGGGTATTACCGGCATGATCACTCCGCAGGCGTCGTCGCTGCTGCACAACGGCTCGACGATTGCGTACAGCCTGGGCAACGCAAAGGCATATCTGCGCTAGCGCTTTTACTTAAGTTTTTGGCCTGCATTTGGGCGGTGTTGCAGCCGCCAGAATGCAGGCCTTTTGCGTTTGACCATGTGCTAGCAGTAATATATAGTTGTGCTATCTTAGATAGCAAAAGTCGAAGGTGAGGTTGAGATGGGTGCTGTTAGCGGCATGGCGCAGGTGAACGTTCGCGTGGATCGCCAGGTTAAGAACCGTGCCGAGGAAGCGCTGCGGCTTTCGGGCGGGTCACTGCCCGAGCTCATCAAAAAGGTGGTGGCCAAGGTCGCGCAGGGTGGCGGGCAGTGCGAGGAAGTGCTTGCGGCCGTCGACGACCGGCAGCAGGCCGTCGCGCGCGATACTCCGTTCGCCGCGTCGTGGGCAGCGGCAGACCGGCTTTATGCAGATATGGGCATCGCTGCGTCGCCTGTATCCGACGATCGCGATTGGGGCACAATCTATTCCGAAGCCATGGACGAGCGCTATCGCCAAAAGGGGATGATCCTGTGAGCGGGGCTCCCCTCAAAATAATGGTGGATGCCAACGTATGGGTTGATTCGTTTTGCGTCGACCATGCCGAGTCGCTTGCCGCGCGTGCGTTTATTGGGCAGGCGACAGAGACGGGGGCGTTGCTGTTCTTCCCGGTGCATATTGTCAAGGACGTGCTGTATGTTGTCCAACACGAGCTGAAGCGTAGCGTTCTTGCCAGCGGGGGAGCGCTCGACGAGGCTTCTACCCGCGCGATTGGCGATGCGGCGCTGGCATTTGTTCGGAACATGACCGAAAACGCCACAGCCGTGGGCGCTGATGCATCCGATCTGTGGCTAGCCGACAAATATCTGACGCTCCATCGCGATTACGAGGACAACTTGGTACTCGCCGCATGCAAACGCGCCCAGGTTGATTACTTGGTAACTAACGATCGCAAGCTGCTCGAACATGCCGATCTTGCAGCAAAGACACCTCGTCAAATGATGCCGATTCTGGCTTTGGTCGAACGCGGCGGCGCGGCTATCGGTTGACGCGAACTGTTTGCGGGCCTCTTGGACGACGATGCGCCAAGGGGCCCGCGTCTGCTATTTACAAAAGCTCGGCCTTGATGGCGGGACTTTCTGCGAGCTTTTCGGCGGCCTTTTCGTCGGAGCTGTCGAGTGCTGCCAGACTGCGGTAGACCCACTCATTGACCTGGGTGTTCTTGACGCCTGCGGTCTGCATAAGGGCGCCTACCTCGCGGATTGCTGCGAGCAGATCGGCTTTGGGACCCGCGAGCTCGACCTCGATGCCGTGGTAGGCGGTCACGCCGCGGTTTTCGCTCACGTGGTCGATAAAGCCCTCGACGGTCTCAAGCTGCTGGGCGAGAGCTGCATCATCGTCAGCGTCCAGCGCGACGAGTGCGTTCGATACCGTGAGGGCGGGATGTCCGCAGGGGACAAAGCCTTCGATGACATCCATGGCTTCGGTAATGGTTGAGCCCAGGCCTGCGAGGGCATTGACGAGTTGCTGCTTGGTATCCATAACGGTCCTTTCGACGGGTCAATTTTGCTTGGCGAAAATATACGTTACGCGATCGGTAGCAAAAGTGCGAAGTGCGGCGCACATTGGGGTCTTCACAGCTCGTGCATAGAACAGCTGTCTGCCTTTAGAACGTGGTAAGATAGCTATCCACGAGCGGGGTTCACCCCGCGTGTTCCTTGAAAAGTCGACGGGCATTGGGCGCTCGTGCCCAATGCCATCCAGACTTTCCCGACATTCGGGGGCGACTGGTTTCGACACGATAGCTCTGAGAGAGGAAGCAAGCCGAGGTCTCCTCGCCTCGTTAAACAGGGGTACCGTCAAATTGAATTGACAACAACTCTTCTTTTGAGCCTATGGCTCTCGCTGCTTAGTTTATAGCGGCGCGTCAACCCGGTGATTTCCCCGACACCGGCGCGACGTCATGTTAGGGGAATGCTCCTGCGCACGTAATCGGTATGGCGCAGGCTAAGACCGAACCGGTTAGGACGCCGCGAGCGTGTCGCTGCGCGCAAAGCATCCGAGACTAAACCAGCGACTGAGCTTGGAGATGCCAATCAGGGGGCTTTCGTGGACCGGAGTTCGATTCTCCGCGCCTCCACCAACTGTTCAGTAGGCGAACACATGCGCGTGTTCGTCGTTAGGCGGGCGTTCGTATTGCTCGTCAGATAGAAAGAAGCCGCTCCATACGGGGCGGCTTCTTTGCGTTCTAGGCCTGCGGCATGATCTCCTGCTCGCCGTCCTCGTCGAGGTACGGCATGAGGAACACGCCGCCCTGCTCGGTGGTCAGCAGCAGGTACTCGCGGTTGTGCTCGTCGCACACGATTTCCTGGCCGATGCCCTCGGGCAGGTCGTATATGGGGCCGTCCGTGCGAGCTTGCCTCACGGTCGCGTCTTGCGCTCCCATGGCCTGCGACGCGCAGCTGGCGGCGGCCAGGACGATGAACAGCAGGACGACCGCCGCGAGGATGGGGCCGCACCCGCCGTTGCGCTCCTCGTCTGCGGGGCTCGGGTACGGCATGGCCTATCCCACCTTCACCAGATAGTCGTCGGCCTCTGGCTTGCCCGTGGCCTTGCCCACGGCGATGTAGCGCGTTGCGCCGCTGTAGCCCGTGTATCGGCCCCACACGTAGCCGTCGGCGATCTTGTACCAGTTATCCAGCGTCACGGTCTCGCCGCTGGAATAGTGCGCCACCTCGGTGCCGCCCAGGCCGGGGGCGTCGCGCACGCGCAGGTAGTCCACAGTGCAGCGGTAGGTGCCGCCGAAGTTCTCGGTCGTTTCCTGCTGCGCAGGCTGCGGCTGCGGGACGGCTGCGGGGGCGCTTCCAGCAGTGATGCCGAAGCATTCCAGGTAGATGCGCGCCAGCTCGTCCAGGTTGCCGTTGAACTTCTCGCGGTCGCCGTCGTTGTCGATGAAGCCGTTCTCGCACAGGCGGTAGTTGATGCCGCGCGCGGCGGCTCGGTTCGGGTTCGCGAGGTCGGAACGGCGCACCAGCTTCTCGGAGCGCCCGGGCATGAACGCCGCCAGCTTGTCGGCCAGCGCATTGTCGTACTCGTCAGGCTCGAAGCCTGACTTGATGATGACGTGCGCGCCGTGGGCCGTGGCGATGCCGCTGGCGTCCATGTGCAGCTCCACCACTGGCGCGTCGGTGCTCAGGCGGTTAAGCCCGCCGTCGGCGTACCAGTTGCGGGACGTATCGCCCAGCTCGACCTCGGAACCGCCCAGTTCCTTGATTCGCTGGCCCAGGGCGCGAACGCGCTCGGCCTCGGTGCAGCCGCCTGCGCAGCAGCCGGGGTCGCCAGCGCCGTGGCCGCAGATGATGAACAGTTTAGCCATTGCCTACTCCTTCCCGCCTACGGTCACGCCCAACAGGGCGTCGAGCCACTTGGATGTGATGCCCACCGACTTGAACAGCGTGTAGGCCGCCTGCACGCCGCCTACCACGGCGAAGGCGCACGTGACCCATGCGCCCGGGTCTGCGGGCACGCCGCCCACGAAGCCGGTCACGACGCCCGCCAGGAGCGAGCAGCCCAGCGCCAGGATGCGCGCGGCCTTGCCGGTCATGGCCTCGGTCTTGATCAGCTGCACCGCGAACGGCACGGCGAAAGACAGCACGATGGCTGCGATTGCTTGCATTTCTGTCATTTCGGATTCCTTTCTATCGAGCCGATTCCTTGTAGAGCAGGTCAACGCGGTCGGCGATGTGGTCGACCTTCGCCGCCATGCCCTGGCTGCGCGCCTGGCTGTTCGCCAGGTCGGCGTGCAGCACCTCGTTGGAGGTCACGACGGACTCCATGAGCGCCTTCATAGCCTCCATCAGCGCGTTGCTGCGCTCCATCTGCGCGGCGATGCGGCCCTCCATCTGGCTGCGCTCGCGGTCGCGCTGCGCCCGCTCGTTCACCTCGTCCTGCTTTCGCTCCTCGCGCTTGAGGTCGATGTTCGCCTTGCGCTCGTTCTGGGCCTTGAACTCTTCGAGGAACTGCTTGCCGAAGTACAGGACCACTAGGACGAGCAGCGCGCCGAAAAGCGACCCGGGGCCGTACGGCGCGAAGATTTCCAGCACGTCGGTCAT
Source organism: uncultured Collinsella sp. (assembly GCA_900549065.1). Lineage (GTDB taxonomy): Bacteria > Actinomycetota > Coriobacteriia > Coriobacteriales > Coriobacteriaceae > Collinsella. The sequence continues at coordinate 2,556 of URNC01000047.1, read as the reverse complement.
TCGTTTTCTCACCTCCTCGAATCGCTGCCGCGATTGTCCGCGAGGTGTCGCCGGGCAAAAGAAAAGCGCCCCCGAAGGGGCGCTCGCTACTCCTGCGGCGCTTCCGGCTGGTCGGGCTCCATGGCTTCCAGCTCGTTGATGCGGTCGCGCCACGTCTGGCGCTGCGAGATGATCTCGGCCACCTCCTTGGCAGCTGCGGCGATGGCCGAGAGCAGGTCGGTGATGGACGATGCGGAGAAGATGCGCTCCACCGCCTTCATGACCTTGTAGTCGCTCTGCTCAAGCTGCTGTTTGTAGCCGTTGATCTCCCCGGTGATTTCCTGTTCCGTCATGGGTCGCTCCTTCCGTTGCTAGGGTAGGGGCATGTTCCCATCCGTGTCGCCTCCAGGTTTGGATTGCATTGAGCAACCCCCCCGCGGGATTTCCGAACAGGCTGCGGTACAGCGCGTCCATGGCCCGCACGCTGCGGTGCGCGTCCAGCCGCTTCATGCCTCCGCGCCAGCTCTGGTAGCTCTGCTCCACCTGCTCGGGGGTCATGACGCCATCGGCGACCATGCGGGCCATCTTCTTGAGCTTGCGGCGCTCCCGCGTTATGGAGTCTCGGCACGGCTTCACGACTATGCGGCCCGTCTCCGTGTAGAAGATGCGCTTCTTCAGCCACGTGAACCCGCGCGTGAGCTTCACCACGCGGGTCTTGCGCGGGTTCAGCTCGATGCCCAGCTCGGCGCATTTGCGCTCTATGAGCAGCAGGCACACCTGCAGGTAGTCCTTGGACTCGTGTATCAGATAGAAGTCGTCCATATATCGACCGTAGGCCTCGGGGCGCAGCATCTCGATTACGTAGTGGTCGATGCGGTTGGGGTGCGCGACGGCGCATATCTGGTTCGGCTCGCTGCCCAGCCCCAGGCCCACATCGCCCTGCGCGTCTATCAGGCGGTGCTCCAAGGCGACCACGCGCGGATCTAGCAGCGCGGAGGCCACCTGGTCTTTGACGGGTTGGTGCGCTATGCGCGCGAAGTAGTCGGAGAAGTCGCCGAGCAGTATGTAGCCCTCGCGGCCGTGCCGCCTCCAGTGGTCGGCCAGGTGGCGCTTGAGCAGCTTCAGGGCGTAGTCGGTGCCGCGCCCCTTTATGTTCGCTGAGTTCGCGGCTATGAGGGTGGGCACGATCGCGGGCACGAGCGCGTTCTGCGACAGCGACTTCTGCACCACGCGCTCGGGGAAGTGCACGGCGCTGATGTGGCGCAGCTTGCCGCGCTCCCATAGGTCGAAGCGGATGAAGCCCCGGCATATGTCGCGGCCCTCCAAAAGGTCGCGGCGGGACAGGACGGCGTTGCGCAGGTAGTCCTTCATGTACCGCTGCGTGGACGCCTTCCACATCACGCCGCGTGCGGCCTGCTTGGAAGCCTTGCACAGGCTGTTGAGGTCGGCCACGGTCTCAAGCGTGCACGCCTTGACGCGCTCGGCCTTGGCCTTGGCCCGCTTCTCCTCGCGGCGCTTCCGGCGCGCCGCCCGCCTTTGCTCGGAGTTCACAGAAGGCACCCCGCACGGCTTGCAATGTGGCTCTGACAGCCGCTTGAGGTATGGCCATGAAACGCGGCGAAGCCACGGAGCGCCGCGCCATGCAAGCAGCGTCCGGCCACCCTCGCGGGGTGCGTATTTACGGGCGTGAGCCCGACGGTTGCGCCTTCCTTCCTCTCCGCGCTCTGCTTTCGGCCCTGGGGCCTACTCGGTCTGGCAATAAGGGAATCCGGGGCGGGGGCGAACCCAGACGTTCGTCGCCGAATTGTAGTTGGCATTGCCGTTGTTGTTGACGTAGCACACGTTGGACGAGGAGCCACCCATGACGGAACGCAACCACCAATTGTACCGATAGACAAGGCGCGACCGCCGCCCATTATAGCGAACGCAGGCGCTCTAGCTCGGCCTCGGCCTCGGCTATGCGCTCCTCGGTGGACTTCTTGCCCGTCACGCGCACGTTCTTGCGTGCGCCCTTCAGCAGCCTGATCTCCTCCTCGACCATGGCCGCCAGCTCCTCGAAGCGGTTGGCGTTCACGGGCAGGCCGATATCCATGAGGCACTGCATGTCCAGCATCAGCTGCTCGCAGTCAGCTATGGCCAGCGTCAGGTAGCGTTTCCTCTCCAGCGCGTTGAACGAGGTGTTGGGGTAGAAGCAGTCGGCGCGGTTGACGTTGTACACGATGCTGCGCGCCGTCTCCACCGTGGGCACCGCGTTCAGCAGCCTGTATGCCTTGGGCACTACCGAGGAGGACGCCATCAGCTTGTTGACCTCCACGCGGATGGCGATGGCCTGCGTGAAGAACTTGTACTCGGACACCTCGCGGTTGCGCTGGTAGACGCTGCTCACGTGCACCTCCTGGGGAAACTGGCGAAAAAACGGCCCGCTTCGCGGGCGAGAGGCGACCGCGCAAGGCGGTCGCCTAAAAGCAGAGTATAGAGCACTCGGCTGGTTAGCCGACGAGGAAGCCGGGGCGGGGGCGAACCCAGACGCTCGCCGCCGAAATGCAGGAGGCATTGCCGTGGTTGGTGACGTAGCAC
>URNC01000046.1 GCA_900549065.1 uncultured Collinsella sp. | reverse complement strand
CGTAGTCTCGTGGGCTCGGAGATGTGTATAAGAGACAGGTCATAATCCTGCGCAACCAGGCCTTCTCGACCGCGACGCTCACCACGATGGTGGTTATCGTGGCCGGCTTTGGCTGGATCGTCGAAGGTGTCATGTCCATTCTGGAGTCCGAGCTTTCGTCCAACCGTGCCCTCGCCATCCTGAGCGGCGCGCTCTCCATCATCGCCGGCATGTTCGTGTTTATCTATCCGCTGTGGTCGGCCAAGATGCTCGTCATCTTTAGCGGCGCCGCACTGCTGGTGTTTGGCGTAACGCTGATTGTTCGCGCTATTCAATTTGGCAAACTGGTGCACTAGATGCCGCGAACGCTCTTTATTGATGCAGACGCCTGCCCGGTCACGCGCGAGTCGATTGACTGCGCGCGGCGGGCGGGCGTCGCCGTCGTTATCGCCGGCAACAGCACACAGAACCTGGAACGCCACATTCGCCGCGACGATCCGCGCGACGTCGAGCATGCGCGACGCGGATTTTGGGTCACGACGCTCGATGTGAGCGTGGGCGCCGACAGCGCCGACTTTGCCATTGTCGAACGTCTGCAGGCGGGCGACGTGGTCGTGACGCAGGACATTGGCCTGGCGAGCATGGTGCTCGGCCGCGATGCCTCCGCCATCGGCGTGCGCGGGCGCGTGTACGACAAGGCGACCATCGACATGCAGCTGTTTATTCGTCACGAGGAAAAGAAGGTGCGCCGCGCTGGCGGTCGCACCCGCGGGCCAGCAGCCTTCACCAGCGAAGACCGCGCCCGCTTTAAGCGCAACCTCACCGAGCTGCTCCGCTAACCGAGGCAGATTTTTGGGACATGCCTAAAAATCTGCCTTTTTGTTTTGGGCGGTGTGAGCGCTCATGATCCGTGGCTCAACAAAAAAAACGGGCTTCAAAATGCCATGCGTCGCCGCATTGTGCAGACGCCGTGCATGGCTATTTTGAAGCCCGTTTTGTTAGGCCTACTTAGAGGCCGAAGGCAGATAGGACGAGGCCCCAGCCAGCGCCGATGACGTACATCATGACCAGGAACACGGCGTTTTCGCGAGCGCTGCGGTTGGTGCGGAACAGCACCAGATAACCCACGCCGGCGGAAATGAGCGTGCCGGCGAGCATCGGCGCCAGTTGTAGCGCGCCTTCCAGATACAGCTGCGTAATGACCACGCTCGCCGAGCAGTTGGGAATCAGACCGACAAGCGCTGAACCCAGGACGGCGAGCGTCTCGTTGCCACGCAGGAACTGCTCGATCGCGGACTCGCCAAAGGTCTCGAGCACGGCGACCAGAATCAGCGTCACCAGGAAAATGAATACCGATACCTGCACGGTATGCGAGATGGCGCTGCGGATAATCGACAGGACGGGCGCACCTTCGTGTGAGTGGGAGTGACCGTGGTCATGATGGTGTTCATGCTCGCCCTCATGACCGTGATCGTGGCCATGTCCGTGTTCGCGCTCGTCCTCATCCTCGCCTTCATCACAACCGCAATGGTCACGCTCGCACAGCTCATGGATGTGGTCGGCGCTCACGCCCGCCTCGGCAACCTCGTCGATGATGTCACCACCGCTGTGGTCGTCATGTGCGCAGTTAACGTGCGCCGGATTGACAGTGGTCCCCAACACGGTACGACGAATCGCCGCATGCGCGCGGGCGTTGCGACGCAGGCCACGAATGGCAGCATCCACGATAAAGCCCGTGACCAGCGCGATCAGCGCTTTCGAAGCCAAAAGCATCGCCATAGTCTGCACGGGAACCTGCTCGGCAAGTAGCAGCGGCAGCATCTCGTCGGAGGTCGAGAGAAACACCGCCACCAGGGTGCCCAGCGTCACGACGCGACCGGCGTATAGCGTTGCCGCCATGGCCGAAAAGCCGCACTGCGGCACCATGCCCAGCAACGAGCCAACCACGGGGCCAGCGGCGCCGGCACGCTTGATGGTACCGTTGACGCGATCGCCTGCCACATGCTCGAGCGTCTCGAGGACCAGATATGTCACCAACAAGAACGGCACCAGCGAGAGCGTGTCCTTGCCGGCGTCGAGCAGAATATCAATCAGCAAATCCATGACGGATGGAACCTTTCGTGTCTTTCGGCAGCATTGTAAAAGTCCTAGCGGTCAACTAGGGTATTGTAGTTGTCCTAGGCGCGATGCCAATAGTTGCCCATGGTAAACTATCATCTCGCCATAACTCGACAAACCCGAGCCGCGCAACGCGGCCCGTCCAAGGAGCAGCATATGAATGTTTCGCAAGCACTCGAATACGAGCGCCAGCCGTTTATCCCCATGTTTATCTACGGCGACCACGGCGCCATGGAGTCCGAGCGCCAGAAGGGCGAGGAGGCCCTCAAGGTGCTCGAGACCGAGTACTTTACCGCCGAGGGCGACCCCGGCTTCGACTTTGCCACCGTGCGCGACCTGGCCGACCGCAACCGCGACCTGTGCGATCAGATTGGCGAGGCGCGTCTGCGCAACGTGACGCCCGCAACGCTTTCGCGCGGCGTAGGCGACGCCGACACCTGCGCTGCCATCGGCAAGATGCAAAAGCGCACCGCCGCGTCCGTCATGCGCGAGATCCGCGGCGACCGCGACGCGCTCGGCGTCGCCTACGCCCGCAAGCCCATTCAGGGCACGGTGCTCGGCATCGACATCGAGACCACCGGCCGCGCACCCGAGCGCGGCTATATCATCAACGTGGGCTGGGAGATCATGGAGCTCACCAGCGACGCCGTCCCGCACGACGCCGAGGCACACTACTGCGGTCTGCCCGATATCTACCGCGGCGAGGATGTGCCGTTGTCGAATATCCACCACATCACCTGGGACGACATCGACGGCAAAACGCCGTTCCGCAAGAACAAAGAGCTGCAAAAGCAGCTGCTCAAGCTTATGAAGAAGTACCCGTACATGGCGCACAACGCCGCCTTTGAGGACAGCTGGTTCAAGATCCACCTGGACGGCTACGCCGAGGCACGCCGCGCCGGCAAGATCATCGTCATCGACTCGCGCCAGATCTGCCGCAGCCTGGACGCCGATGTGCGCTCGCTCCCCCGCGAGTCCGCGCCCGCCGCGCTCGAGAACTGGGCACGCCGTCGCGGCACCCTCGCCGCCGACGCCAACGAGCAGCACCTGGGCCTCGACGACACCGACCTCATGCTCCGCACCGTCCAAGCCGAGTTCAACCTCAAGAACCTGTTTGCCAAGTAGAAACGTCTACGACAAACTCCGGCGTAGATCACGGGCGGCCTCGCAGCGGGAAACCCCGCAGCGGGGCCGCCCTACGTTCCACAAATAAACCTGCCATCACAAATTCTGAACACTCATTGCGAACGATTTCGGCCAATTCCCGACACGTAATTCGTTGTCGGATGGTGATGCATCACTATCAAATGTGCGGCAATTGAGTATTTATATGCTATAGCTAAGCTGCGAAAACTTTTATTTAGGGCATACCAACTCATAATTGCGTCAAGCTTTTGGACAACATTTGGTTAGACCTCTAAAACGGCTTTTCCACTCAGCGCCGTCAACACGGCATTAGCTGACACGATATATATCATGAGTATCGTATTGTCACATACCACTGCAAAAGCGGTCTACCAGGCCGCGCATTCGGTGTCTGCGAAAGGCATCGAGTCCTGTAGCCCTGCCGCGATTTACGGATCATGTCCCACCGGAACGCTCCTTGACGCAGCCGCAGAATGGCTCACCAAACATGATGTTTCCCTCGACGCAAATGATTCCCTCGAGGTGATGGTGTTTGATCGCAGGAATGCGCGCTATGCAATGAACTGTCAATGCCACGTTTCTTCAAAACGATTCTCGAACTCACGCTTTATAGAGCTCAAAGATGGCATCTTCATTGTTGGCGTTGAGCTTTGCGCACTTCAGGCCGCCACCTATCTTTCTTTTCGCGAACTAGTGGAGTACTACTTTGAACTGTGCGGCGCTTATTCCCTTGGAACCGACTCTTCCACCTCCTATACCGAGCGTTTCGCGCTCACCTCGACCGAGAGGTTAAAACAGTTCTTTAATTCCATTACCAGATGTGACGGTCTGGCCCTTGCCCGAAAGGCGATCCAATGTGTGCGCGACGGATGCCGGTCTCCCATGGAAACGGCCTTTGTCATGATGCTAACGCTGCCCAAAAGCGAAGGAGGGCTTGGTATTAAGGGAATTGAGACCGATTACGAGGTGCAGGTCACCGCCGCCGCAAAGAATCTCACGAGACGCAAGAAGTTCTTTATGGATGCGTATCTAAAGAAATCTCGCACAGACATTGAATACAACGGTTTTTATCATGACGCGGAAGAAGACCGCGCCATCGATGAGGAACGCAAGAATGCGCTTGCGTCCATGGGATACGGAATCATCACCGTCAGCCGTTATTCCTTTATGCATGCCAGCTCTTTTGTTAGGGTCATGGAAGCAATCCAGCGGAAAGAGGGCGTACGCCCCTCGCGTCTGCCAAAAGACTTTCAAATCATGCAAGAGGACCTGAGACAGTTTGTGCTCAGAAGGTTTATAGAAGAGAAAAAGCGAATTCAGAAGCAGCTTCGCCAGGATTCCGAAGAGCGTCAACGAATCGACCTCGAAAAAGCAACGCTCGAAGGCATCACGCTGGATGACCCGACAATTAATGAAGTTCCGGCAATCGATGACATGCAGACTGTCGAATCCGACAGCCCATCATTTGCCCAAACAAGCAGCCTCGCGCCCGAGGGCAGGGTCTTCGGGGCCGGAGACTAGGCCGGCTAACAAGGTGGGTACCCTAGCGACGTGCAAAATTGCGAGTATTCAGCAGGGTCGGGTGTCTATCACCCTCGAGTGGATCCAAATGTGAAGCGAAATCACTCTTGCGTGAGAGCGTTAGGCAACATTTGAGGAAAAACTCATCGGATTAACACCCTAAGATAACTCTTGAACTGCATTATATGACCTGCAATAAATTAGCGGACCCCCTATAGTTGCAGAATACTCCATTTTTTGCACGGCACGAGGGTACCCACCTTGGCATCGACTATCAAAAAACGCTCAGTCCGGGATCTCGTCCACTATTCCCCATCATTTTGTACAACGAATTACCTGAACGTCATTGACATATGAACATGCACTCATATAATCGAAAGTAAATTATATGTGCGCATGTTCATATGAAAGGATATTGCGATGAGCATCCGCGTTGATGAAACGAAACTCGACATCGAGGCCACCGAACCCGCGATCCCGACCACCTGCTCGCCCGAGGACCTTCCCGACGAGGAGCTTCTCTACGACCTCGCCGACCTGTTCAAGGTCTTCAGCGACACCACGCGCATCAAGATCCTCTATGCCCTCATGGGCCGCGAGCTCTGCGTGGCAGACATCGCCGAAGCGACCGAAACCTCGCAGTCCGCGGTGTCGCACCAGCTGCGCACACTCAAGCAGTCGCACCTGGTTAAATTCCGGCGCGACGGGCGCAATATCCTCTACTCGCTCGCCGACGACCACGTCTACACCATGCTCAACCAAGGCATGAGCCACATCTGCGAATAGCGACCAACCACGGTACCAGCGCGGCCTGCACCCAAGCCGCAAATACAGAGAAAGGAACCCACCATGAAAAAGCAGTTTAAACTCGACGAGATCGACTGCGCCAACTGCGCGCGTGAGCTTCAGGACGAGCTGGCCAAGCTCGAGGGCGTCAAATCCGTGTCCGTCAACTTTATGACCCAGAAGCTGACGCTCGAGGCTGATGATGCTGAGTTCGACGAGGTGCTCAACCGCGTTGTAGAGTTTACAGCCGACGCCGAGCCGGACTGCGAGATCATTCTCTAGCCCAGGTTTACGCCAACCTGCAAAGGCCGCGATTGCCGCGGCCTTTGCTCGTGAAATTATATGAGTGAGTGTTCATACATTCAAATGGGAGGATACGAGTCATGGCCACCGCCGACCCCAAGAAGAAAAAGAAGAAGCGCAAGAAGAAAGAGTCACTCGAGCATAAGCGCAACCGCATCCTGGTAGCGCTGGGCATTTTTGCCGTGGTGTACGCCCTCGATGAGTTCGGCACCCTCACCGCCGCATTCGGTACCCCGGGCGACATCTACGCCAGCTTTATGCTGTTCCTCATACCGTTTTTGATTGCCGGCTACGACGTGCTGCAAAAGGCATTCAATAACATCCGCCGCGGCAAGGCCTTCGATGAGAGCTTCCTTATGGCAGTCGCGACCATCGGCGCGTTTGCCATGGTGCTCTTCCCCGATACCGACCCGCACATGGCCGAAGGCGCCGCCGTCATGCTGTTCTACCAGGTCGGCGAGCTGTTCCAGGCATACGCCGTGGGCAAGAGCCGCAAGTCGATCAGCGCCATGATGGACATCGCGCCCGACTACGCTAACGTCGAGCAAGCCGACGGCACACTCGAACAGGTCTTTCCCGATGACATCGCCGTCGGCACCGTGATCGTGGTCAAGCCCGGCGAGCGCGTGCCTATCGACGGCGTCATCGTCGAGGGCGAAACCCAGCTCGACACCGCCGCCCTTACCGGTGAGTCGGTCCCCCGCCCGGCCAAAACCGGAGACGATATCATCAGCGGCTGCATCAACATGACGGGGCTCATCCACGTGCGCACCACCAAGCCCTTTGGCGAGTCCACCGTCGCACGCGTCCTGGAGCTCGTGGAGAATGCCAGCGAAAAGAAGGCACGCACCGAGAACTTCATCACGCGCTTTGCCCGCATCTACACGCCCGCCGTCACCGGCGCTGCCGCGGTGCTCGCGCTCGGCGGTGGCCTGGTCACCGGTGCCTGGTCCGACTGGATTCTGCGCGGCCTGACCTTCTTGGTCGTCAGCTGCCCGTGCGCGTTGGTGATCAGCGTGCCGCTCAGTTTCTTTGGCGGCATCGGCGGCGCATCCAAGCTGGGCGTTCTCATCAAGGGTTCTAACTACCTCGAGACGCTCGCCGACGTGGACACCGTCGTCTTTGACAAGACGGGCACCCTCACCAACGGCACGTTCTCGGTGGTCGCGGTACACCCCGAGGCCGGCTATACCGAGCAGTCGTTGCTCGAAGTCGCAGCCCTTGCTGAGTCGTTCTCCGATCACCCCATCGCGCAGTCCGTACGTGTCGCCTACCAAGGCGAGGTCGACCCCAAGCGCGTTAGCAACTCCGCCAACGACGCGGGCCACGGCGTGACGGCAACCATCGACGGCAAGCACGTCGTCGTTGGCAACGCAAAGATGCTCGCCGCGGCCGGAGTCGAAGCGCCCGATTGCGAGGTCGTCGGAACGATTCTGCATGTGCTCGTTGACGGCGTGTACGCCGGCCACATCGTGATTGCAGACACCGTCAAGGCCGATGCTGAGCAAACGATTCGCGACCTGCACGCCGCCGGTGTCAAGCGCACCGTCATGCTCACGGGCGACCGCGAGGAGGTGGCTGCTGCGGCGGCCAAGCAGCTCGGCCTCGACGAGTTCCATGCGCAGCTGCTGCCGGGCGACAAGGTCGAGCGTGTTGAAGCGCTGCTCGCGGCCGAAAGCGGTAAGGGCAAGCTCGCCTTTGTCGGCGACGGCATCAACGACGCGCCCGTGCTCACCCGCGCCGATGTGGGCATTGCCATGGGCGCCATGGGCTCCGATGCTGCGATTGAGGCCGCCGACGTGGTGCTCATGGATGACAAGCCGTCCAACATCTCCCGCGCGATCCGCGTGGCGCGCAAGACCATGACGATTGTCTGGCAGAATATCATCTTCGCGCTGGGGATTAAGCTGCTGATTTTGGTGCTGGCGGCGCTCGGCATCGCCAATATGTGGCTTGCCGTCTTTGGCGACGTGGGCGTGGCGATCATCGCCATCCTGAACGCCATGCGCGCGATGGGTGTCAAGAACCTGTAGCGCTGTCCGGCCGGGACCGGGTTTGGTTTTGAAAACGTCCTCGACCAATGAAGTGCCCCCGTTCTGCTCCTTCGGAGCTACGAACGGGGGCACTTCTGGTCTGCGGAATGTTTTCAAAACCAAACCCGGTCCCGGCCTGCGGTGACGTTGCTGGTGGTTCTTGGGCATCGCTTGCTGGCGGGGTTCCTTGTCTGAGTTGGACTTAGTTGGTGGGGTTACTGGTCCCGGTCGCTGTCCCGCGCCGTTCCGGCGCGGGAGGTGCGCCGCTGCGGGAGTGCTAGTCGGTCATTGTTGGCGCCGAAACACCATCCCGTCCCAGCATCGATCTCAGCTTCTCAAAGCTCTCCTCGCTCAGGCAATGCTCCATGTGGCAGCCCTCTTGCGAGGCAACCTCGGGCGATACGCCAGCGTCCTCTAGCAGCCCCACGAAAAAGCAGTGACGCTCCCACATTTGGCGAGCGACCTCCAGACCACGTTCCGTCAGACGAACGTCGCGCTTGCCCATTTCGACATAGCCGCTGTTCTCCAGCGTCGCCATGGCCTTGGAGACGCTCGCCTTGGTCACGCCCAGGTATTCGGCGACGTCGATTGAGCGCACCGTGCCTTGGCGCTCCGAGAGCACATAAATAGATTCGAGATAGTCTTCTCCGGATTCACGTAGGGCCATGGGCCGCCTTTCGCGATGATTGTTAGTTAGCCTTTGGATACTTTCCTTGGCTTACTTTACCGCAAAAGTTGCCCATGTCTTACTACGTTGTTTAAAAAGTTAACCGTGTTTCACAAAATGTGCGGGGCAAGCAGAGCGACACGGCACGCAACGTACAAGGAATGTCCCCAACTGCCGGCAGAAAAGAAACGTCCCTAAGTGCCAAGCCGCAGCTATAGCAGGTCAAAGTGCTTGGCGGCGTTGTAGATGCCGTCGTCGTCCACGGCGGTCGTCACATAGGTCGCTGCGGCTTTCACGGTCTCCTGTGCGTTGCCCATGGCCACACTTGTACCCACGGCCGAGAACATCGACAGATCGTTCTCGCCGTCGCCAAAGGCAATCGCCTCGCTCGCGTCGATGCCCAGGCGCTCCAGCGTCGCCGCCACGCCCAGGTCCTTGCCGCCGTTGGCCGGAATAATGTCGCAGAACAGGTCGCACCAGCGCGTGGTGAGCGAATGCGACACGGCGTCGGTCACGATATGTTCGTCGGCCGGGTCCACAAAGGCGCAGAACTGGTAGACCGGCGCGTCAAAGGCGTGCTCAAACGGCTCCTCGTGGTAGACGATTCCCGCGTTGCTGCCAGCCGTCACCACGCGCTCGGACAGGCGGTTCACAAACGAATTCTCGCCCTGCATGCACAGCGAGTCGTAGCGCCCCTGCGCCACCTGGTCCACGATCACCGCAACGTCGTCCGGATCGATCGGACAGCTGCGGTAAACCCCCTCGGCATCAAAGCAGTGCTGGCCCGAGAGCGTAATGTACGCATCCCAGCCCAGGTCGAACAGCCAATCGGGCATCTGGTAGGTCGGACGGCCCGTGGCGATCACGCACGCGATCCCCTGCTCGCGAAAGCTGTCGAGCACCTGCTGCGCCGACGCCGGAATCCGGTGGGTCTTAAAACTCAGCAGTGTGCCGTCGATATCGAAAAATGCGGCTTTGATCATTCTCGCCTACTCCTCGCCCTCGAGCTTCTCGCTCGCCTCGAGCCACGCCATCTCCAGCTCGTCCATGGCGGCGTGAGCCTCGTCGATCTTCGCCTGCTGCTCGCCGAGCGCCGTGTAGTTGGTGGGATCGACCTGGGCCATTGCCGCCTCGGCCTCCTCAACGCGGGCGCGCTGCGTCTCCATCTTGCGCTCGAGCGAGCTCACCTCGCGGCGAAGCTTCTGACGCTCGGCGTTGGACAGGCCGTTGGGCTGACCGCTCGACTTGGGCTTGTCGGCAGCAGCCGCTGCCACACCGATGTCGAACGTGCCGGTCTTGGCGCTCGGCGCACCCACGGGCTCGCCCTCGGCGGTGGCGTTGCACAGACGCAGGTACTGGTCCACGCCGCCGGGCATATGCGTCAGGTAGCCGTCGAGCAGCGCCCACTGCTGGTCGGTCACGCGCTCCATCAAGAAGCGGTCGTGCGTCACCAGGATCAGCGTGCCGGGCCAGCCGTCCAGCAGATCCTCGACAATCGCGAGCATGTCGGTATCCAGGTCGTTACCCGGCTCGTCCAGGATGAGCACGTTGGGCTCGTCCAGGATCGTCAGCAGCAGCGACAGACGACGGCGCTGGCCGCCCGAAAGATCGCCGATACGACTCCAGAGCTGCTGCGTCGTAAAGCCCAGGCGCTCGCAGAGCTTCTCGGGCGAGGTCTCCTTGCCATCGATGACGTAATACTTCTTATAGTTGCTGAGCACCTCGCGAATCGTGTCGCCCATGTAGGGCTCGAGCTCCTCGAGCTGCTGCGACAGCACGCCAAAGCGCACTGTCTGGCCGATCTTTACACGGCCGCGCGTGGGTTCAATCTTGCCCTGGATCACGTCGAGCAAGGTCGACTTGCCGGCGCCGTTCTCGCCCAAAAGTCCATAGCGGTCGCCCGCTCCGATGAGCCAGGTCACGTCGGAAAGTACCTGCTTGGGCGCGCCATCGGTATCCGCATAGCCGGCGTCCACGTCGACCACATCGATAACCTGCTTGCCCAGGCGGCTCACCGCCAGGCGCTTGAGCTCCAGCTCGTCGCGTACGGGCGGTACGTCGGCGATGAGCTCGCGAGCGGCATCCACACGAAACTTGGGCTTGGTGGAGCGCGCTTGGGCACCGCGGCTCAGCCACGCGAGCTCCTTACGTGCCATATTGCGACGGCGCTCCTCGGTAACCGCGGCCATGCGGTCGCGTTCCACGCGCTGCAGGATGTAGGCCGAGTAACCGCCCTCGAAGGGGTCGACCTGGCCGTCGTGGACCTCCCACATGCTGGTGCAGACCTCGTCCAAGAACCAACGGTCATGCGTGACCACGAGCATGGCGCCCTGGCCACGCTGCCAGCGGGCCTTTAAGTGACGCGCGAGCCAGTTGATGGTGCGCATGTCCAGGTGGTTGGTGGGCTCGTCGAGCATGAGCACGTCGTAGTCGCCGATCAGCAGGCGCGCGAGGTCCACGCGACGGCGCTGGCCGCCCGAAAGCTCGCCCACCGTGCCCTCCCAGGGCACATCGCTAATAAGGCCGGCCAGAATCTGGCGCGTGCGGGGGCTCGACGCCCACTCGTACTCGGGGACGTCACCCACAACGGCATGATGCACGGTGTCGGTATCGACCAGCTGGTCCTTTTGGCCGAGTAGACCGATCGTGGTGCCGCGACGGTGCGTCACGCGGCCGTCGTCGGGCTCCAACGTGCCGGCGAGCACGCTCAGCAGCGTCGACTTACCGTCGCCGTTTTTACCGACAATACCAATACGGTCGCCCTCGCCCACGCCGAGCGTAACGCTATCGAAAATATGCTTGGTGGGAAACTCTAGGCTGACGGAATCGCATCCCAAAAGAATCGCCATATGCCCTGCTCCTTCGTAGAAATTCAACGTTGTCCATGATAGCAGCGAAAAGGCGGGTCGCACACGACACAAAAAGGCGGGCCATCTCCCAAAAGAGATGACCCGCCTCTCCAATCAGTCCCGTGACAACCGTGGCCGCCGCGGGCCTCAAGCATGTCCCGGACTAGGAGAACATGCCGGTGAGGTAATCATTCAGCCGCTTATCCTTGGGCCGTTGGAAAATTTCGTCGGTCTCGTCGTACTCGACCATATCGCCCATGTAGAAGAACGCCGTGCGGTTGGACACGCGCGACGCCTGCTCCATGTTATGCGTCACGATGACGATGGCACGCTCGGCCACAATCGACGACATGAGGTCCTCGATCGCCAGCGTCGAGATGGGGTCGAGCGCCGAGCAGGGCTCGTCAAACAGGATCACGTCGGGGTTGAGCGCCAGCGTGCGCGCAATGCACAGACGCTGCTGCTGGCCGCCCGAAAGCGCGTAGGCGCTCTTGTCGAGCTTGTCCTTGACCTCGTCCCACAGCGCCGCACCGCGCAGGCTCTCCTCGACCATGCGATCGAGCTCGTCACGGTCGGTGATGCCGTGGCGCTTGGGCGCAAACGTGATGTTATCGCGAATAGACTTGCGGAAAGGATTGGGCTGCTGGAACACCATGCCAATGGAGCGACGCAGCTCGTAGGTGTTTTCGGTCTTGGTGTTCACGTTGCGCCCGCGGTAGTTGATCTCGCCCTCCACGCGGCAGCCGCGAATCTCGCGATTCATCAGGTTGAGACTGCGCAAAAAAGTCGACTTACCGCAGCCCGAAGGCCCGATGAGCGCCGTGATCTCGCCCTTGTGGAAGTCGAGCGACGTATTGTGCAGTGCATGGTGGTCGCCATAGTACACGTTGACGTCCTTGGTGGAGAGCACGACCTCGTCGCTCACGGCCTTGCCGCTCACACGCACGCGCCTCTCGCTCTCCCCCACGCTCGACAGGAAGTCCTGGGTGTCGGACGATGCCGCTTCGGTTGCGGGCATTGCATTCATCTCGCTCATTCGGCCGTCATCTTCCTTGCCAGTTGCTTGCCCACAATACGGGCGGCTACGTTAAACAGCAGCACGCAAATCATCAGCAGAGCCGCGGTGCCCCAAACGATCTGCTGGGCCTCGGGGCTGCCCTCGCCATAGATCTTGTAGATGTGCACGGCGAGCGACTCGCCGGGGCGGAACACGTTCCAGGCGCAGGTGGGACTCGACAGGTTAGAGCTCAAGAAGTTCAGACGCACCGGCGAGCTCATGCCCGAGGTAAAGAGCAGTGCTGCGGCCTCGCCAAACACACGGCCGGCCGAAAGCACGATGCCGGTCACGATGGCGGGCATGGCCTCGGGGATTAGGATGTGCAGCGTGGCCTCCCAGCGGGTGAGGCCCATGGCCAGGCACGCATCGCGCTGGGCCTGCGGCACGTCCTCGAGCGCCTGCTGGATCACGCGCACCAGGATGGGGATGTTGAACATGGTG
>URNC01000045.1 GCA_900549065.1 uncultured Collinsella sp. | reverse complement strand
TAAGAGACAGTTCCATCGCCGCCATCGCCATCTTCTACGGTCAGAGCCCCAATCCGTTTTGGTTGGGCGCCGCCGCGCTTGTGACCTGCGCGCTCGTGTGGCTCAACAAGACGCAGCATTACCGCCTTGCCCCGTACTCGGTGCTGGGCCTGCTGCTGTGGTTCTGCATGTTCAAGAGCGGCGTGCACGCTACGCTCGCCGGCGTCATCTTGGCCTTTACCATCCCGGCCAAGTGCGGCGTCAAGCTCGATAGCCTCACCGATTGGTTGGGCGAGTGTCTGCCGCTGCTCGACGACCGCTACGATGACGAGGCACACATCCTGGGCCAGCATGACTTTACCGTCTCGACCACCAAGGTCGAGCGCGTCATGCACCGCGTGACCCCGCCGCTCATCCGCATGGAGCGTCTGATCTCCACGCCGGTCAACTTTGTGATCCTGCCGATCTTTGCGTTCGTGAACGCACAGGTTCGCCTAGTGGGCGTGGACATGAGCACGCTACTCACCGACCCGGTGACGCTCGGCGTGTACTTTGGCATGCTGCTGGGCAAGCCAATCGGTATCTTTGGCATGACGTTTGCCCTGGTTAAGCTCAAGATCTCCGAGCTGCCGCGCAATGTCAACTGGCACATGATTGCCGGTGTGGGCATTCTGGGCGGTATCGGCTTTACCATGTCGATCCTCATCAGCGGCCTTGCCTTCCCGACGGCCCAGTTTGAGGTTCTGGCCGCCAAGGCCGCTATTCTTGCCGGCTCTGTCACCGCGGCCGTACTTGGCATGATCTACATGAGTGTGATCTGCAAACACCCCGCGCCCAAGGACGAGTAAGAGCACATACAAGTTTGAAAACGCCGCCTGTGAACACCATCACAGGCGGCGTTTTAGTCATTCGGGACGTTCTTAATGACTAGGTTTATTCTACGGTGCCGTAGATGGCGCCCCAGCCGTGGGCGGCCAAGGCGGAGTTGAGCTGGTCGCAAAGTGACTGGCGGTCGTAATAGCCGGGCGGTAGCAGGTTGACGATCTCCATGAGGTCGGGCGCGAGGTCCAAGATCTCGGCCTGCACGATGAGATTCAGGCGGTCGATGGTGTGGCGGTCGTAAAACAGTCCGTCGACCAGGCGCTGCAGGTCGCCGAATTCCTCGGCCTGGAACGATCCGTACTCCATAGTGCCTCCTTGGGCGCTTCACGCCGGCATGCGCGGCGATTCGTAATTTATTGCGATGGACTTAATCTATCACGGCTTCATAACGTTGTGACGGTGGCGGTCTATACTTAGAAGAATTGCAACGTACCGCTTCGTGAAAGGTCGCACCCATGCAGACGATCTACCAGAAGATGGAAACCACCGAACTCGATGCCGCCATCGAGGCGCTCAAGGCCGAGGTCGCCGAGGTCAAGGCCAAGGGCCTGGCGCTCGACATGGCCCGCGGCAAGCCGTCGCCCTCCCAGGTGGACATCTCTCGACCCATGCTCGATATCCTCAATGCCGATGCCGATCTGCACGACGGCAACGTCGACTGTTCCAACTACGGCTGCTTTGAGGGCATTCCCTCGGCACGCAAGTTGGCGGGGGAGTTCCTGGGTTGCCCCGCCGAGCAGACGCTCGTGCTGGGTTCGTCGAGCCTGCTGATCGAGCATGATATCGCCGGTATGTTCTGGCGTTGCGGCTCGTGCGGCAACGAGCCCTGGGAGGCTTACGAGGCAGCGCACGACGGCAAGAAGGTCAAGTTCCTGTGCCCGGTTCCCGGCTACGATCGCCACTTTGGCATTACCGCCGACTTGGGTATCGAGAACGTTCCCGTCGCGATGACCGACAACGGTCCCGATATGGACGAGATCGAGCGTCTCGTTGCCGCCGACGATTCCATCAAGGGCATCTGGTGCGTGCCCAAGTATTCCAACCCCACGGGTATCACCTTTAGCGAGGACACCGTGCGCCGCCTGGTCGAGATGCACACGGCCGCGCCCGATTTCCGCATCTTCTGGGACAACGCCTACTGCGTGCACGACCTGTACGACGAGACCGACGAGCTCGCCAACATCTTTGATCTTGCCCGCGCGGCGGGCACCGAGGACCGCGTGGTGGCATTCGCCTCGACGTCCAAGATCACCTTCCCGGGTGCCGGTATCGGCTTTATCGGTGCGAGCCCCGCGGTTATCGCGGAGTTCTCCAAGCGCCTGAAGGCCGGCCTCATCAGCGCCGATAAGCTCAACCAGCTGCGTCACGTGCGCTTCCTTCCCACCATCGAGGCGGTCAAGGAGCACATGAAAAAGCATGCCGAGTTCCTGCGCCCGCGCTTTGAGGCTGTCGAGCGAAAGCTCACCGAGGGCTTGGGCGACACGGGCTGCGCCACCTGGACGCACCCCCGCGGCGGCTACTTTGTAAGCTTCGATGGTCCCGAGGGTTCAGCCCAGAAGGTCGCCGCGCTCTGCGCCGACCTGGGCGTCAAGCTCACGCCGGCTGGTGCCACCTGGCCCTATGGCAAGGACCCGCGCGACACCAACATCCGCATCGCGCCGAGCTATCCCACGGTCGAGGACCTGGAGGCCGCGCTCGACGTGCTGGTGCTGGCCGTCAAGCTTGTCGCTGCCGAGCTTGCGCGTGCCGAGCGCGCCTAACGCGCGGCTTCCCGTACTATCCGCACTTTCGATACGTAAAGGAGCGTATACATGGATTTGGGTATTTCCACCAACCCCACGCCAGAGCTCTACACCATTAAGGTAACCGGCGAGATCGATATCTCTAACGCCGATAGCCTGCGCAATGCCATCGACCTGGCGCTCGAGCAGCCCGCTGAGGCCGTTGAGCTCGATTTTGCCCAGGTGAGCTACATCGATTCGACGGGCATTGGCGTGCTCGTGGGCGCCGTGCACCACGCGGTCGACCACGGCAAGCGCTTCAGCTGCACCAATGTGCAGCCCCCGGTGATGCGCGTGGTCCAGCTGTTGGGTGTCGACCAGGAGATTTCGATCACCGCTGCATAATCTTTGCCCCCAAAAGGGCGTGCCGTTTGGCATATGTTTGTGATGCGCTCGGACGTTTTGGCGTCCGGGCGCTATACTTGACCGAATGAATAGACGAGTTCCGGCCGAATGGCGCGGTGCGGGCTCGACTCACATCGAGCCTTGGAGGTATGTGTGTTTGGTATTGGAGAGGGTGAGCTCGCGATCATCGTGGTCTTCGGCTTTTTGCTGTTTGGCCCGGATAAGCTCCCACAGATGGGCCGCACGATCGGCCGTGCCATCCGTCAGTTCCGCGAGACGCAGGAAAAGATGACGGCCGTTGTTCAGTCCGAGATTATCGATCCGGTAAGTGAGGCCGCTTCGGCACCGGTCAAGCCCAAGAAGACTGCCGTCGATGACGATTCCGATGCAGACGAGGATGCCGTCGAGACGGCTGCGCCCGCAAAGAAGGAGACCTTTGCCGAGCGCCGTGCCCGCCTTGCCGCCGAGAAGGCCGCGAGCGAGGCTGCCGCCGAGGTCGAGGGTGCTGCTGAGGAGTCCGAGGCCGAGGGCGCCGAGCCTGCCGCTGCCGCCGAGTCTGTCGTCGAGCCCGAGCCTGCTGCAGAGCCGGAGTCCGAGCCCGAGCCGGCAGAGCCCACGACGGCTGACCTCTACGCCCGTCGTCCCCGCAAGCGCAAGGCCGTCGTCGACCAGCTCGCTCGCGAGCTCGAGGCCGAGGACGAGGCCGTTGCCGAGGCTGCCACCGCCGATGCCCCGAAGGGAGGCGATGAGTAATGCCTATCGGACCTGCGCGCATGCCGCTCTTCGATCACCTGGGCGAGCTCCGTCGCCGCCTGACCATCGTGGTCGTGTCGGTGTTTGCCGCCGCCATCGTGCTGTATTTCGCCACGCCCGTGGTGCTCGACATCCTGGAAGACCCCATCCGCTCCTTTGTGCCGGACGGTAAGTTCTACATCACCACCACGCTCGGCGGCTTTGGCCTGCGCTTCTCGCTGGCCATCAAGATGGCCGTGGTCATGTGCACGCCCATGATCATCTGGCAGATTCTGGCATTTTTCCTGCCGGCACTGCGTCCCAACGAGCGCAAATGGGTCGTGCCCACGGTGCTCGCCTCGACGGTGCTGTTCTTCCTGGGCGCCATCTTCTGCTATTTCATCATCATCCCGGCGGGCTTTGAGTGGCTTATCGGCGAGACCTCGGCCGTCGCCACGGCGCTGCCCGACCTGGAGAACTACGTCAACATGGAGCTGCTCTTTATGATCGGCTTTGGCGTGGCGTTTGAGCTGCCGCTCATCATCTTCTACCTGTCCGTCTTCCACATCGTGTCCTACGCGGCCTTCCGCGGCGCCTGGCGCTACGTGTACGTGGGCCTGCTTGTGGGCTCGGCTGTGATTACGCCCGACGGCTCGCCCGTTACGCTGGGCCTCATGTATGGTGCCCTGCTCTCGCTCTACGAGATTTCGCTCGCCATTGCCCGCGTGGTCATTACCGCGCGCGAGGGCAAGGAGGGCTTGTTTGTGAGCCGTCTGGACCTGTTCTCGGACGATGAGGACGACGAGGAGTAAATCGGTATGCACGAGGTTGGCATTGTCAACGGCATACTCGATACAGTGATTCGCGCGGCGCGTGGGGCGGGGGCCTCGCGCGCCGTTTTGGTAACGCTGCGTATCGGGGATATGACCGAAGTTGTGCGCGAGGCGCTCGACTTTGCGTGGGAGACATTTCGCGACGAGGACCCGCTCACGCGAGGCTGCGAGCTTGCCGTGGAGGAGGTCCATCCACAAAGCGAGTGTCTGGACTGCGGCGAGGTTTTCGACCACGATCGTTTCCACTGTCGCTGTCCCCAGTGTGGTGGTGCCAGCGTGCGCCTACTGCACGGCCGCGAGCTCGATATCGCGAGTATCGAAATCGAAACCCCCGACGATTAGCCCGCTAGCCATCTAGTGATGGGGTATAAAGGGGCCAAAGTAAGGAGCGCTAAGTATGGCCGAGAAAACGATTGATATCGCATCGCCGATTCTGTCGCGCAACGAGCGCCTGGCAGATCAGCTGCGTCAGCGATTTAATGAGACAAACACCTATGTGATCAATGTGCTGTCGAGTCCCGGTTCGGGCAAGACCACCACGATCCTGGGCACCAACGAGCGCCTGCGCGACAAGGCCGGCTTGCGCTGTGCCGTCATCGAGGGCGACATCGCCTCGGACGTCGATGCCATCACCATGAAGGAAGCCGGCATGCCCGCCATCCAAATCAACACGGGCGGCCTGTGCCACCTCGAGGGCAACATGATCATGGAGGCCGCCGACGCCTTCGACCAGGCCGTCGGTCTGGAGAACATCGACGTCATCTTTATCGAAAACGTGGGCAACCTGGTCTGCCCGGTCGACTTTGACCTGGGCGAAAACCTGTCCATCATGATTCTCTCGGTGCCCGAGGGCGACGACAAGCCCATCAAGTACCCGGGCATCTTCCAACACGCCGGCGCGCAGCTGCTCAACAAGGTCGACGTGGCTCCGGCTTTCGATTTTGACATGGATAGGTATACTAGGACACTCGATGACCTCAATCCGCAGGCGCCGCGGTTTGCCGTGAGCGCGCGCAAGGGCGAGGGCATGGATGCCTGGTGCGATTGGCTCATCGGGCAGATCGAGCAAGCAAGGGCGTAAATCGGCCGCCATACGGGCGGGCGTAGCCGCAGAGACACGAGATAGGAGCCTCTTTTGAAGCTCATCAT
Organism: uncultured Collinsella sp.; assembly: GCA_900549065.1. Lineage (GTDB taxonomy): Bacteria > Actinomycetota > Coriobacteriia > Coriobacteriales > Coriobacteriaceae > Collinsella. The sequence goes on along the minus strand of URNC01000045.1, from coordinate 7,291 downwards.
CGCCGAGAAAAACGACGCTGCGCGTCAGATCGCCGAGCGTCTGTCCACGGGTAAACCCAAAAAGGACAAGGTGTACAACACCGCCATCTATCGTTTTGAGTGGAAGGGCGAGGAGTGCGTGACCATCGGCCTGGCCGGTCACATCCTTGCGCCCGATTTTTGCGACAGCGTGCTGTTCGATAAAAAGCTGGGCTGGTATTCGGTTACCGAGGACGGCGAGATACTGCCGGCCGACATGCCCGATGGCCTGGCACGCCCGCCCTACGACACCAAGCGCAAGCCGTTTCTTGCCGACGGTATCTCCATCAAGGGCTGGAAGCTCGAGAGTCTGCCGTATCTCACCTGGGCACCCGTCATTAAGCTGCCGGCCGAGAAGGAACTCATCCGCTCGCTTAAGAACCTCGCCAAAAAGTCCGACAGCGTCATCATCGCCACGGACTTCGATCGCGAGGGCGAGCTGATCGGTTCGGACGCCCTCAACAAGGTGCGCGAGGTGGCGCCCGACTTGCCGGTCGCCCGCGCCCAGTATTCTTCGTTTACCAAGGCCGAGATCACGCAGGCCTTCGATAATCTCGTCTCGCTCGACCAGAATCTGGCCGACGCCGGCGAGAGCCGCCAGCACATCGACCTTATCTGGGGCGCGGTGCTCACGCGCTATCTGACGCTCGCCAAGTTCGGCGGCTTTGGCAACGTGCGCTCCGCCGGCCGCGTGCAGACGCCGACGCTTGCCCTGGTGGTCGAGCGCGAGCGCGAGCGCATGGCGTTTGTGCCCGAGGACTATTGGCAGATCCGCGGCATGGGCGCCGCGCAGGGTGCTGCTGAGGACGACCGCTTTAAGATTGCGCACAAGACGGCACGCTTTACCGACAAGGATGCTGCCGAGACGGCATACGGCCATGTCGACGGCGTTACGACGGCAACCGTCGCCGCGGTGACCAAGCGCTCCCGCAAGCAGCAGCCGCCCACGCCGTTTGCGACCACCTCGCTGCAGGCCGCCGCCGCTGCCGAGGGCATCTCGCCTGCGCGTACCATGCGCATCGCCGAGTCCCTCTACATGGCGGGCCTTATCAGCTACCCGCGTGTCGACAACACCGTGTATCCCGCGACGCTCGATTTGGGCGCCGTGGTGAGTGACCTGGCAAAGATCAACCCGGCGCTGGCGCCCGTGTGCAAAAAGGTACTCGCTGGTCCCATGAAGCCCACGCGCGGTAAAGTCGAGACCACCGACCACCCGCCTATCTATCCCACGGGCGAGGGCGATCCGTCCACGCTCGACGGCGGCCAGCGCAAGCTCTATGACCTGATCGCTCGTCGCTTCCTGGCGACGCTTATGGGTCCTGCGACCATCGAGAACACCAAGCTCGAGCTCGACGTCAATGGCGAGCCGTTCGTGGCTTCGGGCGATGTGCTCGTGACTCCGGGCTTCCGCGAGGCGTATCCGTATGGACTTAAGCGCGATGAGCAGATGCCACCGCTGGAGCAGGGCGATACGGTCGACGTGTTCGACATTAAGCTCGAGGCAAAGCAGACCGAGCCGCCCGCGCGCTACAGCCAGGGCAAGCTCGTGCAGGAGATGGAAAAGCGCGGCCTGGGCACCAAGTCCACGCGTGCGAGCATCATCGAGCGCCTGTATGCCGTGCGCTATCTCAAAAACGATCCCGTTGAGCCGAGCCAGCTGGGCATTGCCATCATCGATGCGCTGACGCAGTTTGCCCCGCGCATCACGAGCCCCGATATGACCAGCGAGCTCGATGGCGATATGACCCGTGTGGAGCGCGGCGAGGACACCGAAGAGCATGTCGTGACGCACTCGCGCGCGCTGCTGGCTGGCGTGCTCGACGAGCTGCTCAAGCACACGCAGGAGCTGGGCGACGCCATCAGCGACGCCGTCACGGCCGATGCGCGCGTGGGCGCTTGCCCCAAGTGCGGCAAGGACCTGGTTATGAAGACGAGCGCCAAGACCCGTGGCAGCTTCATTGGCTGCATGGGCTGGCCCGACTGCGACGTGACCTATCCGGTGCCGAGCGGCGTCAAGGTAAGCCCGCTCGAGGGCGAGGCAGCCGTGTGCCCCGAGTGCGGCGCGCCGCGCATTAAGTGCCAGCCGTTCCGCCAGAAGGCCTTCGAGATTTGCGTGAACCCCACGTGCCCCACCAACTACGAGCCCGACCTTAAGGTGGGCGAGTGCAAGGTGTGCGCCGAGGCCGGACGCCATGGCGACCTGATCGCGCACAAGAGCGAGAAGAGCGGCAAGCGCTTTATCCGCTGCACCAACTACGATGACTGCGGCGTGAGCTATCCTCTGCCGGCGCGCGGTAAGCTCGAGGCGACGGGTGAGACCTGCCCCGAGTGCGGCGCCCCCATCGTGGTGGTCAACACGGCGCGCGGCCCGTGGCGCATCTGCGTGAACATGGACTGCCCGACCAAGGAGAAGAAGCCCGCCCGCGGCCGCAAGACCACGACTAAGGCGAGCACGGCCAAGAAGACGACGGCTAAGAAAGCCACTGCCGCCAAGAAGACGACCGCGAAGAAGTCGGCTGCCAAGAAAGCAGCCGCCGACAAGTAACGGCGCAGTCGAAACATTGCCCAAAAAAACGAGCGAGGACCCCACGATCCTCGCTCGTTTTTTGACCGGCAGTTAGGGACGTTCCTTTTCTGCCGGCAGTTTAGGAACGTCCCTAACTGCCGGCTCGGGAACGACAAAGCGCTAGTTCACTTCGACGGGTTTGGCGCCGGGATAGCGCTCCTCAAAGTCTAAGCGATACTTATTGTCATTGGTGCCCGCCACGTTGTCGCGTGACAGCGGCGCCACGATCTCATTCTTGTGGTCCTCGGGCTTGGCGTATTTCAGGCTGATCTCCCAGGCATCACAGATTGCGTCAATGCGGTGATCCAGGTCGTCATACAGGGCAACGATGTCCTTCCAGGAGCTGTAGTTCTTAGAGCTCGTCGGGACGTCCAGGTCCTCGACGATGTCGTAATACTGCTCGATGGTGTCCTCTGTGCGCTCGGCGACGTCGGCGAGATTTTGACGGGTGGTGCGATCTTCTTCCAGATAGCTGCCGTTGAAGTTCTGCGCGCAGCCACGGACGTAGTTATCGAGGTCTTCGAGCAAGTCGTAGTATTCGCTCAGTCGGCGGTAGAGGTTCTGCTCGGAGAGCGTTGCTTCGCCGCCATCCTCGTCGTCATCGTCATCATCGTCGTACAGGCTGTTGGGATTGCCGAGAGGCTTTAGGTCATCGTCGTCGACGTCATGGTGCAGCTTAGCTACCTCGGCAGTCGTCTGCGTGGCGGCGTTGTCGAAAGGCTTGATCACAAAGAAAACAACCAGGGCGATGATAATCGCCACCAGCACAACGATAACGGCGATAAGCGGCCCGGTGCCGCTCTTTTTGGGAGCGGGGGTCTGTGGCGAAGCGGGCGCGTATGCGGGAGCCGGCTGCTGTTGGGACGAGCCGCTCGCGACGGGTATGCGCTGCGTGGTCTCGACGGCCGCGGGGCCTGCGGCGGGGTCGGGGCGATAGGCGAGGGGGTCGTCCGCCTTGGCTTGCGGCGTATCAAGGGAGCCGGTCTGCTCAAAAGCGGGCTGGCTATCGCTCGCGGTTGTTTGCTCAACGGGTGCACCGCACGAGGTGCAGAACTTGGCATTATCTGCAAGAAGCTTGCCGCACGAGGCGCAATACCGAGACATTGCCACTCCTTTCGCCACATTTCAATGCAATACGACGATTATACCCAGCACCCCAAATTCCCCTTCATAAGTTGCGGTGAAATAGGGACTGTTTGGCGGTCTCAGAGCTTCAATCAGTCCCTATTTCACCGCAACTTCGGGGATGCCTCGATGGCTAGGTTGGATTTGGGACGCGCCTGCCCCTGGGGTATCATGGCTTGGTTGCTATAACTCGCATTTACGCGCCTTGTAGGAAGGGGCTGCGCCCATGGCTTTTGAGCCCGCTCAACATAGCTTCATTACGCTCGAGGGTGTCGATGGCGCCGGCAAGTCCACGCAGGCGCGCCTGCTTGCCTGTGCGCTCGACCTTGCCGGCTACCAGGTTGTGACCCTGCGCGAGCCGGGCGGTACCGCCATCAGCGAAAAGATCCGTGCTCTGCTGCTCGACCCCGCCAATACGGCGATGGGCGACACCTGCGAGTTGTTGCTCTACGAGGCCGCGCGCGCCCAGTTGGTGCACGAGGTCATCGCGCCTGCCCTTGCTGCCGGCAAGGTGGTCCTGTGCGACCGCTTCTACGATTCCACAACTTGCTATCAGGCGTTTGCCGATGGCCTCGATCGCCAGATAGTACGCGATGCCAACAACCTGGCCGTCGCGGGGACGCACCCGGCGCTCACGCTCGTCTATCACATCACGCCCGAGCAGGCGGCGCTGCGCATGGCAGCCCGTGGCGCGGCAGATCGCATGGAGGCTAAGGGCATGGCCTTCCAAGAGCGTGTCTACCAGGGATTTTGCGCCATCGCCGCCGAGGAACCAAACCGCGTAAAGCTCATCGACGCGACCGCGTCCATCGAGGACGTCTTCGCGCGGACGGTCGAGCAGGTTCGCGTCTATGGCCTCGACATTTCCCAGGACGCCGTCACCGCCGCGCTTGCCCAGGAGGCCGAGTAACATGGCCCCCACTCAGACAAGCCTGCTGGCCAAGCTTGACACCCAAGAGCGCGTGCGCGACTTTTTGACCAATGCCGTCGCCAGCGGTCGCGCATCGCACGCCTACCTGTTTTTGGGCGCGCCCGGCGCGGGCAAGCTCGACGCCGCGTGGGCGCTCGCCCAAGCCTTCCTGTGCGAGCAGGATGGCTGCGGCTCATGCGATAGCTGCGTGCGCGTCGCCCGCCATACGCACCCCGACGTGCACTATTACACGCCCGAGAGCGCCACGGGCTACCTCATCGCCCAGACGCGCGAGCTACTCGACGACGTACCCCTGGCGCCCATCCGCGCCAAGGCCAAGGTCTACATCATTGACCGTGCCGAGCAGCTGCGCGCCAACACCGCCAACGCACTGCTCAAAACACTCGAGGAGCCGCCCGAGGGCGTTATGTTTATCTTGCTGGGCACCTCGGCAGACGTGATGTTGCCCACCATCGTGAGCCGCTGCCAGTGCGTGCCGTTTCGGCTGGTGTCGCCCGCCGTCGCCGCGCACGCCGTGAGCCGTGCCACTGGTCAGGATATCGCGCGTTGTCGCATGGCCGTCGCCGTGGCGGGCAGCCCCACGCGCGGCATCGAGTTCCTTAAGAGTGCCGAGCGCCAGGACGCCCGCCGTCAGATGGTCCGTGCCATCGACTCACTCATTGCCGCCGACGAGGCCGACGTGCTCAGCCGCGCCAAGTCGCTCATCGTCGCCGTTAAGGCGCCGCTCGCCGAGGTCAAGTCCACGCAGGAAAAGGTGCTCGAGCAAAACGCCGACTACCTGTCGCGTGGAGCATTGAAGCAGCTTGAGGACCGCAACAAGCGCGAACTCAACGCGCGCGAGCGTTCGGGTATCATGGAAGCGCTGGCGAGCGCGCGGACGCTCATGCGCGACGTGCTGCTGACGCTTCAGGACGAGGCGGCAGACGTTGTGAACGAGGACGTGCGCGACACGATCGGGCGGCTTGCCGCCGCGACGAATGTTGCGGGTGCCACGCGGGCGCTCGAGGCGGTCGCAACCGCCGAGCGCAACATCGCCAGAAACGTTACTCCTCAGCTGGCCATCGAGGTCATGCTGTTCGATATCAGGAAGGCACTGAAATGCCGTTAGTCGTACCCGTTAAGTTTACCTACGCCTCGCGCGACCTGTGGTTCGATCCGCAGGATCTGGATATCCTCGAGGCCGATTATGCCATTTGCTCCACCGAGCGCGGAACCGAGATTGGCCTGGTCACGGCCGATCCCTTTGAGGTGCCGCAAGACGAGATCGGTCAGCCGCTCAAGCCCGTGCTGCGCGTGGCGAGCGACATCGACCTCCAGCTTGCCGACGACCTGGCCATCCAGGGCGACGAGGCCATGGTCGACTTCCGCCGCCTGGTCAAGGAGCTCGACCTCGAGATGAAGCCGGTGGGCGTCGAGTACCTGTTTGGCGGCGAGAAGGCCGTGTTCTACTTTGCGGCCGAGGAGCGCGTCGATTTTCGCCAGCTCGTCAAGGATCTGTCCTCGACGCTGCACATTCGCGTCGACATGCGCCAGATCGGCGTGCGCGACGAGACCCGCCTGGTGGGCGGCTATGCCCAGTGCGGACAGGAACTCTGCTGCACGCGCTTTGGCGGACAGTTTGAGCCCGTCTCGATTCGCATGGCAAAAGAGCAAGACCTGCCGCTCAATTCCTCCAAGATCAGCGGCGTGTGCGGTCGTCTGATGTGCTGCCTGCGCTACGAGTTCGAGGCCTACAAGGACTTTAAGAGCCGTGCGCCCAAAAAGAAGACGCTCATCGATACGCCGCTTGGCAAGGCGCGTATCCAGGAGTATGACACGCCGCGTGAGCAGCTGGTGCTGCGCCTGGAGAACGGCAAAGTCTTTAAGGTCAACCTGGCCGATATGACGTGCTCGGAGGGCTGCAAAAAGAAGGCCGCCGAGCAGGGCTGCAACTGCCGCCCCGACTGCGTGACGCGCGACGTGCTCGAGCGCATTGAGTCGCCCGAGATGCGTCTGGCGCTCATGGAGCTCGATCGCGAAAACGGCGTCGATGTGGGCGATGGCCTGTCGAGTGCCGACCGTCTGGCCGGCACGTCGATGCCCAAGCGCCGTCGTCGCGATGCTGAATCCGATGCCCGCGCCGGTCAGGGTCAGGGCGAGGGCCGTGGCCGCGGAAAGGGCCGCGGTAAGGCCGAGACACCCGAGGCCGAGGGGGCGGCCGATGGCCGTCGCCGCCGCAAGCGCGCGGGCTCGGGCGATGCTACCGAGGCTGCAACCGCGGGCAAGCACGCCTCTCGCGAGCGCGAGGTTCAGCAACCCCAGCAGCAGAATCGCGGCGGTGGCATGAACCCCACACGTCGCCGCCGCCGTCATCTGTCGAGCGAGGAGCGCGAGGACGCCTTCCGCGCCGCAGCTGCTCGCGAGGCCGGTGCCGCTTCCAAGGGCGCCTCGGCCTCCGATGCGCCTGTCGACAAGAGCGGCAAGTCACGTGGCGAGGAGGAGCGCGCGCCGCGTCCGCGCCGTCGCCATTCCTCGGGCGCGCAGCAGAAGCCTTCAGTGCCCTCCGTGGCCGATCAGGTCTCGGATGGCGAGGTCAAGGTCACGCGCCGTCGTCCCGGAGATGGCGGGGGAGCTGCTGCCAAGGCTTCGCGTGGCGCCTGTCTCTTATACAC
>URNC01000044.1 GCA_900549065.1 uncultured Collinsella sp. | reverse complement strand
CTAAGCCTTCGTCGGCAGCGTCAGATGTGTATAAGAGACAGAGCCCACACTCACGTCCATCGACTTCGCGGGCGCCTGGTAGAGATCGAACGTCATGTCGCCCGAACCGACCTCGGCATTCAGGGTATCGGTCACGGTACCCGTAAACTCGACGTCTCCCGAGTCCAACGTCAAATCGAAGTCGTGGCACGCAATGTCCGTAATCGTCAGATCCCCCGACCCCACATTCGCCGAAATGTCCATCATGTTATCGGCAAGCTCGCGCGGCAGCTCGATGGTGACCGTACGGTCAAGCGCACGCTCGTCATCGCAGTCGAACTGGTTAATCCTGAGCGTAGAGCCCCTAATCTCGGCCAGATTTTGCGTGGCAGCATCGTAAGCAGTTACTCCTTTTGCAACGCGACCACTCTCGATGACACGCACCGGTCCATCGGAAACGTACTTAATATCGACCGTACCCGACGTCACATCCAGGTCAAGGGACTGGAATGAGTCGGCATCGAAGGTTTCACTCGAAAGCTTTTGAGACTGAGCGGAGTAAATACCGTCATCAAAAACATCGTCCTCGTCAAACGCATCGTCCATACCAGACAAGCCGGATACAACATCGTTGAGATTCCACGGTCCATCAAAATGAATCAAAGTCCGCGAAGTGCCAACGACAAGCCCGATGATGAGCACAAACGCTCCGATGCCAATGCCCAGGCGCAGCTTGGATTCATGCGAAAGCTTCATCATTCGTCACCTTCTTTGGCACATGGCTCAGCGGTGGCCGCGGTAGCCACGTCAGCATCAGGTTCCGCAGAAGTATCCTTCCCCTGGGCCCTGACCGCCACCGGCGCCGGACCAACCTGAATAACCCCGCGTGCCCAATCACCATCGAGCGCACGCGCCACCCAGTGATAGATGGGGATCGTAAAGAAGATCAGCGCGGCAAAGGGACCGGCACCAAACAGGAACATCAGCAAAAAGAACAGCAGCCAACACACGGCCCAATACGGGAACGACTGGAACGGGCCCTTCACCGGAGTCGAGCCAACTGCGCCGCCACTCGTCGCCTGAGCCGTCGCCGCATTGGCAGCCTGCGCACTCCAGCTTGCCGCTTGCGCCGCCTTGGCCGCAGCATCACTCGCCTGCGTTGCCGCCTCGGTAGCGCGCGCCGCCGCCTCATGGGTGCGAGCACGCTCTGCCGCCTCGGCCTCGCGCTGGCGGGCGCGGTCCTCGTTCTCAAACTCGATATCGTCCTCGATCTCGTCGCTCGGATTGAGCAGCTCGTCCAGGCTCACGCCATAAAGTTTGGCGAGCGAGATCAGGTTCTCGGTATCGGGCGAGCTCTCCGCGCGCTCCCATTTACTGACCGCCTGGCGCGACAGCCCCAGCTTTCGCGCCAGCCCTTCTTGGCTAAAACCCTTGCTGCGACGAAGGTCGGCGAGCCGCTGCGCAGTTTCTACATTCATGGTTCCTCCTATGTGATGCCAGCCGTGCCGCCGGACCGTTTTTGTTCTTAAGGCGCCTTGCACAGTTAAAAATCTATCCGCCACCGCCAAAAGCATGCCACCTATTCTAGTGAGATTTTTGACAACCGGCGGTTGCGGGCACATATGAGCTGCGGAAATGTGTCCAAACAAAGCAATGACCCACGGCTCGGTTGTCCCCGTTGCGGCGTTAACGGTAGTATGGTCGTACTGTTTATTCCGCACCGCCAACGGAGGGAGTTCCGCGCCGTGAACCGCGATTTCGCCTCATCGCTCATCCAGCTCAACAACACGTTCTATCGCGAACACTCCGCCTCCTTTTCCGATACGCGGCAGGCCCCGTGGCCCGGCTGGGTGCACACCATGGACATCGCGCTCGGGCAGCTCGACGTCGCCACGATCGAGCATCCCGTCCGCGTCTTCGATCTTGCCTGCGGCAATATGCGATTCGAGAACTTTGCTGCCGGCGGCGCACTTGCCGCCAAGGGCGTCGACGGCGCAAACCCCTCAGCAGATGCCAGCTGCCCGTTTGAGTTCTATGGCGTCGACTCGTGCCAGGATTTGGCTATCGATGCGCGCGGTCACGCCCTGCGCATTCCCAACCTGCACTTCCAGGAACTCGACGTGCTCGATGCCCTCATGAAGCTCAACCCCGCCGAGACGCCCGATGTGCTTTTCGACGCACCGCTCGCCGACATCTCGGTCTGCTTTGGTTTTATGCACCACGTGCCGTCGTGCGAGTACCGCGTACGCGTGCTCGACGCCCTGGTGCGCCAGACGCGCCAGGGCGGCATCATCGCCATCAGCTTTTGGGAGTTTATGAATGACGAGCGCATGGCGCGCAAGGCCGTTCGCGCCGAGGCCCGCGCCGAGCTCACCCCGCCGTTTGAGGGTTACGATTCCGCGCAGTTTGAAGCCGGCGACCACCTCATCGGCTGGCAAAACGACCGCCACGCCTACCGCTATTGCCACCACTTTGACGATCAGCAGATCACCGACCTGGTGCGCGGCGTCCGTACGTTCTACAAGAGCGGCGAGGTCCCCGTGCGTGAGCTTGAGCGCTTCCATGCCGACGGTCGTAGCGGCGAGCTCAACCGCTATGTGATTCTCAAGCGCCTGTAGGCATCGACGACTCGCCGCCGAGCCGCACCGCATCTTTCGGGTAAACTATGCCCGCCCTTTTTCAATCCATTGACGGAACGTGCAGCTATGCGTTCCATACTTATGACCAAGGAGCCTCATGGGAGCCGTCCACGTTCGCACGCCTAAGAACTTTGTGCTCGAGGAGCGCCTGGAGCGCTACGCCGATGCGATTGAGACGAACCCCGAGGCCTATGCCGGAGATTGGCGCAAGGCCTGTGCGCCAGCTGGCAGCAAGCCCTTCGAACACCTTCACCTTGATCTTGGCTGTGGCAAGGGAACGTACCTTGTAGAGCGCGCGGCCCACGAGCCAAACACCCTCTTTATCGGCATGGACCAGGAGCCCATCTGCATCGCCTATGCCGCACAGAAAATCTGCGAGCAGGAGCTATCCAACGCGCTCGTCCTGCCCCGAGGCGCCGCATCGCTGCCGCAGTTATTTGCCGCCGGCGAGCTCGACGCCATCACCATCAACTTTCCCACGCCGCAGCCCAAGGCAAAGTACGCCAAAAAACGACTCGTCCATGTCGACCATTTGATGCTCTACCGCCCGCTCCTTGCAGCCGGCGCTACCGTCACGCTGCGAACCGACAGCAAGCCACTGCGCGACTACGCCCTGGGGCAGTTTGCCGCGGCAGGCTACGACACACTTTGGGTAAGCGACGACGTTCGCCGCGACCATCCCGAGCATCCCGAGACCGAATACGAGCGCCGCACGCGCGAGATGGGTGCCGCCGTCTATGGCATTTGCGCCACTCCCGACACGCTGCCCAGCGATGAACAGCTCCAAGCGGGCCGCGTGCAGGAGCAAAGTCTTGCCTGCTACCTGCCCGATAACCTCGATGAGCTCACCTATGTGCCTTTAGGCATGGAAGAGGCCGTCGAGAACTTTAGAAACCGTGCCCGCAAAGGCAAGAAGCGCCTGCCGCAAGAGTCCTAGGGGCTTCTTATGGTCGTGGCGTCGGCAAACAAGCGCGAATAGGCGCCAACGAACGACCCTCAAGCCTAAGTGAGTAGACTTTTTTGCAATAGCCAAGCACAACCCGCATAACGAAAACTAAAACCGCAGGTAAATCCCTTACGCAAAAGTCATGTGCTCGCGATATTGCAAAAAGTCTACTCACTTAGCCGGCAACTGCACCAAACGGCTGGGCAGAACGCCCATTTCCTGCATTTTCTCGCGCGCTGGCACCCCGCGTCGCCGCTACGCCATAATGGATGGCGGACAATCGCGAGAGAAAGCAAACACATGGCACAGACCACGACAGATACCGCCGCCAGCACCGTCTCCGGCGCCGGCGCCGCCAGCTCATTCTCGGGCGGCACGGGAACCGAAGCCGAGTTCGGCTCGCTCGGCGCGCTCTCCCCCACCTGGTGGGAGCCCGAGGACGGCAGCGAACCCGAACCATGGCTCACACCTGATCAGGCATTCGAGCGCTTCTTTGAATGGACGAGCGACCGCGGCATTGAGCTGTGGGAGCACCAAGAAGAGGCCCTCATGGACCTGGCTGCCGGCGATCACGTCATTTTGGGCACACCGACCGGATCGGGCAAGTCGCTTGTCGCGCTGGGCATGCTCTTTATGGGCATGGCGCAGGGCAAGCGCTGCTACTACACGGCTCCCATCAAGGCCTTGGTCAGCGAAAAGTTCTTCGATTTGGTACAGGTGCTCGGCCGCGATAACGTCGGTATGATCACCGGCGACACGCATATCAACACCAAGGCGCCCGTCATCTGCTGCACGGCAGAGATCCTTGCCAACGACGCACTGCGCGAGGGCGGAGATGCCGACGTGGGCTGCGTGGCCATGGACGAGTTCCACTACTTTGCCGACCCCGACCGCGGTTGGGCCTGGCAGGTGCCGCTGCTCACCCTGCCCCACACGCAATTCATGCTCATGAGCGCCACGCTCGGCGATGTCACCGCGATCGCCGCCTCACTCGAGGAACACACCGGCGCCACCTGCGACTTGGTCATCGATGCCCCACGCCCCGTACCGCTGAGCTACGACTACGTGACGACCTCGCTCGAGGGCACGGTCGAGCTCGCGATGCGTCGCGGCGAGGCCCCACTCTACATCGTGCACTTTAGCCAGGATGCCGCCCTTGCGACGGCGCAATCCCTCGCCAACTTTGGCATTGCCAGCAAGGAGCAGCGCGAGGCTATTAAGGAAGCCGCCAAAGGCACGAGCTTCTCCACGGCTTTTGGCAAGATTCTCAAGCGCCTGCTCGGCTGCGGCGTCGGCGTGCACCATGCTGGCATGTTGCCGCGCTATCGTCTGCTGGTCGAGCGCTTGGCGCAGCAGGGCCTGCTGCCCGTCATCTGCGGCACCGATACGCTCGGCGTCGGCATCAACGTACCCATCCACACCGTGGTGCTCACCGCGCTCACCAAGTTCGATGGCTACAAGATGCGTCGTCTGCGCGCCCGCGAGTTCCATCAGATTGCCGGTCGCGCCGGCCGCTCAGGCTTTGACACCGAGGGCATGGTCATCGCCGAGGCCCCGGAGCACGAGATCGAGAACGCCAAGCTCATGGCCAAGGCGGGCGACGATCCCAAGAAGCTCCGCAAGATTAAAAAGAAGAAGGCCCCCGAGGGCTTTGTCACCTGGAACAAGCAGACCTTTGAGCGCCTGATCGAGACGCAGCCCGAAACGCTCAAGCCGCGCCTGCGCATCACGCACTCCATGATGATTAGCGTGGTCGAGCAGGGCGGCGACGCCCGTGCCCGCGTACACGACCTCATCGAGACAAGCCTGCAGACCCCCGAGGAAAAGGCAAAGCTCGAGGTTCGTGCCGACGAAATCTTCGCCACGCTCATCGATTCCGGCGTCGTCGTTCGCACCGAGGTGCCGCCCGCACCCGACGCCCCGACTGACGCCGCACCAGACATCGACTATGCACTGACGGTCGATCTGCCCGAGGACTTTGCGCTCGATCAGCCGCTCTCGCCGTTTTTGCTTGCCGCGCTGGAGCTGCTCGACCCCGAGAGTGAGACCTATACCATGGACCTCATCTCGATGGTCGAGGCTACGCTCGAGGACCCCAAGCAGGTATTGCGCGCACAGGAGCGCGCCGCGCGCGACCGCGCGATGGCCGAAATGAAGGCCGACGGCGTCGAATATGAGGAACGCCTGGAGCGCATCCAGGAGGTCACCTACGAAAAGCCGCTCGAGGACTTGCTCGATGCCGCCTTTGACAAGTACTGCCAGGAAGTGCCCTGGGCCAACGACTACCAGCTCTCTCCCAAGAGCGTCCTGCGCGATATGCTGGAAAGCGCGAGCGACTTTAAGGGTTACATTCAAAAGCTCGGCATCGCCCGCTCCGAGGGCATTTTGCTGCGCTACCTGGCAGAGGCCTACCGTTCGCTCGACCGCACCGTACCCATCGAGAAACGCGACGAGCGCCTGCGCGACATTATCTCGTGGCTGGGCTTTGTGGTGCGCTCGGTGGACTCGAGCCTGGTGGACGAGTGGGAGAACGCCGGCAACCCGGCAGCCCTCGACGCCGCGCCGCCACAGGGCATCGACGAGGTCGTAGCGGACCGCCGCGGCTGCACGCTGTTGGTTCGCAACGCGCTCTTCCGCCGCGTGACCTTTGCCGCTCGCGAGCACGTTCGCGACCTGGGCGAGCTCGATGACGACTGGGGCATGAGCGAGATCCGCTGGCAAAAGGCGCTCGATGCCTACCACGAGCAGCACGAGGAAATCCTCACCGACGGAGATGCCCGCAGTGCCGCGATGTTTTCCATCGATGAGTCCGATGAGAAGACCGCGCACGTATGGCACGTGCACCAGATCTTTGCCGACGAGGACGGCGACCACGATTTTGGCATCATGGGCGATGTCGATCTGGACGCCACGCAAGACGGCGGCGAGGTCATCTTCAAAAACTACCGCGTCGGCTTTATCGAGGACCTGCTCGATAACTAGCCGAACATACTGGAACGAAGCGGGGCCGTTGGCAATATTGCCAGCGGCCCCGCTTTTGCACTATACGCTATGCCTTACTCGGCATCCTCGACCTCATACGAATCCGCCTCGGCGGGCTCATCGTTTGTCTCTGGCGCAGCCCCGCGTGCCTCGTCAAACGCCGCCTTCATGGTCTTGTTGCCCCAGGTGAGCTTGCGAATAGTAAGATCGTCGGCCTTCTTGTTGGCTAGGCGCAGATTGTTCTCGGAGGACAGCAACGCCTCCTTGGTTTTCTGCAGATGGCTAATCGTCTTGTCAATCTCATCGATTGCCGTTTGGAACTTGCGGCTCGCGATCTCGTAGTTGCGGCCGAAATCGTTCTTGAACTTTTCCATCTTGGCTTCGAAGTTCGTGACGTCGATGTTCTGCTGCTTGTACTCCGCCAGCTCCTGCTTATAGCGCAGCGAACCCATGGCGGCGTTGCGCAGAAGCGTGATCATGGGAATGAAAAACTGCGGACGGATCACGTACATCTTCTCGTAGCGATAGCTCACGTCCACGATGCCGGCATTGTAAAGCTCGCTCTCGGGCTCGAGCAGCGTGCAGAGCACTGCATACTCACAGCCTTTCTGGCGACGATCGTGGTCGAGCTTCTTAAAGAAGTCCTCGTTTTTATGCTTGGTCGCGGTCTCGTCGTTCTCGTTTTTCATCTCGAACATAATCGAAATGACCTCGTTGCCGCTCGCATCGCACTCGCGGAAGATAAAGTCGCCCTTGGTACCCTCGGACGCATCGTTGTCTTTCTCGAAGTACGCGTTGGGAAACGCCGTCATGCGTAGGCGGTTAAACTCGGTCTCGCAGTGCTGCTCGAGCGACTCGCCCACCATCTTGGTGGACAGGCGCACCTTCATGTCCTTAAGGCGCTCAATCTCTTCATCCTTGTAGCGAATCAGGTCATCACTCGCGCGCTTGGCCTGCGCAAGCTCGAGCTCGTGTGCCGCCTTGGCCTGTTCCTCGCGAGAATCGCGCACCGCCAGCTCGCTCGTCAGCTTGGCACGTGCCTCATCGCGCTCTCGCTCCGCCGCGGCGACCGCCTCCGACAGGTTCATTTTTGCCATCAGTTCCTGCTCGCGCAACTGGGCACGCAGACCCTCGGCCTCTTGCTCAGATTGTGCCTTTGCGGCGGAAAACTTCTCCTGTACCGTCGCGCGGTAGTCAGCAAGCGCGCGCTCAGCTTCACCGCGAGCAGCATCGAGCTCGCGCTGCGACTCTGCCGCGGCAGCGGCAAGCGCCATCTCCTGGGCCTTGTCCGCCGCGGCAAGCCTGGCCTGCAGCTCGGCAATCTGAGCATCACGTGCAGCCAAATCGTTTTGAGCAGCATTGCGCGCCACCGACTCGACAAGCTTGGCTTCGTCATCTTTGCGCTCCAGCTGCGCACGCAAATTGTCGATTTCTCGCTGAAGCTCGGCGTTTTCCTTTTGAGCGTCGGCACGGGCCTCAACCGCCGCGCGCTGACTTGCGCTCTCGCGCTCTGTGGCAGCGCCCTCGAGCTTGGCGCGCAGCTCGGCAAGCTCAGCGTCGCGCTTGGCAACCTCTTGTGCCAGCTTCTGCTCCGCAGTGTTCTTCTGCTCGGCAAGCTGAGCGTTGCGCTGAGACTCTGCCTTTTGCAAGGCAGCCGTCGAACGCGAGCGCTCAAGCTCCAGCGCCTGCTCGCCCTCGCGCTGGACTGCCCTCACACGCTCATCCAGATCGCGCGAAAACTCGGCATCGCGTACTTGCTTGACGATATCCGCATAGCCAGACGCATCGACCTTAAAGACTTCGCCACAATGCGGACACTTGATCTCATTCATAGCAGCTCCTCGATGGACGCAAATTTCAACCGCTTACACTCTACCGCGCCGCACGGACAAAAAAGGCGCCGCCACCATAATGGCAACGGCGCCAGAACCACCGCAGAGTTACCAGCTCCCTTTGTGGTGGTTCGAGAATTACAGTCCAAAGAAACCAAGGATTTGATCTCGGCTTACGGGCTTGTACTCGTTGGCGTCGAGGCCGACATCGTAGCGAAAGACAGGGCGCTCGCGATCGCGGTTGCGCACGTTGGTGCGGTCTCCTCTGCTGTGGATATGCCCGTGTAGCATGATGGCGCCACGCGCCTTACCATTCCAGCTGAGCATGGGGTAATGGCTCATCACCAGACGATGGCCCTTGGCATAGCCGGGAGTAATCTCCAGGTAATCGCGCACGTCTTCCCAAATCTGCGGTGCGTCGGGATCTTCCCAATCGACGTCATGGTTGCCCCGTATGAGCGTCACGTTTTGGCATTCGATACGCTCGCGCAGGCGCACAGCATCCGCCAGGGGCAAACGATAGGTAAAGTCACCCAGAATATAGAGGCGGTCATCCGCAGCCACGCACTCATTGATGGCATCGATGACCTTGCGATTCATCTCCTCGACCGAGCCAAACGGCCGATCCATGTCGTGCAAGATATTCGTATCGCCCAGGTGCAGGTCGGCGGTAAACCACATCATCGTCTATGCCCTCATTTCGCAACGTGTTCAACTCGTGCTAAGTATACAGACGCAGCGATGTGGCGGTTATCCAAAGAGCCCGCCGAACAGTCCGCGGCGGCGTTTGTCTTGCTTTTTCGAAGCGTCACCCTGGGCATTCTTGTCCTTTTGCTTTTTGCGATCCTGCTCCAACTCATCGTCATCGAGTAGCATATCCCACTCAAACGGATCGTCTGCCAGATCGAACTGGTCGTCGTCATCAAACATGGCAGTCCCCTTTACCGACTAGCGAGCATCCACCACGTAGAGTCCAACGCGCACCTGGTGCCACGGGCTACGCTCGGGGGCAACCTGCTGCACGCGCGCCTCAAATACACCCTCGTGTCCATAATGCATCATCACGGATAGCGGGCCGACCCCGTTTCCCGGAACATAGCCGAGCTTGGTGTTGCCGTAATAGATCGCAACCGCCTCAGGGTCATGGGGATTATCGCGCTCGGCACACAGCGTCAGCTTATCGCCGACCTTAAGATCGCCCAGGACCAAGGCACCGTCGGCATACTGAAATCCTGCGATATGAAACGACAAAAGAACACGTGAAGGCTCGTACATGGCAGCTCCTCTAACGGCCGGATAAATCGGCGCTTAACCGTACTGAGAAGCTTACGGGCCCGTGCGGACACAAATTCGCCCCACCCGCGCCTTTTCGACCGTTTGTCGCTACACAATCTGATTCTAATGTACAAACATGCGCACGAATTTGTGCTTCCAGCTTGCGTAGGGCGCATACCGAAACGGCACGTCCAGCCAGGTTGCCTTGTTCACGATGCTCTTCTTGTGGCTAAACGCATCGAAGCTCTCGCGGCCATGGTACTGCCCCATGCCGCTCGCGCCCATGCCGCCAAAGCCCATATGGCTCGTAGCCAGATGCATGATGGTGTCGTTAACACAGCCGCCGCCAAAGGGCACGTAGCGCACAAAGCGCTGCTGGACCTCGCGGTCCTGGCTAAAGATATACAGGGCCAGCGGCGTCGGACGATCCGTAATAAACGTTTCGGCCTCGTCTAAGTTCTCAAACGTCAGTACCGGCAAGATGGGGCCGAAGATCTCCTCCTGCATCACGGCGTCATCGGGGGCCACGCCATCCAAAATCGTCGGCTCGATCTTGAGCGAAGCCTCGCGCGTGACACCTCCAAGCACGACCTTATCGGGATCGATCAGCCCACGCACGCGCGCAAAATGTTTGGCGTTGACGATATGCCCGTAATCCTCGTTATCGAGCGGGTGCTCGCCAAACATGCGACGGACCTCTTCCTTGATGAGGCCCAGCAGCTCGTCGTGCACGCTCGTATCGACCAGCAGGTAGTCGGGCGCCACGCAGGTCTGCCCCACGTTGAGCCATTTACCAAAGGCGATACGCCGTGCCGCAACCTTCAAGTTTGCCGTCGCATCCACGATGCAGGGACTCTTTCCGCCCAGCTCAAGCGTCACGGGCGCAAGGTTTTTACTTGCGCGCTCCATGACGAGTTTGCCGACCGGAACGCTACCGGTAAAGAAAATCTTGTCCCAGCACTCATCGAGCAACGCTTCGTTCTCGGCGCGCCCGCCCTCGACAACCGTCACCAGACGCGGATCAAATGCCTCTTCACAGATTTGCTTGAGCACCGCGCTCGATGCCGGAGCATATGCACTCGGCTTGATGACCACGGTATTGCCCGCGGCAAGGGCTCCGGCGAGCGGCTCGAGCGTCAGCAAAAACGGGTAGTTCCAGGGCGCCATGATGAGCGTAACGCCATAGGGCACGGCTTGCGTTTTGCACACACTCACGGCGTTGGCAAGATCGCACGGACGCAGGCGCGGACGACTCAATCGAACCACGTGAGCAATCTGATGACGAATCTCGGAAAGCGACGTGCCGATCTCGCACATATATGCCTCGTCATGCGACTTTCCCAAATCGGTCTTGAGCGCATGGGCAATATCGGCCTCGTGCGCCCGGACCGCATCGCGTAAACTCACGAGCGCGCGACGTCGAGCATCGACATCAAACGTAGCGTGCGTCTTAAAGTAGGTGCGCTGATCGCCGACGATGCGCGCAATTTCCCCGGTGTTCATGGACCCTCCTAGTTCTCGCCCTCAAACATACCACCTGCAACGACTTCGTACATATGCTCGAGCTCCAAGCGGTCCATCAAAAGCGGAACGGGGTACAGGGGATTGGCCTCGGCATCGGCATGCGCCGCCATCTCAGGAATGTCGGAGCGGCGAATACCTGAGACATATTTGGGGATTCCCAGGGCCCCGTTCATGCGGTCGACCCAATCGATAAAGGCCTCGGCCGCAAGACTATCCTGTGCGGTAGCCGGCGCAATGCCCGCCATGCGAGCGAGGTCGGCAAGCTTGGGGGCGGCGGCGTCACCATAAGCGCGAAGCATGTGCGGCAGGATGATCGCGTTGGCCAAACCGTGCGGAATTCCGTATCGGCCGCCCAGACTGTGCGCGATGGCATGCACATATCCGACATAGGAGCGGGTAAACGCAACACCCGCCTTATACGCCGCCGAAAGCATATTGCGACGTGCACGCATGTTGTCGCCATGCTCATAGGCCTCGAGCAAATTGTCGTGGATGAGCTGAACCGCCTGTCGCGCCATCTTGCGCGTATAGGGCGTGGTGCTTCGCCCGATAAAGGCCTCGACAGCATGCGTCAGGGCGTCCATGCCCGTCTGCCCCGTAATGGAGGCGGGCAGGCCGCGCGTAAACTCGGGGTCGTGCACCGCAAGGCGCGGGATAAGCACAAAGTCGTTAATGGGGTACTTGTAGTGCGTCTCATCATCGGTAATTACCGCCGCAAGCGTAACCTCGCTTCCCGTGCCTGCCGTGGTGGGAACGGCGATGAGCAGCGGCAGGCGACGATGAATCCGCAGCAGCCCGCGCATCTTGTTGATGGGCTTGTTTGGCTGCGCGATGCGTGCTCCCACGCCCTTGGCACAGTCCATGGCCGAGCCACCGCCAAAGCCGATAATGGCCTGGCAGGCGCTCTCTCGATACAGGGACGCCGCTTCCTCCACGTTTGAGACCGTGGGGTTCATACGCGTTTCGGCATAGACCGTAACGCCAATCCCCTGAGCCGTAAGCGCACGCTCGAGTGATGCCGTGAGCCCCAAACGTGCAATACCAGGGTCTGTCACGATAAGGACCTTCTGGATCGAGCGCTTTTGAAGCACCGCGGGCACATCCTCGGCATGCTCCAAAATGCGCGGCTCGGTATAGGGCAGGATCGGCAATGCAATGCGAAAAACCGTCTGATATGTTCGGCACCAGGCACGACTGGCTAGATGCATAAAGGAAACTCCCTTATTTGTTGATAGGTCAACATTTGCTCGACCGATTGTACTCAGCGGAGATCGCAGACGGCCCGCCAATCGTTAATCAATCAACATCTTCATATAACAAAATTGTTTTTATTAAAAATCATTCCTAATAGGCTTCACATTTGGTCGCATTTATGGATAATAGAACTCGTCAAGACGCACGTCCGGAGAGGGCCCTTACGGGACCGGACGAGCGCGCAATCGCCATCGATCGAAAGGATCGAATCATGAAGTTTGTTTGCCCCGTTTGCGGTTATGTGGAAGAGTTCGACGGCGACCAGCTGCCCGAGGATTTTAAGTGCCCCCAGTGCGGCGTTCCCGGTTCTCGTTTCCTGAAGCAGGAGGAGGGCCAGCTCGAGTGGGCTGCCGAGCACGTCGTGGGCGTCGCCAAGATGGAGGGCGTCTCCGAGGACATCGTTGCCGACCTGCGCGCCAACTTTGAGGGCGAGTGCTCCGAGGTCGGTATGTACCTGGCCATGGCTCGCGTCGCTCATCGCGAGGGTTACCCCGAGATCGGCCTGTACTGGGAGAAGGCTGCCCACGAGGAGGCCGAGCACGCCGCCAAGTTCGCCGAGCTGCTGGGCGAGGTCGTGACCGACTCCACC
>URNC01000043.1 GCA_900549065.1 uncultured Collinsella sp. | reverse complement strand
CTAAGCCTTCGTCGGCAGCGTCAAGATGTGTATAAGAGACAGGGTCTGCTGGGCGTTGCCGCCGGTCTGGTTGCCTACACGGGCGACGACGTGGACGAGGCCGCTGCCAAGATTCTCGAGGCCCGTGCCGAGGCCCGTGCCGCCAAGAACTGGGATCTGGCCGACGCCATCCGCGACCAGCTCAAGGACCTGGGCCTCACCATTGAGGATACCGCCGCCGGCACTCGTATCAAATCTCTCTAATCCCCGCGGGTTTCCCAAGCACCCGACCTTGCCGTTCAAACCGTCGCTCGCGTACTCAAGTACGCGTCGCTCCTCTTTCACGGCAATCTCGGGCACTTGGAAAACCCGTACCGACCGCCCGAATTAATATTCATGGGCGGTCGTTTATTTTGTTTCGTTTGATAGTTGTATTTAGGAGGTCGCTTTATGGCCGACAATCGCAAGCGTGCGCCTCGTGGCGGCAAGCAGGCTGCTTCTAGCTCGCGTCCGATTCGCCGCAATGATCGCGCTGCCGCTCCCAAGGGCCAGCGCGATCGCACCCAGGCCGTACGTCCGCAGCGCGATCGCAACCGCGACGCTGTCCAGGCTCCCAAGGGCGAGTTTATCGAAGGTCGTCGTGCTGCCGCCGAGGCGCTACGCACTGGTTTTCCCATCAAGTGCGCGCTCATTGCCGAGGGCGGGGAGCGCGATGCCGCCTTGTCGCGCCTGGTCGATGACCTCAACGCCGCGGGCGTCCGCATTAAGTATGTGCCGCGTGCGCAGCTCGATGCGCTGTCGAGCCATGGCGCTCACCAGGGCATTGCGCTCGAGGTTGGCAACTTCCCCTATGCCGATGTCGCCGACATCCTCGATCGCGCGGGCGACGGCCCGGCGCTTGTCGTTGTGCTCGACCATGTGACCGACGACGGTAACTTTGGCGCCATCGTGCGCTCTGCCGAGGTTGTGGGCGCAGCGGGCGTCATCATCGCCAACAAACGAGCCGCCGGCGTAACGGTGGGTAGCTACAAGACTTCTGCCGGCGCCGTTATGCATCTGCCCATCGCGCAGGTCCCCAATATCGCTCGTGCGCTCGATGACCTCAAAGCCGCCGGTTTTTGGGTGGGCGGTGCCTCTGAGCACGCCGAGGGCAGCTGCTGGGATGCCCCCTTCGAGGGCCGCGTGGCACTCGTCATGGGTTCCGAGGGCGACGGCATCTCGCGTCTGGTGCTCGAGAAATGCGACTTTTTGACCAAGCTTCCCCAGCGCGGCATGACCGAGAGCCTCAATGTTGCCCAGGCGACTACGGCCCTCTGCTTTGAGTGGCTGCGCCGCAACGCCGGCGAGCTCATGGGGGAGGAGTAGCGCATGTCCAAAAAGAACCGTGCCAAGTCCAAGGCCAAGCGCTTTGGCGAGGGCTCGGCCAAGCCGATTGTTTCGGCCGCGACCTACGGCGTGGGCGGCAATGCGTTTGCGCAGGCCATTGCCGACCCGGTCTCGACGGTGCACTCCAATAAGCCCGAGCTGTTGGTGGTCGACGGTTACAACGTGATCCACTGCACGCCGCGCTACGAAAAGCTCGTGTACGACCATTCCGACGATCCGTATTCCAGCGACGTTCACGATATGGCGCGCACCGCCCTCATCAACGACGTCGCCGCCTTTGCCCAGGGCCGCTACGAGGCCGTGATCGTGTTCGACGGCGCGGCCAATATCTCCAACGAGCGCCCCAACCTGCCGGCCCGCGGCGTGCGCATCGAGTTTTCGCCGACGGGCGTCTCTGCCGATACCGTGGTGCAAAAGCTCTGCATCGAGGCACGCGAGGAAGGTCGCGCGTGCTCCGTGGTATCGAGCGACGGCACGATCCAGGCCGTCGTCATGGGTAAGGGTGTTACGCGCATCTCGAGCCGTATGCTGGTGGACGAGATCAAACAGATCGACAACGACGTGCACGAGGCCGAGGAGGCCCCGCAGATCAAGATGACCCTGGGCAGCCGCCTAAGCCCCGAGGCCCTGGCAAAGCTCAAGGCCCTTCGCGGGAGGTAGGGGAGTTGGCGGGGCAATGCTGCCTCGCTAACTCCATTCAGCGATGTCGATCATTCTTTCGAGGCGCCACGTTAGCGCCTCTTTTAGATAAGGCAGTCTCGCTGCTAGGGCATCGTTTTTAGACAGAATCTCGATTGCCTCGTCAGCGAAGCCTTCGAGTTTGTCGCCGTCAAACCAGCCCATGTCCTCGACGAGCAACATTTGTTTGGCGGGGCTTGAATGAAACTGCGCGCTGGTAAAACTGTGCTCTCCTGCCCGAAGCTCCTCAAGAGAGATGTTGCACCAGAGCGATGACCCCGAATCGAAGATGGGGGCTGGTCTGCAGACCAGTGAGTTGACGTTTCGCACGAGGCCGAAGTTGCGCCAATGACGATCGTAGTTGGCGATGATGTCGTCACACACGATCATGCGGTCAAGGGCATCCTTGACGCCTGTCACCCCGAGTTCCTCGCAGTTTGCTACATACCGTTCGTAATCGGTTAGTCGCTCGTCTGCATTTGCATGCTGGTTTACATAGAACGCAGGGACATATTCTTCTTCGTCAGTTAAGAAGACGTTGCATGTGCTCAAGGCAGAAGTACCCGCGCCTTCGAGCGAATAGGGTACATAATCGCAAGCGTTTAGGATGCGACGGTGAAGTGCGGTCGCCACCATCTCGTTATAGGGTTCCTGGTTCAGGTGCGCTCCTGCCTTATGCAGAATTCGACGCCCGCCCTCGCATGTCCAGTACTTTTGAAGATTGCCGTCCGAGGTGTTATCGGGCTTTGCGGCGGCTGCTTTGCCCTCTGGGGCGAAGGGTGCGATGGACAGAGAGACGTCGTCAAAAGCATTACTGAAGAAGTTAATATCCTCCCACGCGAGACCGGAATCTTGGGGTCTAATCCAATACTGGTCGGATAGGGAGAGGCCGAGATTTCGCTGGATGAGTTCATCGGGAACATCGACTGCGGCTTCTGCAAGCAGGGAGGCTAGTCCAATGCGTGCGAGCGGGATACCGCGGCCTCGCCACCAAATGCGGAAAGAGTCGAGCGACACGGGACTATTGGGGCCAAGTACTCCAATAGGGGCGTGGATGTAATCGATGTCGGCACCGATGTGGGTAAAGTCTTTTCGCGATGTGCTGTAGACCAGCTGGGCGACTTCGTGCGTGCGGTTCATGAGGGTAAACGTAATCTCGCTTTTTCCATGGCCTCGACGGGGGCGTCCCCCCGTTTTGGTCACGGAGCGGAGTCGTGCGTTGACGCTGTCTTTGTCGATGAGCCATACACCAGAAGCCTTGCGTGCCTCAAGTGCTCCGTTTTTTATGAGCTCTTGCACCCTGCGCGGGGTGATGTCGAGTAGCTCTGCAGCTTCCTTGGTAGTAAGCATCACGAAACCCTTCGTCAGAACGAATAGTTTTATATATAGCAATTGTAATTAAAACTATTCGTTCTGACGAATGGTTTTGAGATTGAGGGCGAACCGACAGAAATGAACGGGCCTGGTACCTGTTGTTGCTGGATTTTGCATATTTGTATAACGCCGTGTGGCCTGTTGCGCCCCGTCCGTAATTCCTTTATTCTTAACAGGCTTCGCGCGAAAGCGCCAAGTGTGCCAGTGTGGCGCAACGGTAGCGCAACTGATTTGTAATCAGTGGGTTGCAGGTTCGATTCCTGTCACTGGCTCCATGAGAGTTTCGGGCTCTGTCTCCAATTGGGACAGGGCCCGTTTCTATTTAGGTGGTGCGCCATCGGGTTAGCGCCCATCCCGTTTTTGGTTTGTCTCGTCCTCCAGTTTGTCTAAATCTGTAACACCAAGACCGATATTTGGCATCTAACTGTTACAGATTAAGATGAAACTTAGGGTGTTTTAGGAATATCTTGATCTGTAACATGTAGAAGCGGAATAGGCCTCTTGCTGTTACAGATCGAGACAAGGGCGGGTGCGGACCTGGATGTCCTGCTCGAGCGTGGATTTCTGGACACGCGAGCGAAGAAAATCTCCCGACCGGAGAACGAGCGTGGATAATTAACTTGGATAGGGAGCTAAGGTAAACACCGATTGTCTATCGACGGCTTTAGAAACAACGACCCCGATTTCATTGTGGAATCGGGGTCGTTTGTGCCTCAGGAATCCGAATGGATTAATCGAGCTCCTAAGGGACTTCTTGGGTTCTTGCTAATGGTCTGCCGAGGATGTCCCCAATGCAAACAGCGGGCATCTACTCAATATAGCTGGGGTTCTTCTTGATGATTACGCGTGCAGCGATGAAAGAGACGACGATGGCGATGATGGCGACAACGCATGCCAGCACGAAGTTGCCCATGGACCCATCGGGAGCGATAAAGATGAGTGCCGAAAGAAGGCCGGGGCATGCTCCCGCAACATACTCTTTCAGAACAAAGATGCCTGCAGGGAGTCCAGCGCAGAGCGCGCCGATTGCCGTGCCGACAAGCAGGCGGGGACGCTCGATGAGGCAACCGTAGAACGCGGGCTCGGTTACGCCACAGAGTGCAGTGACGGCAACCGTAGTGACCATACCCCTCTTCTCCTTGTTTCCCTTCATGGCAGTTGCCAGGGCGAGGCTCGTGCCGCCAATGCAGAGGTTCGAGATGAATCCAAAGATGATGGGCGCCCAGCCGAGCTGCGCCAAGCTCGTAACTTCAATCGCGATGTAGGCCTTATCAAGACCGAGCATGACAAAATAGGGGTTAAGGGCTGCAAGGATTGGAGTAGCGATAAATGCCACGTTATCCATGAGCCACGTGGCGGCATCACTCAGCGCGTAGCCCATCATGCTGCCGGCGGGGCCGAGGATAATCAGCTCAACAGGCACGACGATGAACATGGTGAGTAGCGGCTTCAAGAACAGTTTGGTAACGTCGGGGATGATTTTCTGAAGACCGCGATCAACAAAGTACATGAACACAACGCCCAGTACGATTGGCACTACCGTGCTCGAGTAGTCATTCGTCGGGATGGGGATGCCAAGAAAGTCGAGACCCTCAGCACCGCTAATAGACGAGCTAATCATGATTGCACCCAGCAGTGCACCCATGATGGGCTGCATCTTCATGACGGCGGCGAGCTGATAGCCGAGGTAAACGGGCAGGAAGCTAAATGAGGCGCTGAAGATCGCCAGCAGAACCTGGGCGGTTCCGCTATCGGTGCTCAATCCGCAATAATTGACCAGGAGATTCTTGATCGAAAGAATGAGTCCGCCAACGATGAGCGCCGGGACGATGGGCATGAATATCTGTGCAGAGACGTTCCCGAATTTCTCAATCAAGCCCATGGCGGTGTTACCGCTTTTAATGCCTTCTGCAAGGTCTTTGGCGGTTTGGGCATCGTCGGCAACCGTGCCACCGCCGACTTCGATTCCCGCGAAGTCGAGGAAGTCGTTGTAAGCCTCGGTGACGTTGGGGCCGATGATCACCTGAAGCTGGCCACCGTTGACTACTGCCCCGAGCGCCTGATCGGCCGATTTGGCGAGCTGGAGATCGATGATCGAGGTGTCTCGTGCGTCGATGCGAAGGCGCGTCGCACAATGAGTTACCGATGTAATGTTCTCTTTGCCGCCAACAGCCTTTAGGACTGTTTCGGACATTGCCTGATATTTCATCTCTTTCTCCTAGCCTTCCTGCTCCTGATATTTCGAGATAAGGTCTCGGTACCAATACCAGCTCTTTTTGGGGGTGCGCTCCAGATTGTTCTCGAAGTCGATATGGACAAGTCCGTATCGTTTTTCGTAGCCGTTGATCCAGCTATACAGATCCATCGTCGACCAGAGGTAGTAGCCCTCAACGCGCGCGCCGTCGCGCTTAGCCCTCATCATGTGCTCGATGAACTGGCCCAGAAGCTCGATGCGGTAATCATCGTGGATCATTCCGTCTGCGTCTGGTTGCTCATAGGCGCCATGTCCGTTTTCCGTAATAAAGATGCGGGGCGCGTCATAGCGCTCGTGGACATCCATGATGGTTGAATACATGCAACTTGGGAGTATTTCACGGCCCCATTTATTGCGGGGAACATTGCTGTCGCGGGCGCTTTCAAACAAGGGCGCAATGCATTTTCCTTCGACCTTTTTGCTCGAACCGCCCTTATTGTTCGCCGAAACGGCAAGCTCTCCACCGTGCCAGTCGGTTACATACTCTCGGCAATACACGTTGAGTCCAATAAAATCGACTTTACCGTCTCTGAATTCTTCTACGTCATTTGGGGATCGATAGAGCGAGACGCCAAGTTTTTCAAGGATTTCGTCCATTTCTGGCGGTAGTTGACCTTGAAGCGCTGGTGCCAGAATCATGCGATTGGCGAAAAAGTCTGCGTATCGAAATACGTCATCAGGGTGCTCGGTTGCCGGGTCGAGTTCGACAACGCCGCCATCGTGGACGGCGCCGATGATGCCGTCGTAGCCCATTTGACGATATGCTCGGACTGCGAGTGCGCTTGCGCGCATCAGGTTGTATTGAAACTGCATGTACGACTGAACGTCGAGCGATCGATTGGGGGGATAGTTGCCCAACATGTTTACGCAGTAGCTGTAGAAATGCGGCTCGTTAACGGTAGCCCAGATTTTGACGCGGTCTCCAAAGCGCTCAAAGCAAATCTTGGCGTATTTGCAGAACCACTCTGCCATGTCGTTGTTCAGCCATCCGCCTTTGCAAGCAAGCGTGAATGGCAGATCGTAATGGAACAGCGTAACGTTGGGCTCTATGCCATTTTCGAGGCAGCAATCAATGACCCGATTATAAAAATCGATACCCTCTTCATTCACTTCGCCGATACCTGTGGGGATGATTCGACTCCATGAAAGAGAGAAGCGATAGGTGTTTTGTCCGCCTTCTTTCATCATGCGGATATCTTCTTCATAGCGATGGTAGAAGTCGCAAGATACATCACCGTCAACATGGTTGATGTTCTTATTGCTTGTGTGGCTAAAGAAATCCCACTCGCCAAGGCCTTTGCCGCCTTCGTTCCAGGCACCCTCGCACTGATAAGACGCCGTGGCGGAACCCCAGAGAAACGGCATGTTGTTCACGTTGCCCATGAATCCCCTTTCCATCATTCAACACGGTGGATACGTGTGACGGAATTACGATTAAGATGACGTCAACTGATTTGAATCATAGGAGAACGACCAAAGCTGTTTGATTCAATAAATGAACCATGATTTCGAGGAGAGCGGAAAGAGGAATCACGTGAATATCAATGACTTCGATGTGCTCAATCGCATTAGCTCCATCATCAACAGCGAGTTTGGGTCAAACGATGCCGCCATTGCCCGATATCTCATCGCTCACATTAGGCGTTCGAGCGAAATCAATGTTGCCGCAATAACCCGCGATGCATTCGTGACCCGTTCTGCTGTTCGTCGTTTCTGCAATCGCTTGGGCTACCAGTCTCTTAGCGATTTGAAAGAATCATTTACTCAATCAGTCTTTCCAAGCGACTTAAGCCATCGAGAGGAGGAATTTGGCTACGAGGAGTACAGGGCAGAGCTCGACGTTCGCATGATCGAGATGTTCGCTGAGGTCGAAAGCGGCGTGTCCGATACCGCTATTAAGCACCTTGCCGACGAAATTGATGGCCATAAAAACGTTGAAATCTGGTGCACCAATAATGTGAGCGCCAATCTCGTACGATTTCAGCAGGAAATGTTTTATGCGGGCAAGATAGTTCGCATAGTTGCTGGGGCTAACGTCGCGGAATTGAAAAACATGGGAGACGCTTCGCAGTCATTGATAATTCTCGTATCGGTCTCCGGGCTATTTGTGTCACAGGCGCGTGAGTATCTTGATTGCCGTTCGGGTAGGAAGATTCTAATTACTGCGTTTAGCAACGATGACAAATCGAGGTCTTTTGACCGTGTATATCGTCTTGGTAATGCGGGAAACGGAATTGACCGACTCGGCGTTTATTCGAAATACGCCATGACTTATTTCTTCGACTTGCTATCGTCGTGTTACTTGAGTCGCTACCCCTGCACCAAGGGGGAGCCGCTCTATGGGTCTACTTTGGCCTGGCCCGAGTAGTTGCGGCTCATTAGTTCTCCCGCCTGGAGAATGAGCGTGGATAATCTGCCGCTTTGGCCTTAGGGCCGCGCTAAAAGTGGGAGATTATCCACGCTCGATCGTGTCGTGGAAGCCCGATCGTGACCTATGTAATAGTGCAAGAGGGCCGTTATCGAAGGTCGATGCTGTAGGCGTACTCCACCGTGCCAAAGTGTTCCCTTGGGAAATGTCACCAGCACAGCCAAATCCACCGTCCTTCATTTCTAAACTCAACAAAACAGCAGGTCAAAGGTATATAGATACGCCCGGAACCGTGTATCTAGAGGTTTTCGTTGACAGCCCCCAAGGTTGCATCGTATTATCTTCTTCGTTCGCGGGGGCGGCGGTCCAAAAGACCAAAGAACCTGCGGATACTTGAACGATTGGGAGTTTGCCCGAGTGGTTAATGGGGACGGGCTGTAAACCCGTTGGCTCTGCCTACATAGGTTCGAATCCTATAGCTCCCACCCGTCAAGTGCCTGTATAGCTCAGTCGGTAGAGCACTTCGTTGGTAACGAAGAGGTCACCAGTTCAAGTCTGGTTGCAGGCTCCATCCGGCGGTGTAGCTCAGTTGGTTAGAGCACACGGTTCATACCCGTGGCGTCACTGGTTCGAATCCAGTCACCGCTACCATAGGTAACACGGTGGCTTCTCAATAGTATGTTGAGAGGCCACTATGGTATAAAGGCAAAGTCCCGTCCGGGGACGACCTGTTTAGAGGAGGGCTTTATGGCCAAAGAGAAGTTTGAGCGCACTAAGCCGCATGTTAACATCGGCACCATTGGTCACGTCGACCACGGCAAGACCACGCTGACCGCTGCCATCACCAAGGTTCTCTCCGAGACCGAGGGCTGCAAGGCTGACTTCACTGCGTTCGAGAACATCGACAAGGCTCCCGAGGAGCGCGAGCGCGGCATTACGATCTCCGTCTCCCACGTTGAGTACGAGACCGCTGCCCGTCACTACGCTCACGTTGACTGCCCGGGCCACGCTGACTACGTCAAGAACATGATCTCCGGCGCTGCTCAGATGGACGGCGCTATCCTGGTTATCGCCGCTACCGACGGCCCCATGGCTCAGACCCGCGAGCACATCCTGCTCGCCCGTCAGGTCGGCGTTCCCTACATCGTCGTCTTCCTGAACAAGTGCGACATGGTTGACGATGACGAGCTCATCGACCTCGTCGAGATGGAGACCCGTGAGCTCCTTTCCGAGTACGATTTCCCCGGCGACGATATCCCCGTCATCCGTGGTTCCGCTCTGGGCGCTCTCGAGGGCGACGCCAAGTGGATGGACGCTATCCGCGAGCTCATGAAGGCCGTCGACGAGTACATCCCGACGCCTGCTCGTAACAACGACCTCCCGTTCCTGATGGCCGTTGAGGACGTTATGACCATCTCCGGCCGTGGTACCGTTGCTACCGGCCGTGTCGAGCGCGGTGAGCTCAAGCTCAACGAGCCCGTCGAGATCGTCGGCATCAAGGATACCCAGAACACCGTCGTTACCGGTATCGAGATGTTCCGTAAGTCCATGGACTTCTGCGAGGCTGGCGACAACGTCGGTCTGCTGCTCCGCGGCATCAAGCGCGAGGACATCGAGCGCGGCCAGGTTCTCTGCAAGCCCGGTTCGGTTACCCCGCACACCAAGTTCACCGGCGAGATCTACGTTCTGACCAAGGAGGAGGGCGGCCGTCACACCCCGTTCTTCGATGGTTATCGTCCTCAGTTCTACTTCCGTACTACCGACGTTACCGGTACGGTCAAGCTCCCCGAGGGCACCGAGATGGCTATGCCTGGTGACCACATCACCATCGAGGGCGACCTCATCCACCCGATCGCCATGGAGGAGGGCCTGCGCTTCGCTATCCGCGAGGGTGGCCACACCGTCGGTTCGGGCATCGTCTCCACGATCATTGAGTAAATTAGCTCTTTGATATAGCTGACTTAGAGAACCCGGCACTTATAGGGGTGCCGGGTTCTTTTCTGCAATGGATATTGAGCCGTTGCTGGTGTCGAGAGGATCGATAATGGTCCTGGATGCACCGTCGATTAGATCTCGATGGCTTTATTGATGTGTTCCAAATATGAATGGATCCACCGAGAACCAATTGACTCGAGGTTTTCATTGACAGCACTTACGTGGAGCTGATAAAGTAACAACTCGTGCCCGTACGGGGCGGAAATGAAAGGTT
Source organism: uncultured Collinsella sp. (assembly GCA_900549065.1). Taxonomy (GTDB): domain Bacteria; phylum Actinomycetota; class Coriobacteriia; order Coriobacteriales; family Coriobacteriaceae; genus Collinsella. Next base: position 2,867 of record URNC01000043.1, on the reverse strand, counting down.
CAGGATACATGCGTACTCTAGTTACTCTTGCGTGCACTGAGTGCAAGCGCCGCAACTATACGACCACCAAGAACAAGTCGACCATGCCTGATCGTATGGAGATCAAGAAGTATTGCCCCTGGTGCCGTCACCACACGCTGCACAAAGAGACTCGCTAGTCTCTAGTCACATACGCCAGTAGTTCAATTGGTAGAGCATCGGTCTCCAAAACCGAGTGTTGAGGGTTCGAGTCCTTCCTGGCGTGCCAGTCATTATTCCGTAAGCTCCCACTTGGGGGCTTACGGTTTACTCATGTATAAGCGCATTGCGCGGAGGTAACCCAAATGGCCAACAAGAAGAACAAGAAGAAGGCTCAGCAGCCGGCACCTGCCAACAAAGCTGCCGCCAACTCCAAGGTTGAGGCCAAGAAGGCCGTTGCCAAGAAGAACGAGAAGGCTGCGAAGTCCAAGAAGAACGAGAAGCCTGGTTTCTTCGCCCGCACCAAGAAGTATTTCGCTTCGGTCAAGTCCGAGATGAAGCGTGTCACGTGGCCCGATAAGAAGGAGCTCGTGAACTACTCGGTCGTCGTTTGCGCTTCTCTGATCGTCGTCGGCGTCGTCATCGCTCTGCTCGATGCTGGCTTTGGCGAGGCTCTTGCTCTGTTCTCTGGATTGAGGGGCTAAACCATGTCTAAGCGTTGGTACGTCGTTCACACTTACTCTGGATACGAGAACCGCGTTAAGTCCGATCTCGAGCATCGCATCGAGACTATGGGCATGCAGGACCGTATCTTTGATATCGAGATTCCTATGGAGCGCGTCACCGAGATTAAAGAGGGTGGCAAGCGTGAGACCAAGGATTCCAAGATCTTCCCGGGTTATGTCCTGGTCCGCATGGAGATGGATGACGATGCTTGGACGTGTGTTCGTAACACGCCCGGCGTCACCGGTTTCCTAGGCGGCAACGGCAAGCCCGCTCCGCTTTCCCGCGACGAGTACAACAAGATGACTCGTCGTCCCGGTAAGGGCGATTCGCCCAAGCGCACCTCGGTTGATATTGAGGTCGGTACGTCCGTCCGCGTCACCGATGGCCCGCTTACCGACTTTGATGGCAAGGTCTCCGAGGTTAACACCGAGGCTGGCAAGCTCAAGGTCACGCTGATGATCTTTGGCCGCGAGACGCCGGTCGAGCTCGACTTTAACCAGGTCGCTGTCATCGCTTAAGTTTTCGTCCGTTCGCGCGAGCGTGCTTCTTCTGTGACTGCTCATCTCAGGAGTGCTTCTAACACGTGCGTGCTTACGATATAGCAAGTACTTCACACTCGTGATTCGAAAGGAATGACCATGGCTGAGAAGAAGGTTACCAACGTCATTAAGCTCCAGATTCCTGCTGGTGCAGCTAACCCCGCTCCTCCCGTCGGCCCCGCCCTGGGCGCTGCTGGCGTGAACATCATGCAGTTCTGCCAGGCCTTTAACGCCGAGACGCAGGACAAGAAGGGCGACATCATCCCCGTTGAGATCACTGTCTACGAGGATAAGTCCTTCTCCTTCATCACCAAGACCCCGCCGGCGGCTCACCTCATCAAGAAGGAGCTGAACCTCAAGTCTGGTTCCGCTAAGCCCCAGGCCGACAAGGTTGGTCAGCTCTCCCAGGAGCAGCTCACCAAGATCGCCGAGATCAAGATGCCGGACCTCAATGCCAATGACATTGACGCCGCCAAGAAGATCATCGCCGGTACCGCCCGTTCCATGGGCGTCACCATCGCTGAGTAGCGATTTCTTTAGGTAACGACGGGTGCTCCAACCGGGGCGCCCGTTAAATGTGTGCAATAGGGCACACGATACGATGTGGGAGGGCTCGCGCCCGTTTAACCACAGGAGGTAATGCACATGGCTAAGCATGGTAAGAGCTATAACGCCGCTGCCGAGAAGATCGACCGCGCCGCGCTCTACACCCCCCTTCAGGCTGCCAAGCTCATCAAGGAGCTCGACACCGCCAAGTTCGACGAGACCGTCGAGGCCCACTTCCGTCTGGGCGTCGATACTCGTAAGGCCGACCAGAACATCCGCGGTTCCATCTCCCTGCCCCACGGTACCGGCAAGACCATTCGTGTTGCCGTCTTCGCCGAGGGCGAGAAGGCCCGCGAGGCCGAGGCTGCCGGCGCCGACATCATCGGTTCCGACGAGCTCGTCGCCCAGATCCAGAAGGGCGAGATCAACTTCGACGCCGCTATCGCTACGCCGAACATGATGGCCAAGGTTGGCCGCATCGGTAAGATCCTTGGTCCCCGTGGCCTCATGCCGAACCCTAAGCTCGGCACCGTGACCATGGACGTCGCCAAGATGGTCTCCGAGCTCAAGGCCGGTCGCGTTGAGTATCGCGCCGACCGCTACGGCATCTGCCACGTGCCCCTGGGCAAGAAGTCCTTCTCCGAGCAGCAGCTCGTCGAGAACTACGCTGCCCTGTACACCGAGATCCTGCGCGTCAAGCCCTCTTCTGCTAAGGGCAAGTACGTTAAGTCCATCTCCGTGTCTTCCACCATGGGCCCTGGCATCAAGGTTGATCCCGCTATCCAGCGCGACTTCCTGGCTGAGTAACTTTTAGTTACTGCCTGAGCAAAGCAAGCATTGCTAAAGAAACCCGGTTCTGTCTCGTGAACTGCCTCCCATTTCTTGGACATGAGAAATGGGAGGCTTTCTTTATGCGCGTTGATTTGAGGGTGAAGCATGATGTCGAGGCCAGGAAGGCGGCCATAGGGCTCTTCGAGCTCGGGCACGGGTATAAATCTGCCGCGATTGCCCTTTCGCTTCCCGCGGAAGCCGTGAGAAGATGGCAGGAGATATACCGCGCGTTCGGGAGCGAGGTGCTGCTGCGCATGGACGGAAAGC
>URNC01000042.1 GCA_900549065.1 uncultured Collinsella sp. | reverse complement strand
CGTAGTCTCGTGGGCTCGGAGATGTGTATAAGAGACAGGGTAAAGGCGGTACCGCGATTGGCGTCGCGTGAAAGCGTGCCTACGAATACGGCCTGGTCGTTGGCATTGACGACCTGAATAAAGTCGTCGGTGATCATGGACGTGCCGATGGTTGCGATACGCAGCATGTGTCCCCCTTGCGTTGTTTGGCCTACAGGACGAGTGTAGCGCGGGAGGACACAAAAGCGTGCGAAAACGCCGTTACAGGTCGCTCTCGTTAAAGCCGGTGTCGATATCGAGGTTACTGCCGTCGGCCGCCGTGGTGGCGAGCTCATCGCAGCGCTCGTTGAGCTCGTGGCCGGCGTGGCCCTTAACCCAGATGAACTCCACCTTATGCTTGCTCCTTGCGGCAAGCAGGCGCTCCCACAGGTCACGGTTCTTAACGGGCTGCTTGTTGGCAGTTTTCCACCCGCGCTTTTTCCAGCCGTCGATCCAGTGTTTATTGAAAGCGTTGACGACGTACTGCGAATCGGAATGGACCTCGACCTCGCAGGGGCGGTTGAGCGCCTCGAGCGCCACGATGACCGCCATGAGCTCCATGCGGTTGTTGGTGGTCTTGGCGTAGCCGCGTGAAAGCTCGGAGGTGAAGGTCTTGCCGGCGGGGTTGGTGTATTTGAGTACGGCGCCGTAGCCGCCGCGTCCCGGATTTGATCGGGCCGAGCCGTCGGTATAGATGATGACCTTCACGGGCTTCCTTTCGTTGGGTACGTTTCGTGTGGGTGACCATTGTAGCGCCATGCCCGCCGGGGGCTAGCAATCTACGATTTCTACCCCGTCTTCCGACAGTTAGTTGGCATGGATGATGCGGTTGAGCTCGTCGAGGTATTGCTGCAAGAGGGGAGAGGGCTTGCGCTCGTCGTGCATGATATAGCCTACGTGCATCGTTGGGGCGTCTGCTAACGGGATCGATGCCATACCCCATTGCATTTCATTGGAGAGGACACCGGTCGACAGGGTGTAACCGTTCGACGTGATAAGTAAGTTAGTAAGTGTTCCGCGGTCCGAGATTCGTATGTTGCGGTCGCAAGGGATATAGCTAAAAGGTTCCTCGGCGTAATAGAAGGAGTTCGAGGTGCCTTGCTCAAAGCTGTAGCGCGTATAGGGTGTAAGGTCGGCAAGGGACAGCTGAGGGCGGCGTGCGAGCGGGTGGCGCTCGCTAACGAAGACGTGGACCGTCGCGTCGAAGAGGGGATGGAAGCTTGCGCGGGCATCGGCGAAGGCCCTCTGCAGAACGCGGGCGTTAAAGTCATCCAGATACAGAATGCCGATATCGCTGCGAAATGCGCGGACGTCATCGATGATCTGCGATGTGGTGGTCTCGCGCATGATGAACTCGAACTTGCTGTCGCGGCAGCGCTCGACCACGTTGACAAAGGCCTCGACCGAAAAGGCGTAGTGCTGGGCGGAAATGGCGAGGCGGGCTTGCGGGGTGCCGCCGTCCTCGTAGCGCGCCTCGAGCATGTCGGCCTGCTCTACGACCTGGCGCGCATAGCCCAAAAGCTCGGTGCCGTCGTTGGTGAGCGTGACGCCGCGGCTGGAGCGCGTAAAGATCTCCAGGTGGAGCTCCTGTTCCAGGCTTTTGACGGCGTTTGAGATGTTGGACTGAGCGGTATAGAGGCGTTGAGCTGCGGCATTGATTGAGCCGGACTCTGCCACGGCGATCAGGAAACGAAGCTGCTGGAGGGTCATCGGCGCCGTCCTTTCGAGCGTTATCTATAAAACCGATAACAGGTTAGCGCTTTTAAGTGATTGACCGAGCGAAACAATGCTCGTACTATTCAAAACACACAAAGGCGGTAGGTAATTAAACCGACCACGGAACCGGGATGCGAAAGGAGGCCCGCATATGAATTGCTTACCAAGACGAATGCCGGGCTCCTGTTTGCGCCCGTCGGCGTGATCAGGAGACAGCGACTTACTTCTCTCTAATTAATTTACTTTTGTTCGATCAAGGAGATCATCATGAGCCAGTTCATCAACAACCCCGAGCACACCTTTGGTTTCGATACCCTGCAGCTTCACGTTGGCCAGGAGAGCGCCGATCCCGCATCCGACTCCCGCGCCGTGCCTATCTACCAGACCACGAGCTATGTGTTCCGCAACTCCCAGCACGCCGCCGACCGCTTTGGTCTTGCCGACGCCGGTAACATCTACGGCCGTCTGACCAACTCCACCCAGGGCGTCTTCGAGGACCGTATCGCCGCACTCGAGGGTGGTGTGGCAGGTCTTGCCGTTGCCTCCGGTGCTGCTGCCATCACCTATACCCTGCAGGCTCTTGCCCAGGCCGGTGACCACGTGGTGGCTCAGAAGACCATCTACGGCGGTTCCTACAACCTGCTGGAGCACACGCTCTCCCAGTTTGGCGTCGAGACCACCTTCGTCGATGCCCACAACCTGGACGAGGTCGAGGGCGCCATCAAGGACAACACCACGGTCATCTACCTCGAGACGCTCGGCAACCCCAATTCTGACATCCCCAATATCGACGCCATCTCCGAGATCGCCAAGAAGCACGGTCTGCCGGTTGTCGTCGACAACACCTTCGGCACCCCGTATCTGTTCCGTCCGCTGGAGCATGGTGCCAACATCGTCGTCCACTCCGCAACCAAGTTCATCGGCGGCCACGGCACCTCGCTGGGCGGTGTGATCGTCGACGGCGGTAACTTCGATTGGAAGGCGAGCGGCAAGTATGCGCAGATCGCCGAGCCCAACCCCTCCTACCATGGCGTCTCGTTTGCCGAGGCTGCCGGTCCCGCCGCCTTCGCAACCTATGTCCGCGCCATCCTGCTGCGTGACGAGGGCGCCTGCATCAGCCCGTTCAACGCTTGGATCCTGCTCCAGGGCACCGAGACTCTGTCGCTGCGCGTTGACCGTCATGTCGAGAACACCAAGAAGGTCGTTGAGTTCCTGGCTGGTGATTGCCATGTCGCCAAGGTGAACCACCCGAGCCTGTCTGAGCACCCCGATCACGAGCTCTATCAGAAGTACTTCCCCAACGGCGGTGCCTCGATCTTTACCTTTGAGATTAAGGGTGGCCAGGAGGCAGCTTGGAAGTTCATCGATCATCTGCAGGTCTTCTCGCTGCTCGCCAACGTGGCCGACGTCAAGTCGCTCGTCGTGCACCCGGCTACCACCACGCACTCCCAGCTCTCTGCCGAGGAGCTCGCCGAGCAGAACATCACGCCCTCCACGATCCGTCTTTCCATCGGTACCGAGAACGCCGAGGATATCATTTGGGATCTGAAGCAGGCCTTCGCCGCGCTGGACGAGTAAGGCGACTTGTGCAAGGACCCCTTGCGACTCGATAGGTATAACTGCATAAAATGCCTGCTCAAGGCGCCTGTGCGAACAATGGTTGCACAGGCGCCTTTTTTGCATAGAGCGGGTGCAAAAACAGGGTTTTTGACACGCTTTATGCATTCGAGTTGTGGAAAACTCCTGTTGAGAGGATGTGAGTTTTACGCAATTGACGTGCGCCTTTTAAGTAAAACCGCAGGTCGCGATTTGCTCGGGGTACTATGCAGCGCGATCGAATCACACGCAGCTCAAACGCAGCAAAAACGCACTACGGAGGTTTCCAGCTACATGAGGATTGATTCACGAAAACCGAAAACCGCCGCCCTTTCCGCCGCTCTGACCGTGGCACTTTTGGCGGGCGCCGGTGCAACTGATGCCCACGCCGCAACACTGTCCGATACGGTTGGATCTACTCCGTCCGAGACGACGCTGGTGCAGCCCGTTGACTATCGTGGCGATGGTTATGGTTCCATGCAGGAGTGGAACGCCTCGATGGAGGCCAAGCGCGATTCCCTGGAGATGCGCGCTCAGATCATCATGAATATGTATGGCGACTATGCCACCGATGACGAGCGCGCTGTGCTGCAGGGTTGCATCGACGGTGCGGGTAGCCTGTTGACGATGGGGGAGGTCGACGCCAAGTCGACCGAGCTCGATGAGCTGCGCGCTGCGCTTGAGGATGCCAAGTGCGAAGCGCTCGAGGCTGCCGCCGAGGCGGAGGCTGCCGAGGCCGCCCAGGCTTCGTACTACAACGCCGGTTACACTCCGCCTTACGCGTCTGCCGCGTCCTACGCGAACGGATCGGGCCTGACGCGCTCTGCGGGTGTCAATAACTACAACGGGCGCCGCGAGACCTATTACAGCAGCAATGTGCTTTATCACTATCGCACGGGCGAATGGACTCAGGATTCTGAGGGCTTCTGGCGCGATTCCGACGGCTATTACGTTGTTGCCGCGGGCGATATGGCCCAGGGCTCGACCTTTACGGGCTCCAAGGGTGATTGCAAGGTCTATGACTCCGGCTGCGCTGCCGGAACCACCGACTACTACACCGGTTGGTAATCTGCCATAAGCAAAATAGGCACATGATGGGCGGACGTCTTTACTGAGCTTTTAGGCAACGTAAAGCCGCCCGTTCTTTATGCGCGTTTGAGTTAACAGAGCCCTTACCGTGGCGGTACGCTGGGCGTATGGATGCGGGGCACACTAGTTCATGAGAAATAAGGTCTTTCTCTTGGAAGAAGTGGTCTTGTGAATGCTCGAGATATTGCCGTTGCCGCCGTCGCGTTGATGCTCGGCTGCCTTGGTCCCACGGTCGTGCTCGTCGCGGGCATGCAGGGGACATGCGGGACTGCTCCTATCGTGGTCGGCGCGCTGATCGCGGCCGCACTGCTGGGAAGCGCGGGCGTGGTTCTATGCCGCGACGATGAGGACGAGGTGTCGGGGTCGCAACGCTAACTGTTGTGAGATCGGCCGCCGGTCATAGACGAAGATGAAGGCCGCCGCAGGGGGGAGGTTCCCTTGCGGCGGTTTTGCTGTTAAGGCTGTTGAATGCGGCGCGTCGGCGCTACCAGCTTTTCTCGATATCGCGAATGCGTCGATAGAGCCATTCGTTTTGCGGTGCCTGGATATCGTGTTTGGCTGCGAGGCGGCAGATGGTGCCCGCGAACTCATCAACCTCGGTTTTGCGCCTTGCGATGCGGTCTTGAGCCATCGAGGGCATACCGGCGGGGTCGATTCCCTCGATGAGGTGCACCATTTGCGTCAGGTCTGCCTCGGTCAGCTCAACGCCCTCGGCGTTGGCGACCGCAAGCGTTTCGCGCATGGCGGAAACAAAGCAGCGACGCTGCTCGGAGCCCGGCTCCGTGGCGCTTCCGTAGGTCCCGCCGTAGGCCATGCAGGTTTGGTTGATGCCGTCGTTGAGCATGAGTTTGGCCCACATGCGGTGCGCAATGTCGCGCTCGACGGTATGGGCGATGCCGCAGCGCGTGTAGAGCCCGTCGATAGCGGCGACGGTCGCGGGGTCCGTGCCGGCCGCCGCGCCAAAGCGGATCTCGCCCGCATTGGTAAAGGTGAGCGCGCCGTTGAGGAACACGGCGTCCATGCCCTGGCAGATACCAAGAACGGTATGCTCCCAGCCAAAGCGTTCGGCAATCTTTTGCTCGCTCGTAATGCCGTTGCATAGCGAGGCGATGAGCGTGTTGGGTCCCACGACGCGCTCCATAGTCTTGAGTGCTTGGTCGAGACCGGTGGTCTTGACTGTCAGGATGACCAGATCGGCGGGCGTCGCCTCGCTGGCGCGGACGGACGTGAGATCGCAGGGCTTGCCGTTGACAGTGAGCGCATCGCCCGCGTGACGCTCAAAACGGGTGTCATCCATAACGTATTCGACGGCGTCATTGCCGAGGGCCTTGGCAATCATGCTGCCGTAGAGCAGGCCGACGCCGCCCTTGCCGATAAAAGCGACCTTGTTGATCTGCATGTGAATCATCTCCCCATGTAAAAGGCGCCCGCGTAAGGGGCGCCTGATGGATTGTATGCTGCCAGGGTGATTGGTGGATGCGCGGGGCGGCTGTTATAAAAAAGAAACGTTTGCCTGGACGCTACGCTGCAGGGCAGACCGCAAAGACATGCGCGTGGTCATGCCCGGCTCCTTTCATCGGGCTTTTTGCTGATGTTAAAGCGGTGCCGTGACGGCTCGATTTCTGCTGCGTTACGATACGTTCTCGATTGCGATTCCACGATGTTTCGGCTGCGTGACCATTGTGTTTCGCCTTGCCGGGGCGCTGATGGCGAAGGGAGGGGCCGTGCAATACCGTGTTGACCCCAAAAGTGGTAACCGAATATCCGCTCTGGGTCTGGGCTGCATGAGGTTTCCCGGTGCGCCGGGACACCCCGATGCGAAGACGGCCGATGCCATCATCTCCCGCGCGGTGGAGCAGGGGATTAACTACCTGGACACGGCCTATCTCTATCCCGGCAACGAGGCGTGCGTGGGTGCGTCGCTTGAGCGCCTGGGCTTGCGCGACCAGGTTTTGCTCGCAACCAAGCTGCCGCATGCTTCGTGCAAATGCGCGGAGGATTTCGACCGGTTCTTCGACGAGCAACTGCGCCGCCTACGGACCGACCATATCGACTATTACCTCATGCATAACATTACCTCGCCCGCCCAGTGGGAACGTGTGGTGGCGTTGGGCATTGAGGACTGGATCGCGTGTCAAAAGGCGGCGGGGCGCATTCGCCAGATTGGTTTTTCGTACCACGGCAGCGCGGTGGATTTCCTGACGATGCTTGACGCATATGACTGGGATTTTTGCCAGATCCAGTACAATTACGCTGGAGAGCGATATCAGGCGGGAACAGCGGGGCTCATGGCCGCCGCCGAGCGAGGCCTCGCGGTGTTTGTGATGGAGCCGCTGCTGGGCGGGCGTTTAGCGGGCAAGCTGCCGCCACGGGCCCGCGCTGTGCTCGATAGTGCCCGTGACCCGCATTTGCTCACTCCTGCCGCCTGGGGTCTTTCGTGGGTGTGGAATCATCCTCAGGTGACGATGCTGCTTTCGGGTATGACCGATACCGCGCAGGTGGATGAGAATTCGTCACTGGCAGACCTCGCGTTGCCGAATTCGATGACTGCCAACCAGCTCGACACGATCGCGCACGTGCTGGATGAGTTTGAAAAATCGAATCGCGTGCCCTGCACGGGATGCGGCTATTGCATGCCGTGCCCTAAAGGCATCAATATCCCTGGATGTTTTGCCGCCTACAACGCAAGCTATGCGCACAGCTGGTTTACGGGGCTGTCTCAATACTTTACGGCGAGCGCGGTGCGCACAAGCGAGCCCAAGTTGGTGAGCAATTGCGTCAAATGCGGCAAATGCGCGCGGCACTGCCCACAGCACATCGATATTCCCGAGTGTCTCGACGATGTGCGCCGACGTTTCCAGCCTGGTCCCGTGACGGCGGTGCTTAAGGCCTTCGGCAAAACACGCTCCTCATGACCCTTTTATATCTTGTGATGGAATAGTTCCTGTTTGCGGCAGAATAGGGCGATAGCAGGAACTATTTCGCCGCAACTGATGGGAGGCTATCGTGGGTGACCGAGGTTTACGTAATGATTCGCGTGAGGTTCGTTGGGGCATTTTGGGCGCTGGGCACATTTCTCATCGATTTGCATCGTCGCTCAAGAAGGTCGACGGGGCACGGCTGGTGGCTGCGGCCGGCCGCACTCCTGCGCATGTCGAGGAATTTTCCCGAGCGTTTTCGATCGATGCTGCGCATAGCCATGCCTCGGCCGATGATAACGGCGATGCGGCTTATGACGCGCTGATTGCCGACCCCGATGTCGACGCAATCTACTTGGCTCTTCCGCATGGCATGCATACGCGTTGGGCCTGTCGCGCGCTGCGCGCCGGAAAGGCCGTGCTGTGCGAAAAGCCGGCCGTTTTGAGTGAGGAAGAGGCTCTCTCGATTGCTTCCACCTCTCGCGAGCGCGGCGTGCTGTTTATGGAGGCGATGAAGAATCGGTTTTGCCCGATGCGCACTCGCGTGAAGGACTTGCTTGCGTCGGGTGAGCTTGGCCGTATTGTCTCGATTGAAAGCGTGCAAAAGCTCGATTACGGCGAGCCTCCTTCGGGCTATCTGCTTGATCCGTTGCAGGGCGGCTGTCTATATGATATGGGCTGCTATGCAGTCGGTTGGTTTGAGGATTTGCTCGCGGGCGCGTGCGAGGTTTCTTCCCGTGAAGTTCGCTGGCGTGACGTATCGGGCGGCCGCGTCGATTGGGCCGACGAGATCCATATGAGCGTCGGCGGTATACCCATTCATATGGTGTGCGACGGCAAAGCAACATATGAAAGCCGCTTAACGATTGCCTGTGAGCGGGGCTCGTTGGAAATCGAGCGGCTCCATCGCCCCGAGCTCGCTCATGTGAAGTATTCCGACGGTCGAACGCTAGAAATAAATGCCCCGTTTGAGATCGATGATTTCTACGGCGAAATCCAGCATGCGACGCAGCTTATTCAGGCGGGGAAACTCGAGAGTCCCGTCATGCCCCTTGCCGCCACGCAGCGCTGTGCACACATCATCGATGCGATTCGCTTGAAACTTTAGGGCGTGGGGGCATGGCGCCAGCGCCTGGAATGCCTTGGAGGCCTTCGCCCCTGATGCCCCTTTTATAACTTGCGGTGGAATACGGTCTGTTTGCGCCAAAATAGGGCACCAATAGACCGTATTTCACCGCAACTGATGAGGGGGAGTTGGAGATGCTGACGATCGGGTGTCATCTTTCGACGACGAAGGGCTATCGGGCGATGGGGGAGACGGCGCTGTCCATTGGCGCCAATACCTTTGCATTCTTTACGCGCAACCCGCGCGGCGGCAAGGCGAAAGACCTTGACATGGATGATGTGGCGGCCCTGCGCGAGCTTATGGAGCAAAACGACTTTGGCCCGCTCGTGGCTCATGCCCCGTATACCTATAACCCCTGCTCCGCTAAGGAGCGAGCGCGCGAGTTTGCCCTGGAGGCCATGGCCGAGGATCTGCAGCGCATGGAAGCACTGCCCGGCAACTACTACAATTTTCATCCCGGTGCGCATGTAGGACAGGGGGCAGACGTCGGCATTCAGATGATTGTTGATACGCTGTGCCAGGTGATGTTCGAGGGACAGCAGACGACGGTATTGCTCGAGACCATGGCCGGCAAGGGCACCGAGGTGGGCCGTAGCTTTGAAGAACTGGCGTGCATTATCGAGGGCGTTGCCGCCAAGTGCCCAGAGCTGTCCGATAAGCTGGGCGTTTGTTTGGACACCTGCCATGTGAGCGATGCCGGCTACGACATCATCCATGATCTGGACGGCGTGCTCGACGAGTTCGACCGCGTGGTGGGTATCGATCGCTTGCATGCCGTACACGTCAACGATTCGAAGAACCCCTGCGGCGCCCATAAAGATCGTCACGAGTGCATCGGCAAGGGATACCTTGGCAGCGAGGAATTTGGTGGCGGTATGCAGGTTATGCAGAATATTGTATCAAATGGCCGCTTGCGCGCATTGCCATTCATTTTGGAGACACCGAACGAACTTGCAGGTTATGCGGCTGAAATCAAACTGTTAAGGTTATTGCAGCAGTAATGGCTGCCATAAAGTGGGACGCCCCATTCACGTTATGGGTTTGTTTCAATCAGTTTTCTAATTGCAGATTCTTCCAAGCGGGTGCATAATAACCCTCAGTTTTTGCAGACCTCTGAATCACGTGGGGTCATTGGAAGGAGACTGATTATGAAGCTGAAGAAGCTTGGCGCATTTGCCGCCACGGGTGCTATGGCGCTCGCCCTCGCTCTGACGGGCTGCGGCTCGTCCAACGCCACCTCTGGTTCTAATGCCGGTTCCAGCAGCTCTGACGACGCTAAGGTCGAGAAGGTCGACGGCTCCAAGGAGTACGCGCTCGTCAAGGACGGTACGCTGACCGTCGGCACCTCTGCCGAGTACGCTCCGTTTGAGTACAAGGATGACAACGGCGATTATCAGGGCTTTGACCTTGAGCTCATCAAGGCTATCGGCGACAAGCTGGGCCTGGATGTCGAGTATGTCAACAATGACTTTGACACGCTGGTTCCGGGCGTCGCTTCGGGCGCCAAATATGACGTCTCCATCGCGGCTATCACCGACACGCCCGAGCGTGAGAAGGAAGTCACTTTCTCTGATTCCTACTACATGGACGATCAGGCTATCGTGACCAAGGTCGATAACACCGACATCACGGCCGACAACTACAGCGAGAAGCTCAACAACGCTGACGCTACCATCATCGTCCAGTCTGGCTCGACCGCCGAGGCCTTTGCTCAGGAGAACTTCCCCAAGGCCAAGATTGTCCCCTACAAGGACGCCACCGAGTGCTTCAGCGCCCTGCAGTCCGATAAGGGCGACGCCGTAGTCACCAACCGCTCCGTTGCCAGCCAGCTGACCGCCGAGCAGTTCAACACCTGCCAGACCATTAAGCAGATCAGCACCGGCGAGGAGTACGCCATCGCCATCAACCAGGGCAACACCAAGCTCAAGGACGACATCAACCAGGCCATCAAGGACCTGACCGACGACGGTACCGTTGACGCCCTCATGGCTAAGTACAACATCAAGTAAAATAGCTACTTGATTGCTCGCGGGCCCTTTCCGCTTTGGCGGAGAGGGCCTTTGCGCTTCTCTTGACGGAGAGCATTTCCGTCTCGTTTTGCCGGCAACTTCTACGATAGGAGCCACCTTGTCTCGACTGAACAAAGGGGCCGCGGAGCAGCGTTTTCCACTGCCCGCCTTGCTCCAAAAGCTAGTCTGCGTCATGGCCGTGGCGCTCGCGCTGGTGTGTGTGGGGGCATATGCGCCCACGACCGCCCAGGCGCTTGAGACCGCAAAGATTACCGCCCGACCCAACACCGGTTCGGGCAGCGCTGTGGTCGGCGGCACCGAGACGCGCATTACCTGGGAGGTCCAGGCCGATGCCGATGAGGAGCTGAGCGGTCTTTCGCTGACGTTTGTCGACGGCACGACGTTTGGTACCGATGACACGCGATTGACGATGCTCTCGGGCGAGGACCTCATGGATCGTACGCCCATGAAGCCCACGTGCAAGGCTGACGGCCAGACGCTCAAGATTGATTTTGGCGAGACGGCGCCTGCCGGCGGCTTTTTCCGTGTCGAGGTTTACGGCGTGACCTTCCCCGTCGAGGGCGGCGATGAGGCCTTTAGCGGCACCTACACTTTGGCCGATGGCTCGACCAAGAAGATCTCCAAGATTCCGTCGGTGGAGATCAAGGGCGTGACGGCCTTCGATAACTTCTTGGCCGATCTTAAGGAGCAGCCGTGGGTCGAGGCTTGGAACTCCAATATGTTCCTGCGCCTGTTCTTGAACCCGGTCATTTTGGTCCAAAGCCTGCCGATCGTCTTTAAGGGCTTCCTTATGTCGCTCTCGATCGTGCTTGTGGCGTTTCCGCTGGCCATTCCCTTCGGTTTCGCCCTATCGCTCATGCGCATTTCCAAGTCGCGCATCCTTCGTTGCCTTGCCGGCATCTATGTGAATATCATCCGTGGTACGCCGGCGTTCCTGCAGATCTATATCGCGTTCTTCGGTCTGCCGTTGGCCGGCGTCAAGGTTGATGACTACGTGCTCGGCGTCATCGTCATGGCCATGAACTCGTCTGCGTACCTGTGCGAGATCTTCCGTGCCGGTATTCAATCGATCCCCAAGGGCCAGAACGAGGCTGCTCGCTCGCTGGGCATGAATGCCTTCCAGACGCTGCTCTACGTTATGATTCCGCAGACGTTCCGCAATGTTTTGCCTACGCTGACCAGCGAGTTTATCTTGCTTTACAAGGATACGTCGCTGCTTGCCGCCGTGGGTGTGGTCGAGATCGTCATGAACGCCCGTACCATCGTGGCCACGACGGGCTCCATCACGCCGTATGTGGTTGCCGCCCTGTTCTATCTGGTCATCACCCTGCCGCTCGCTCGCTTGGTGAGCGGTCTTGAGGCGAGGCTTTTGGGCACGACCGAGACCAAGAAGAAGCGTCCCGCCAAGAGCGCCGGACAGGTTGTCGCGACGCCTGCCGATCACATCGCCGGTCTGTAAGGAGGTCCTATCATGAGCGAAACCAATAACTCGAACGAGGTCGTCGTCAGTATCAAGAACCTCCAGAAGGCCTTTGGCGATAACGTGGTCCTGCGCGATATCGATCTAGATGTGCACAAGGGCGAGGTCGTCGTAGTCCTGGGCCCTTCGGGCTCGGGCAAGTCGACGATGCTTCGCTGCATCAATCGTCTGGAGCATCCCACGAGCGGCTCGATCATCGTTGAGGGCGTGGATGTGTGTGCCAAGGGTGTCGACCTCAACAAAGTGCGCACGCACCTGGGTATGGTGTTCCAGCAGTTCAATTTGTTCCCGCACCTGTCGGTCAAAAAGAACGTCATGCTTGCGCAACAAAAGGTGCTCAAGCGCAGTAAGGAAGAGGCCGAGAAGATCGCCGTCGAGGAGCTGACCAAGGTCGGTCTTGCCGAACGCATCGATTTTATGCCGAGTCAGCTTTCGGGCGGCCAGCAGCAGCGCGTTGCCATCGCCCGCGCCCTGTCGATGAACCCGCACGTCATGCTCTTTGACGAGGCCACCTCGGCGCTCGACCCTGAGCTCGTGCGCGACGTCCTGGGCGTCATGCGCGACCTGGCGCACGACGGTATGACCATGATCGTCGTGACGCACGAGATGGGCTTTGCCCGCGATGTCGCCGACCGCGTCGTCTTTATGGACGGAGGCGTCATTGTGGAAGAGGGTACGCCGAGCGAGGTCTTCGACCATCCTAAGAGCGAGCGCACCAAGGCGTTCTTGGGCAATATCTCGTAGCCGGTTGATGTAACTGCCGTTACAAAAGAGCGGGGCTGGACTTGAATCCAGTCCCGCTCTTTTGTAGGGATGGGGATGCGCTTTGATGCAGGCTCTCTTGGAGGCCCTGGGTTCGTTACGCGAGCTCGGCTCCGAGGGCCTTGCAAGCGGTCTCGCCATCGTCGTCGGGCGCGTCGTAGCAGATGGTGGAGTCCACGACGTTGACGCCGGCCTCGTCGGCGTCGGCCTTCCAGTTGTCCATCCACTCGCCCTCGGCCCACGAATAGGAGCCAAAGAGGACGACCCTCTTGTCGCCGAGAGTCTCCTTGACCTCGTCCCACATCGGCTGGAACTCATCGTACTCGAGTTCCTCGGAGCCCATGGCTGGGCAGCCGAAGGCGAAGGCGTCGTAGTCGGCGGCCCTGTCGGTAGAGAAGTCGGCGCAGGGGATGACCTCAGTTTCGGCACCCGCGGACGTGGCGCCTTCGGCGACGAGATTTGCCATGGCCTCGGTATTGCCCGTGCCGCTCCAATAGACGACGGCGATCTTGCTCATGTTGAGTCCTTTCAGTTGTGCGGCAGGTTGCCGCGGCTTCTATGTTCTATCGGGTTGCCTGGGCAAGTTGCGCCAAGCTGCAGCCCTGCTGATAGACAAAGGTGAGGTATTGAGTGCAAGCGCGGTAGGCGTCAAACATCGCAAGCGCTTGCTCGACATTCGTGTAGACCTTCCAAGCTCCAAAGACCTTGTAGTTCTCGCCGCGCTGGACGATAAACTCGTGCACGTCGTCGTAGGGATATCCGAGGAAGTAGCCTAGGTAGTGTCGAGAAAGTTGGTGTAAGGGCCCTTGCGGCCCCTGTGTCCGATATCC
>URNC01000041.1 GCA_900549065.1 uncultured Collinsella sp. | reverse complement strand
CCTTCGTCGGCAGCGTCAGATGTGTATAAGAGACAGAGCTTACGGGTGCCCAAGTACTTCGGGCGCCCGTTTTTTATCGCTCGACCAGCACGCGGTTGAGCCGACCCTCCACCAAGCGCTCGTATAGGCGCCGCGTCTCGGGCTCGGGCACGCCATTGACCTGTTCCCTCAGATGGTGCATATGCCCGCTGTACAGCTCGACGATATCGCGTCGCCGCCCCGCCGCACTGTAGACACGCATGGCGCAGCGCACCATATCCTCGCGCGACGTTTCCTGCCGAAGCCCCGACTCCGCCAGCCAAATCGCCGACTGCAGATCGTTTTCCTCTAGAGCGGCATTTGCTCCCTTAATCATGCAATCGATGTACTTTGACTGCATAATGCGTCGCATACGCAAAAAGTAGGTGGGATTACAGCCATTGGGAACATACAGCGGTCCGACATAAAGCTGCTCAATCTTAAGGCACAGCTCAACTAAATGGGGCCCGCGCGCACCCGTGCGATTTCCCAAAATCTCGCGGCTTATCTGGTCAAACAGCCGCACATCGGTCTTGACGTAGTCGCCGTTGAGTCCGATGCATTCATTTTGAATGAGCACACACGACTTGCCATCCGGCGTCGGCCCCAAAGCCGACCGCAAGCGCGATATCGTCGAGTACAGGTTATTGCGGGCGCTATTGAACTCGGCATGGGGCCACAGCTCCATGGCCAGCGTCTCACGATCGACGAGCGCATCCATGCCCAGCGCAAGCCGCTCGGCAAGTGTCGCCGCCTTCTTGCGACGCCACATTTTGTCCGTGATGGGAAACCCGTCGCGCTCGGCGCGAAACGCACCAAACATGCGAATCTCGATATGGTCGATGGTATCAACGGCTTCAACCTCGCCAGCCTGGAACAGGCGCTCGCCCTCCCCTTCCAAATCGTCGCGCAGCGAGTACCGCGACAGTTCGCGCACGGGAAGCTTCTTGCGTATCCTGGCCGCCGGCTCGCCCAGACAATGCATGGCAAGGCGCGCAAAGAGCCGATACGATGGCTCTAGAATCCCCGCACGATTCATGGACATCCAGGCCGCAAGGTCGCTGTCTCGGCCCGCACAGGCCAAATGCAGCGCCACCATCCAGGCTTCTGCGCCACCAACCTGCGTCTGGCTTATATCGAGCAACTCCGCTTCCTCGCGCACCGAAACCATCGATGTATTTCGCAGATATGCCGCGCGCTCCAGCAGCAATGCGTTATCGCGCATGTACGCAATCGACTCCTCGGCAAGTTTGAGCACTTGGACCGCACGGAACTTTGCATTAACCGGCCGTCCCTCTGCCAGCGACTGCCAGCCTTCTAACAACAGGCCAAACAGCTGAATCTGGTTGTCGCGCATGCGCACGGCAAAACGATCGAGCTCGTTGAACGCCGCGTCGTCGGTTACCGGCAAGCCGGAAAGGAGCCGCCGTGCCGCCAACACCATGCGCACCCAGATAGCCATCGCCTTAAGTCCACGTACGTCGAGCGCCTCCCGCACCACCGTCATCTCGTCGTCGCGCTCGTCGGTTCCCGCAAACGACCCGTCAAAGAGCTCCACCAGCATGCTGTCGGCCCGTATAACAATCCCCGCGATGTCGAGCTCGCAGTCGTAGGCCTTGCTCGTTTTGAGCTGCTGTAGAACGTCGCCGTCATCTCCCCGTTCGGTCAGGCATCGCTTGACCTCGATATGCGCAGACAACATGTCGAGTGCGGTGTGGGACGTCTCTATTTCTGGCACGGCCAGGTTCGTAGGAAGCCCAAGCCCGTTGTCCCCATAGCAAACAGCCGTCAGTGTCTGGGCTACCCTCCATGAAACAGGGTCTATTTCACAGGCCGCCCGTTCGCCCTCGCGCTCGATGACCGATGCCATATAGCGGGCGAGCTTTGTATTGGACACGCTGACCGCTGCCAGATATACGCCAAGCGCCTCGGCAGGCGTTGGCTCTGGTGCCGGATCGTCGGCATCGATCGTGCCCAGCGCTGCTCGGCAGATATCGGCCCCGTGCCCCGTCAGAGCAAGATCGACCCCATACTGCCCGGCAAGTTCAAGGACCGCCTCGCGGTCCAAAAAGGCGTCCGCCAGGCCCATCGCCGCATCGCATCGGCCCGCCTTAAGCAAAATCCGGGCCGCCCTCGGAACAAGTTCGGGGCGAACCTCGGCCACCAACTTACGCAAGCGCAAGCGTCCGTTATCCTCCGTGCCCAGACACTTAAAACTCCGCTCGGCGGGGTCAAAGCCAAAGATCGGGTAGTCGCGTACAAAGTAGGACTGGTCGACCATCGACAGCCTCACCCCACAGGCCTCGAGTTCTGCGATATTGCCCTCGCCCATCAAAACCATGAGACATGCCACGCAAAACAGCGCATTATTGTCGAGCGAAGCCAGATCGACAAGTGCCGCGCCATATACGTTCACAATCTCGTTTTCGAGCAGACCGGCTACGTCGCCTTGGCCATACAGACCTGTCTGCAATGCCGAAACGAGCTCGGGCACGCCCTGCGTGAGCTGATAAAAGTCGAGCGATGTGCTGATCGAAAACGCCGATGCCCACGCCGAATACTCATAGGCATGCACCTTGAGCATCTGCGCATTGATCTTAACCGAATCGCCCAGCCCATGAATCAGTTGACGATTTGAAGGACGGCAGGAGATAAAGACCCCTACCCCCATAGCGCGCAGGCCGCGAATCCTGTCGATGAGGTCTTCGGTATCGTGCTGATCGAGGTTTGGCACATTATCAATCGCGATAAGGGAGTGCGGTTTGTCTTTGAGTTCTTCGGTAACCACCTCGAGCTGCATAAACACCTCGCGCCCAATGGCACGATCGGCCTCGATAATCCGCACGGGGCCTCGCGTCGGGTCGCATTTAACCTCATGGGTGTACTGCAGCAGCACCGAGGTCTTCCCAAACCCGTCGGGCGCATAAAGAACCACGATGCCGGCCTTTCGGCCCTTGGCGATAAGCTCATTCATCAAGCGTTCGCGTCGCACCATATAGCCTCCGCCCAGCGGCATCAGCTCGAGGTCGTCTATACCGCTCAAATCGTTTACCATGCCCGCTCCTCAACTCGACCGTATGGACACTGTAGCCGCAAGACCATACAAGCCGCGCTATGAATAGAGCGACCTTGTGTTTTAGGTTGTCTTTTGGTACGCAAGCGGCAAGTTTTTGTACAGCGAGGGCCGATTGTTATTAATCCCCCGACTAATCGGTCTTTAAGCAGGTAAATGAGCTTGTCAGCTTGTCCCATCTAAGCGGCAGTGTAACGCAGATGAACAAGGTTCAGCTATGTCATTCAACTCGCCTAGCACCCGCTACCGTCTACGACCTTCTAGTGGCATTTTTGCATAGAATCTGATATAGAATGAATCAAGCTGTTGGGCATCCGGCATTCGTCAAGCTTGCGGCAAGATTTTGGTCAAGTGGGCGAAAAGGGATAGCAAAAAGGCCCCCGCAAAGCGGAGGCCTTAGGCAAGGCTATGTCGAGCTGCAGGATTCGCGCTACTCGCAGAGCGAAAGGGCGGCCTCGTCGGCAACGACAACGCAGTTGGTGTGCAGCTGCAGGATCGAAGCCGGGCACTCGGGCGTAACCGGACCATAGCACATGTCATGCACGGCCTGAGCCTTGGCCTCGCCGTTGGCGACGACCAGGATCATGCGGGCATACATGATGGTCTGGGTACCCATGGTGTAGGCCTGACGGGGAACATCGTCGATGCTGTCGAACAGGCGGCTGTTGGCCTGAATGGTGCTCTCGGTGAGGTCGACACAGTGCGTGCCCTTGGAGAAGTGGTCATCGGGCTCGTTAAAGCCGATGTGGCCGTTGTTGCCAATGCCGAGCAGCTGCAGATCCGGGTAACCGGCGTCGGCGACGATCTTGTCGTACTCAGAGCAGGCAGCGGCGGCGTCGGGGTTGGAACCGTCGGGCACATGCGTGTTGTTCAGGTCGATGTTGATGTGATCGAAGAAGTTCTCACGCATGAAGTAGTGATAGCTCTGGGGATCGTCGTGCGAAAGGCCGCGATACTCGTCCAGGTTGTAGGTGCTGACCTCGGCAAAGTCGACGTCGCCCTTCTCGTACCAAGCAGCGAGCTGCTTGTAGGCACCGATCGGGGTGGAGCCGGTGGCAAGACCCAGCACACAGTCGGGCTTGAGGATAACCTGGGCCGAGATGATATTAGCGGCCTTGCGGCTCATATCCTCGTAGTCTTTAGCTTTAATGATCTTCATTACGCGTCCTTTCTCGTTCAAGAGAGGCAAGGCTCCCTTACAAGCACTTGCCCGCGGCCCGCGTCGGCCGCAACCAACGTGTGCGGCCACCAGGGCGAGGTCGCGTAATGTATGTGTCTCGTGTCTAACCGCGTCGAGGCCCCTGCCCGTCCACGGTGACCCAAAGCCTTTTAGCTTCGGACAAATCCCATCTTGCCACGGAGGGCGTCCTCTTTCAAGGGCGCCCTCCGTAAACGTGTTTGAATTGTAGGCTAATGGCCACGTGCACTTGCTAGCGCTCGCGAGCAACGATGAGCTGGTCCATCTCTTCGACATGCACGCCAACGGAGCCCTTGATGCTCGAGAACTCAACGGAGTTGCACACCAAGATGGGAACCGTCACATCGTAGCCCTCGGCAGCAATTGCCTCGCGATCGAACTCAATGAGTACATCGCCCTTATGGACGATGTCACCCACTTGCGCATGTACGGTAAAGTGCTTGCCCTCGAGCTGAACAGTGTCCAAACCAACGTGGATGAGCACGTCCAAGCCATCGACCGTGTTGAGCGCAACGGCATGTCCCGTGGGAAAAATAGCCTCGACCTTGGCATGAGCCGGCGCGATCACGCGCGTTCCGGTGGGCTGAATCGCCACGCCCTGGCCCAAAAGGCCGGTGGCAAACGTCTGATCGTTTACCTCGGAGAGCGGAATGACGTCACCCGAGATGGGAGCATCCAACGTAAGGACTCGACCACGCATACCAAAAGACCTTAGGACTTTAGTGAACATGCTCCCCCTCGGACATACCAATCAATCAAAATAACCTTAACAGTTTACCACTTGGCAACGGTTTTTGACCATTAGGGAAGTTCGCGCTTGACAACCTCGACGATGTCGTCGACAACGCGCTGGGTCAACTCATGCGTCTCGGCCTCGGCCATCACGCGGACCAGCGGCTCGGTACCGCTCGGGCGCACCAGAATGCGGCCACGGCCGTCAAGCTCCTTCTCGGCAGCAGCGACAGCATCCCAGATGGGCTGGCAATCGTCCAGACCAGCCTTGTTGTCGGAATGCACGTTGACGAGTACCTGCGGGTACTTCTTCATGATACCGGCAAGATCGGTGAGGGTGCGACCGGTGCGCTTGAGCACGGCCAGCAGCTGCAGAGCCGTCACCAGGCCGTCACCGGTGGTGTTGTGCTCCAGGAAGATGATGTGGCCGGACTGTTCGCCGCCGATGACGGCGCCGTCCGCGAGCATGCGCTCCAGAACGTAGCGGTCACCCACGGCGGTCTGGACCATCTCGAAGCCTTGTTCCTTCATAGCGATGGAGAAGCCCAGGTTGCACATGACGGTCGAGACGATCTCGGAGTTGGCGAGCTTGCCGCGAGCGGCAAGGTCAGAACCGCAGATAGCCAGGATGTAGTCACCATCGATCTCATTTCCCTCGCTGTCCACGAACAGCACGCGGTCGGCGTCGCCGTCGTGGGCCAGGCCGATATCAGCATGGGTGCGCAGCACGAGCTCGCGCAGGGGCTCAAGGTGCGTAGAGCCGCACTCAACGTTAATGTCGGTGCCGCAATAATCGGTGTTGATGGCGTGCACCGTGGCACCCAAGCGCTGCAGCGCGGCGGGCGTGGTCTGGCAGGAAGCACCGTGACCACAGTCGACGGCAACGACCAGGCCATCGAGCCTCAGGCCATCAAGCGTATCGATGGCATGATCGACATATGCCTTGCGGGCGTCCTTCATCTTGATAATGTGGCCCACGCCGGCGCCGGTCGGCAGCGTGTCGGCAGCCATGGCTTCCTCGGACATGACCCAGGCGCTGATCTCTTCCTCGACAGCATCAGGAAGCTTCATGCCCTTGCGGCTAAAGAACTTGATGCCGTTGAACTCCGGCGGATTGTGCGAAGCGGAGATGACGATGCCGCCGTCGAGCTCGTTTTGGACGGTGAGCAGCGCCACGGCGGGCGTGGGGATGACGCCGCAGCAGTGCGGGCGGCCGCCCTCGGCCATAATGCCGGCGGTCAGAGCACTCTCGAGCATGGTGCCCGAAAGGCGCGTGTCACGGCCGATGCAGATGTCCGGACCAAGAAACTTGGTCGCCGCGCGGCCCAGGCGAAACGCGAGGTCGCACGAGAGGTCGGCATTGGCGACGCCACGGACGCCATCGGTACCGAAGATGTTCTGGGGCATAGGATCGCTCCTTCCCTAGCAGGCGATATGCAACCGCCCACCCTAGTCGAAAAAGAAAAGCGGGACCCGCCGAGGAATCGGCAGGCCCCGCTTGTACATTGTATCTCGAAAGGAGATAAAACCTTAGCGCTTGGAGAACTGGGGAGCGCGGCGGGCCTTCTTGAGGCCGTACTTCTTGCGCTCGACCACGCGAGCATCGCGCGTAAGGAAACCGGCCTTCTTGAGGTCAGCACGGTAGTCGCCGGCGTTCAGAAGAGCGCGAGCGATGCCCAGGCGCAGAGCGCCGGACTGACCGGAGATGCCGCCGCCATCGCACAGAGCGATAACGTCGAACTGACCGGCGGTGTCGGTCACCTTGAAGGGAGCAAGGGCGTTCTCAACGAGCTGATGACGGCCGAAATACTGCTCGGCGTCACGCTTGTTGATGGTCACCTTGCCGGTGCCGGGGACGAGACGGACGCGGGCGACGGCGTTCTTACGACGGCCGGTACCCTGGTAGACAACGGTGTTCTCAGCCATCTTTAAGCCTCCAGCTCAATCTTCGTGGGGTTCTGGGCAGCATGCGGATGCTCGGCACCAGCGTAGACCTTAAGCTTGGTCATCTGGGCACGGCCGAGGGTGGTCTTGGGCAGCATACCGCGAACGGCGCGCTCGATGACCTTCTCCGGGTGCTTCTCCATAGCCTGGCGGAAGCTCTCAGCCTTGAGGCCGCCGTTGTAGCCGCTGTGGCGATAATAGGTCTTCGTGTCGGCCTTGTTGCCGGTAAGCTGGACCTTATCGGCGTTGATGACGACAACGAAGTCGCCGCAGTCGCTGTTGGGCGTGAACTGGGGCTTGTTCTTACCGCGCAGGATCATTGCGATCTGGGTGGCAAGACGGCCCAGGACAGCACCATCGGCGTCGACGAGAACCCAGTTGCGCTGGACCTCGCCCTGCTTGGCGTAGTGAGTCGATTTCGAAATCACTTAGACTCCTCCATGTACAGTACGTGTTGTTACAGAGATTCACGGGGCTCTGCAAGTAACCCGTCCATATTACCCCGCTCGCCGTGCGAGTCAACAGGTATTTTGGCTCCGACCAGAGTTTCTGCACATGTCATCCACGAGCCGTGATTTTTCCAGCTCTTTAGCTGTTGTCATTTTTTGAGGGTTCGCCGTCGCTAGCGTTCAACGAACTCTTGGATTTCCGCGAGCAGGCGCTTTGCCTCCTGACGGCCCTGGATATACAGGTCGAGGAGCTTTGCCGAATCGTGCTCAACGTGGCCGACCTCGACCGGCTTTTGCGGAGCAACGACCAACGCGCGGCCCTCGCGCTCATACTTCCACAGGTGCATGCGCTGGATGTTGTAGCGGTCGTGGCGCGTCTCGATTCCCTCGAGCAGATAGGGGTAGTCGGCATAGCGGGCGCGCGCGGCAGGCATAAACTCGTAAGGCTTTTTCTCGTACGAGCGGTCCTGCGTGACGATGACGACCGCACGGTCGAAGCCCGCCTCCTCCAGCACGTGCTCGATGGGGATCGAATCGGCTACGCCACCGTCGACGTATTTGTGCCCGTCAATCTCGACCGGCGGCGTCACCAGCGGCAGCGACGTCGAGGCGCGTACGGCGTCGAGATCGAGCACGGCGCTTTTGACCGGGAGGTACGCGGCGGTTCCAAAAAGCATGTCCGTCGCGACGGCGCACATCTCGATGGGGCTCGCGTCGAACGTCTCATTGTCAAAGGGATCCAGGCGGTCCTGGACATCGTTGAAGATAAAGTCGTAACCCACAATAGAGCCCGTGGACGCAAACGATGCGGCGCCCATGAAGCGGCTATCGTTGCAGAAAGCCAGGTTGATGCGGTTGGCACGGCCGATCTGGTGCGACTTGTAGTTCACGCCGTTGAGGGCGCCGGCCGATACACCGTAGACAGCCGGAATCTCGACGCCAGCCTCCATGAGAACGTCGAGCACGCCTGCGGTAAATTGCCCGCGAAAACTACCACCTTCCAAGACGAGCGCGACCTTGCCGGCGTTCTTTGCCTTATCTTCTGCAGTCATATTGACCTCCTGCGATTGCGTTTTGGCTTTCTTCTACCCAGTTTTGGGATGGCGAGCGCGCAGGTTTTTCAAGGCGGCAAGTGAAGCGGAGAGTGTGTCCCGTTCTCAGAGCAAATTCCGGGTCGCATTTTCCGCTGAGCCCGCCATCAGGAAAATGAATCCCATTCCGAGCTTAGATTCCGGGACGCGCTTTCCGCTTGAGCTGCCATTGGGAAAGCATGTCCCACTCTACGGCTCGATTCCGGGTCGCGGTTTCCGCTTGATGTACCATCCGGAAACTACGTCCCAGTCTGAGCGCGGATTCCGGGATGGACTTTCCGCCTGGGCCGCCATTGGGAAAGCGCGTCCCACTCTGCGTCACTGAGGCGTTTTCTTTACGCCCGCGCCCTGCACAGAGTTCGATTCTCCGCGGTACGGGGGGGGATCCGTTGATGCGGCGCATGACCGGCTGAGATTCGATAAACATCGCATCTGTTTTGGGTTGGGGCTTTGCGCGGAGAATCCGCGTATTTGCTTCGCAAATCCGCACCGGCTTCGGCCGCCTGCCGGCGTCCTCGCCCGCTCGCTACAAACGCTTCGCGTTTGTTTAACGCTCGCGCCCTGCATAGAGTTCGATTCTCCGCGGTACGGACTAGAAATAAAAAGGCAGGTAGATATAAGTATCTACCTGCCTGTTACTTATGGTGGAGCTGGCGTTCATTCGGTCGAACACCTCGCTACCTGGACCTATAGCGCCAGGCAGCGACGGATTATCGCCCAAGCCGGCAGAATCGTCAAACGTGAACGCCACGCGCAGGCCGTCGTCATCGTCGGGGCCGCCCAGCACCACGCGCGCCACGAACGTGCGCAGGAGCTGCGCGTCGTCCACCTCGGCGGCGGCCATGCCCTCAAGCCAGAACAGCGCGCGGTCGTAGTCAAGGCGGGCGGCCTCAAGGGCCTCGGCCGTGCGCAGCTCGTCCTTGAGGAGCGCCTGCCGCTGCTTCAGCGCGTCTATGCGCTCCTTGCCGCCCGGCGGCGCGATGCCCGACTCGATGGCCGCCCATATGTTGGAGAACGCCGTCTCGATCTTGGCCAGCTCGCCCTTTATGGTCTCGCTCAAGGGCTTCTCGTCGGCGCGCTCCTCCTCGGCGTCGGCCAGCATGCGAGCGATGCGCTCGCGGCTGTCGGCGCTGCCCAGGGCCTCGCGCACGGCGTCGGCCACGCGCTTCTCCACGACATCGCGGCGCACGGTGCGCCCGCAGCTGCGGCAGCGGTAGTAGTGATAGGGCCTGCCCGACTTGCCCGTGCCGCTGGTGCCGGTCATCAGCCCGCCGTCGCGCCCGTCGTAGAGCTTGCCCGTGAGCGGGAAGTCCCACGCTTCGGTCTTGGCGCGGGGCCTGTGCGAGTCCTCAAGCATCCGTATCACCCTCTCCTCGTCATCCATGGGAACGATGGCGGGCATGCCGCCGGGCACGACCACGCCCGCGTAGCGGTACTCCCCGCCGTTCTCCCGCCGCATCAGCATGCGGCGCACTGTCTGGAAGCGCCACTTGCCGCCGCGCTTGGTGCGGTACGGCTCCCAGGCGCGCACCACGTCGGCCACCGACTTGCCCGACAAGACCATGCGCACGCCCAGGCGGATGGCGGCGGCCTCCTCCTCGTTGACCACGTAGCGCCCGTCCACTATGTCCCAGCCGTAGCGCACGCAGCCGTTGGCCATGCACCGCTCGGCGTTCTTCTGTATGCCGTCGCGTATGCGCTCGCCGTCGAGCGCGCTCTCGTACTCCGCCAGCACCTCCAGCATGCCCAGCTGCAGCACGCCCGCCGAGCCGTCCGAAATGTCCTCGCCCGCGTACAGTATCTCGACGCGGCAGCGGCGCAGCATGATGCGCGCCATGGCCATCTCGTCGCGGTTGCGCATGATTCGGGTAACTTTATATATGACCACGAAATCGAACAGCCCTCGCTTGGCGTCGGCCATCATGCGCTGGAACTCGGCGCGGTCGGTGTTGGTGCCCGTCTGCGCGAAGTCGCAGTACGTGGCCACCACGCGCAGGTCGTTCTCGGCGCAGTAGGCGCGGGACTTCTCCACCTGTATCTCTATGGACTCGCCGCGCTGGTTGTGGCTCGAGAAGCGGGCGTATATCGCCGCGCGCCCGCCCACGGCTACTCCATCTCGTCGGCGGCCTGGAACCACACCACCGTGCCGATCACGCGCACGGGTCCGTCGTCCATGCCGAAAATCATGTCCTCGTAGTCATCGAAGCTGTCCGCCGACAGCATCAGCTTGGTGCTGCCCTTGTACCAGCGGCGCATGACCGCGCGGTAGTCCTCGGTCTCCACCACGGCGATGGACCCGTTGGCGGGCTGGCGGTCGGGGTCGACCAGCACGTGGCTGCCCTCGGGTATGACGCGGTTCATGCAGTCGCCCTCGACCTCCAGGGCGAAGGCGCGCGGGTGGCCGGCGCACACGGAGGCGGGCACCTCCACGCGGTGCGCGACCTCCTCCTCGTCGGCGAGCGAGCCGGCGTGCACGCGCCCGAGCGTGAGCAGCGGCACGGTTGCGCTGCTGGCCACCACGGGCATGGCACCGGCGCGCATATAGGAGCTGCCCTTGGGCTTTTTGGTCACGGGGTCAATCTGATCCATTCCGCCGTCTTCTATAAGGTGTGACTTACTAATCTGATAGCAGGCCGCCATGCGCTCAATAGCTCCCATACGGGGTTCGGAGCGGCCATTTTCCCACTGCGAAACGGCGTTACCTGTCACACCTGCAATCTCACCCAGTTCATCCTGGGTAACGTCGAAAATCTGCCGTAACTTCTTTATGTTGTCGGATATCGGCATCTTAACTCCTTCCAGGACTTAAATTTATTTTCAATTTTACCAAAATTAATCTTGACCGTGTTCTGAAGATTAATTACAGTTATGGACAGAAAGGAGGGAGTATGAAGTCACTCAAGCAGGCGCGCATGAGCAAGGGCGTAACCAAGAAGGCAA
Organism: uncultured Collinsella sp.; assembly: GCA_900549065.1. Lineage (GTDB taxonomy): Bacteria > Actinomycetota > Coriobacteriia > Coriobacteriales > Coriobacteriaceae > Collinsella. The sequence goes on along the minus strand of URNC01000041.1, from coordinate 2,519 downwards.
TGGCTGAACATCTGGGCATTTCAGGACCTACATACGATGTTTATGAAGACCACCCCGACCGTATGCGCATCGAGACGGCTAAAAAGGCCGCCGACTTCTTGGGCTACAAACCCGAAGAAATTTTTTTCGCTTCAAACTGTAATTAGATTTACCTATCAGAAAAGGAGACACACCATGACCACCAAGAGCCACCAGCCCGAGTTCGTCGCCGAGATCATCGGCAAAACGCTCGACCACCTCACCGACGACCGCAAGCGCGTGGCCGTCAACTTCGAGCTGGCCGAGAACGGCTGCATGGAGGAGACGCACGTCAGCCTCAAGCGCCGCATCGCGGCCGTGTGGGGCTTCCAGACGAGCGGCATCGAGCTTCTGGAGGCGAGCACGACCTGGTTCGAGCTCGGCGGCATGCAGTTCAACGTCTACAGCTCCGTGCAGTTCAGCGTGAACGGCAAGGGCTGGAGCACCGACTTCAAGACCATCGCGCGCGACACCGCGTACGACGAGAAGGAGTAGGCCATGCTGAACGAGGTGACCGTACGGGGGGGTTCACCGCCCTCAACGTGAAGAGCGGCAAGTGCGTGCTGCAGTTTGAGCTGGACCCGAAGTTCCGCGACTCCATTCCCAAGCTGGTGGAGTTCACGGGGCAGATGCTCAACATCCACGTGTACGACGACCAGGAGGTGATGTTCGTGGATAGGGACACCGGTGAGGTCGCCTACGAGGACGCCCCGCTGCTTCTGCCGGGCGTCGCGGGCGAATGACCCCTATACAGCGCGCCATGTGCGACGAGTGCGCCGCCATGATGCGCGAGTTCTACAAGGACCCAGAGAACGAGAGGAAGTTCCAGGAATGGAAAAGATCAAGGAAAAGAGGGTGCGCGTCGCAGCCGGCAAGCGAAAGACGCGCACCGCAACGGTTCACTTCCGAACCGAGACCAGTGTAACACCCGAGCAGCGCCGCGAGAGGCTGCAGGCCGTTTTCGCCGCCCTGTTCGTATGCGCGTGCATCGCCGCCACATGGGCGCTGGAGGCAACAGTATGGCCGAGGTAGACGCCAAGGCCCAGGCCCTCGTGGCCAAGGCGTGCGGCTGGGTTGCCTCGAACCCCGATACATGGGCGAAGCTGCGCCGCATCTGCTACCGCCTGATGCTGGAGGGCCACGTCATCCAGCGCGACAACGTGTACACCCTGGCGTGCCAGAACGGCATGACCGTGAGCGAGGCCAGCGAGTTCAAGCGCGACCACAACCTGTGGAGCGTGCTGTCCCGCTACATGGTGCTGCAGCGCCCCTCCATGCTGGCCGCCGTGAGCTTCCGCCGCACGCCGGTGGACTCCGTGGACCTGGTGGGCACGTGGGAGGCCATCGTGGGCCCAGCCGTTTTCGCCGCCTCCACGCTAACCGAGGCGCATGGCATCTACGACAGGGGCGCGCAATGAGGTGCACCGTCACGGTCGAGGGCCGAATGCCGAGCCTGAACGACTACATCAGCGCCGAGCGCGCCAACCGCTACAAGGCGGCGGCCATGAAGAAGCGCGAGACGGCGCGCGTGAGGGCGGCGGCCATGCAGCAGCGCGCGCCGCGCTTCGAGCGCCGGGTGACCGTGCGCACCACGTTCTACGAGCCCGACATGCGCCGCGACGCCGACAACGTGGGCTTCGCGCGCAAGTTCGTGCTCGACGGCCTGGTGGCGGCGGGCGTAATCAAGGACGACTCCCGCAAGTACGTGGAGCAGTGCCCCGACAGAGTGCTCACCGACAGGGCGCGCCCCCGCGTGGTCGTGGAGGTGAGCGACGAGTGACCCGCCGAGACAAGGGCAGGCCACACAGGGCGTGGCGCAAGGCCGACCTCGACCGCATAGCCGAGCTGGCGGGAAAGGTGCCCGCCCGCGAGATTCGCCGCGAGATGCGGCTGTCCAAGAACCAGTTGGATAACGCGCGGCGCGTGATCAACGCCAGCGGCGGCCACGTGTCCCTGCGCTGCTACCGCCACCGCCTGGAGCTGTGCCCGTCGTGCGGGTGCCGCAGGGCGACCCTCGGCAAGGACGGCATCTGCGAACCGTGCAGACGCCAGCAGCAGCTTGAGGCCATAGAGGCCCGCATAGCCGAGCTGCTGCCGAGGCTGACCGCAGAGGAGCGCCGCACCTACGAGCGCACCGAGTGCGGCCGAGAGAGCCGCGCCGACCCCATGCCGCAGGCCCCGGACACCTCGGGCATGAGCCGCTACGCCGCCGACAAGGCAGCAGAGGCGCACGACGAGGCCATGGAACGGTGGCTGTGCCGTTACCTGTACCGCAGGGTCAAGGCGGCGCAGAAGCGCAAGGAGCGCATAGAGAAAAAAGTTCCGAAATCCTGAAAAGTTTTTATCACTTTTAGTTTTCCCAGTTAGGAGACCCAAATGCTCACGGAAATCATCAGCAAGACCGTCGCGGACAAGACGGTGGACAGCATCCTGAGGCGCATCGAGCGCGCCGTCCCCGTGCTGTCTCTTATACACATCTGACGCTGCCGACGAAGGCTTAG
>URNC01000040.1 GCA_900549065.1 uncultured Collinsella sp. | reverse complement strand
GCCTTCGTCGGCAGCGTCAGATGTGTATAAGAGACAGTCATTGAATGGCAATTCATTTATTTGATAAAGAGAGGAATTCATTATGAAAAAGATCACGGCTATCGTGCGCCAGGAGAAGCTTGAGGTTCTTAAAGACGCGCTGTTTGCTGCCGATGTTCGTGGTATGACTATCAACCAGGTGCAGGGCTGCGGTGCGCAACATGGCTGGAAGGAATACGTGCGCGGCAACGAGTTGCTTGTTAACACGATCCCTAAGGTGCAGTTCACGCTCATTTGTGCCGATGAACATGTCGACGACATTGTCGAGATTATCTGCAACGCTGCTCGCACCGGAGCCGTCGGCGACGGCAAAATCTGGGTCGAGCCGGTCGAGGAGGTCATCCGCATCCGCACCGGCGAACACGGCCCCTCTGCGGTGTAGGACAATCTTTCGCCTGACGGGCGCGCCTCTCTTGGGGCGCGCCCGTTCTCGTCTACAATATCGTGCAGACGAAGGAGAGGCATGCCCATGATCAAGATGTTTGCGAGTGACTTAGACGGAACGCTGCTGAACGCCTTGCACGAGGCGGATGGGACCATCCGCCGTGCCATTCGCGAGCTGACCGAGGCTGGCCTGCATGTGGTTCCCGCGACCGGACGCTCGACGTTGCCAATCGGCGAGCATGGCTTTACAGGTTTGGCACTCGACGCCTGCTGCTCCAATGGGTCCATCGTGCGCGACAGCCATGGCGAGGTGCTCAGGACCTGGACCATCGACTCGCAGATTACCGAGGAGCTGCTCAAGGAGTTTCCGGATATCTGTTTTGACTGCTCCACGCCCGATGGCATGTTCTCGAGTGGATCGTTCGAGATGCACCAGGCAGGCTTTAAAAAAGACAGTCCTATCAAGCGCATCGTGATGCGCGGTATGCGTGCACGTGGCGGGTACCACGAGGAACAGTATTTCGACCAGTCGATCGGTGACATCCTGCGCCACGATGTGTGCAAGATCAACTGTCGCGTGACCTCGCCCGAGCTGGAGCGCGACCTTAAGGCGTATTTGGCCGAGCGCTCGGACCGTGTGGTCAACGCGCCGTTTGATCCGGTGATGTTCGAGATCACGGACGTGGCGTGCAACAAGGGCGAGAGTGTGGCCTGGCTGGCGGGCTACTACGGCATTGCCGAGGACGAGGTCGCGGTTTACGGAGACGGCGGCAACGACATTGCCATGCTCAAACGCTTCCGCCATAGCTACGCGACCAAAAACGGCAGTGACGCGGCCAAGGCCGCCGCGAGCGCGACTATCGGTAGCTGCATGGCCCACGCCGTTCCCAAACACATGCTTGCCACCATGCACAAGCAGAATTCCTGCACCGTAATCGAATAATGTGACAAAGGGACAGCCCCTTTGTCACAGGTGACGCTGGTCTCTTGAAATACGAACAAACATTCGCATATCTAACTGCGCTTTGATAGAATTGATACTGTTGGCGGCAGTTCCATGTGCCGGGCAACGCCCTCCATCTGATGGGAGGTGATGCCCATGACCGATCTGATTGATTTCGTGAGACTTCTGACCGCTTTGGTCTCGTTCTCCACGGCGCTCGTCGGGCTTTCCGAGGCACTCAAGCAACGTTCGAAGCAACGTAAAAGGGGTCGCCGCCGCTAAGGCGTTGACCCCTTAATCCAAGCAACGGCGCTGCCCAGCTTTCCAGAACTTGGGCTGCCGTCGACACTATTCTACCCACGAATGACATTTTGAACAATCGGCAATGCCGCTCCAAAAGCCAGGCACAACTGGCACAACCTAGGCGGTCGCTGAATGTGACAAAGGGATAGCCCCTTTGTCACATTCCAAATATTGCCTTTACGTGTTGATACACACGGTGTGCAATAATACTCGCACTGTGCAATAGCGCACAGGCTGAGTAACAAGGAGGACGCTTGTCCCAGCTCGAGAAATGCGATCGCCGGTCCCTTCGCTCGCAGCGTGCCCTTCGCCAGGCACTTGCCAGTGAGCTTGCCGAAAGCGGCGACCTTTCGCGCATTAATGTCGCGTCGCTCACCGAGCGCGCTGGCCTTACGCGCCGCACGTTCTATTCGCACTACCGCGATATCCCCGACTTTATCAATCAAATCGAGGACGGCTTGCTGGCCGAGATCCGTGAGCGCATTGAGCTCATCACCGCAGCTCAGCTGCCTGATCTCTATCACAATATCGATGAGCTCGAGCCGGCGCCCGGTTCGGTTGAGCTGCTGCGTTATCTTGCGGCCAACCGCGACTTAATCGGTGTGCTGCTGGGTCCGGGCGGCGACCAGGCCTTCATTAAAAGGATCATCGACACCGCGCGTGAGGCTGTGGTGCCGCGTGCGCAGACGGGCATTTTGGGCCTGGCGCTGGGCACGTTCTTTGACTACTACGTCACCTACGTCGTGAGTGCCGAGGTCGGCATGATTCAGCGCTGGTTTGAGCGTGGGCTCACCGAATCGCCCGAGGCCATGGCGCGCATTATGACGGTGCTCGCTTTTGTGCGCCCTGGTGACCTGTATGGCCAACCCATCGATATCAACGTGCCGGAATACGGCATGAAGCTATTGAACTTGCAGCTCGAGGACGCGGCCGACACCGCCGCAACCGTCGAGTCCAACAACTAAGAGGAGAGACAATGAGCAAACTCGTCGAGGGCATCAAGGATCGTATGGTCGCTGCCGCACGCGAGGCCGCGCCCGCCGTGGTGGACGCCGCGCAGAAGGCCGCGACCGCGGCTGCCGAGAAAGTTGCCGAGGCAGTTGCCGATGCCAAGAACGCGGCAGGGGAGACGTCCATCGCTAGCGAGCTCGCCACCGCCGCTGAGCCCGTAGCCGCCGTCCACGCTCCCGAAGGCGCGATCTTCAACCCCGAGGCCGCCCGCGGCAACCTGCACCTGGGCATCGACGTGGGCTCCACCACCGTTAAGCTCGCCGTGCTCAACGACGACAACCAGATCGTCTACGCCAAGTACCAGCGCCACCATACCGACGTTCGTGCCTGCGCCCGCGACCTGTTCGAGGGTGCCGCGACCGTGCTGCCGACGGCCCAGATGACCTGCGCCATTACCGGCTCGGGCGGTCTGCTGCTGTCCCAGTGGCTCGACCTGGAGTTTGTCCAGGAGGTCATCGCCAGTAAACGCGCTGTCGAGACCCTTATCCCGGCCACCGACGTCGCCATCGAGTTGGGCGGCGAGGACGCCAAGATCATCTACTTCGACAACGGCATCGAGCAGCGCATGAACGGCACCTGCGCCGGCGGCACGGGCGCCTTCATCGATCAGATGGCAACCCTGCTGCACACCGACGCGAGCGGCCTCAACGAACTCGCGGCCAACGCCACCACCATCTATCCCATCGCCAGCCGTTGCGGCGTCTTTGCCAAGACCGACGTGCAGCCGCTGCTCAACGAGGGTGCCCGCCCCGAGGACGTCGCCGCCTCCATCTTCCAGGCCGTCGTGACCCAGACCATCTCGGGCCTGGCGTGCGGCCGTCCCATCCGTGGTAACGTCGCCTTCCTGGGCGGCCCGCTGCAGTATCTCTCCGAGCTGCGCCACCGCTTCTACCTCACGCTCAACCTGGACGAGGAGCACCGCATCGTGCCCCAAAACGCCCACCTGTTTGTGGCGAGCGGCGCCGCCATGGCGCACGAGTCCAACAAGCTCAGCACGTTCCCGCAGCTCATCGAGGCCATCGACAGCTTGGGCGACACGCAGGGTGCTGAGGTCGAGCGCCTGGATCCGCTCTTTGCTACCGACGAGGACTTTGCCGAGTTCAAGGGTCGCCACGACACCGAAGTCGTCCCCAAGGGCAAGCTCGAAGGCTACACCGGCCGCGTGTTCATCGGCATCGACGCCGGCTCCACCACCATGAAGGCCGCGCTCGTGGGCGAGGACGGTCAGCTGCTGCACACCTGGTACGGCAACAACAACGGCGACATCTTGGGCACGGCCAAGGTCATCATGGCCGATTTCTACAATCACATTCCCGCGGGCTGCACCATTGGCCACGTGACCACCACGGGCTACGGCGAGGCGCTGCTCATCGAGGCCCTCAAGGCCGACTCCGGCGAGATCGAGACCGTTGCGCACCTGCGTGGCGCCAAGGCATTCCTGCCCGGCGTCGAGTTCATTCTGGACATCGGCGGCCAGGACATGAAGTGCCTGCGCGTCAAGGACGGCGTCATCGAACACATCATGCTCAACGAGGCCTGCTCGTCGGGCTGCGGCAGCTTTATCGAGAGTTTCGCCGTGTCTATGAACATGGACGTGCGCGCGTTTGCCGATGCCGCCATCCATGCCAAGGCCCCCGTCGACCTGGGCAGCCGCTGCACGGTCTTTATGAACTCGCGCGTCAAGCAGGCGCAAAAGGAAGGCGCCACGGTGGGCGACATCGCGGCCGGCCTGTCCTATTCCGTCATCAAGAATGCTCTGTTCAAGGTCATTAAGCTGCGTGACCCCAAGGAGATCGGTAGCCAGGTAATCGTCCAGGGCGGCACCTTTATGTCCGATGCCACGCTGCGCGCGTTTGAGCAGCTCACCGGCGTCCATGCCGTGCGTCCCGACATCGCCGGCTGCATGGGTGCCTATGGTGCTGCCCTGCTCGCCCGCGATCGCGCCGGCGCCGATGGCACCTCGACCATCCTTTCGGCCGAGGACATCGCGCACCTCACCGTGACGCAAAAGCATGTCCGCTGCGGCCGTTGCTCCAACAACTGCCAGCTCACCGTCAACGACTTTGGCGGCGGCAGGCGCTTTATCACCGGCAACCGCTGCGAGAAGGGCGCCGGCCACAAAAAGCAGAAGACCGAGGCCCCCAACCTCTTCAAAAAGAAAAACGATCTGCTGTTTAACCGTGAGGTGCTGAGCCCCGACGAGGCCCCGCGCGGCACCGTCGGCATCCCGCGCGCACTCAACATGTACGAGAACTACCCCTTCTGGCATGCGTTCTTTACGCGCCTGGGCTTTAGCGTGCAGCTGTCCGACCAGTCGAGCAAAAAGACCTACCAGGCGGGCATCGAGTCCATGCCGTCCGAGAGCGTGTGCTATCCGGCCAAGATGAGCCACGGCCACGTGATGAACCTTATTGACCGTGACGTCGACTTCATTTGGATGCCGTGCGTGCGCTGGGAGCGCAAGGAGGACCCGACCGCCGGTAACTGCTACAACTGCCCCATCGTCATGAGTTACCCCACGGCGCTGGCGCTCAACATCGATGAGATCCGCGAGCAGAACATCGAGTTCCTGTACCCGTTTGTGCCCTATCACGACAAGACCGAGCTCAAGCGCCGCCTGTACCAGGTGCTCGCCGTCGACCGCGTGGCCGATGCGCAAGCCGGTCGCGGTCGCGTGCGCGGTCCAAAGATCACACGCTCCGAGGTCGATGCCGCCGTCAACGCTGCTTTTGAGGCCGATGCGCGCTTCCACGAGGATATCCAGACCATGGGCGAGGAGGCCCTTAAGTGGGTCGAGGACCACGGCGGCCATGGCATCGTACTCGCCGGCCGTCCTTACCATAACGACCCCGAGATCAACCACGCCCTGCCTGAGCTTATCTCGAGCTTTGGCTTTGCGGTCTTTACCGAGGATTCGCTCGCGCACCTGGTGAAGCCCGAGCGTCCGATTCGCGTCGTCGACCAGTGGATGTACCACAGCCGCCTGTACGCCGTCGCCCGTTTTGTGACGATGCGCAACGACCTGGACCTGATTCAGCTCAACTCTTTCGGCTGCGGCCTGGACGCTCTGACCACCGACCAGGTGCAGGAGATTCTGGAGGCCAGCGGCAAGATCTACACCGTGCTCAAGATCGACGAGGTGTCCAACCTGGGTGCCGCGCGCATCCGCATCCGCTCGCTCATGGCAGCGCTCAAGGACCAGGAGGCCGAGCGCTTGGCCGAGGCCACGGCCGCGGGCGAGGCCTACGAGCAGGGCGATGCCGCGCCGGTGGCGCCCTCTACGGATGCCCCCGCGTTCGCGAGCCGCAAGTACACGTTTGAGGCTCAGCGCGAGAGCGCTTCGACCGCGTGGCCCAAGGTGCCCTTTACCGAGCAGATGCGCGAGGAGGGCTACACCATCCTGTGCCCGCAGATGGCGCCGATCCACTTTGACCTGGTCAAAGAGGTGTTCCGTGGTGCTGGCTACAACTTGGAGCTGCTGCCCTCGACCGATCACGACGCTGTCGAGGCTGGCCTGCGCTATGTGAACAATGACATTTGCTACCCGTCGATTCTGGTAACGGGCCAGATTATGGAGGCCATCGAGAGCGGCCGGTACGACCTGTCCAAGACGGCCGTGGTTATCAGCCAGACCGGCGGCGGCTGCCGTGCCACCAACTACATCGCACTCATCCGCAAGGCCCTGCGCGAGAGCGGCCACCCCGAGATCCCGGTGATCTCGCTTTCGGCCGTGGCGCTCGGCGAGGATAACCCCGGCTTTAAGATTACGCCGGCGCTGCTTAAGCAGGCAGTCTACGCGGTGCTCTTTGGCGACGTGATGATGCAGATGCTCTATCGTTGCCGCCCGTACGAGGCCACGCCCGGCGCCGCCAACGCGCTCTACGAGGAGTACATGGCGCGCGCCCGCAAGCTGGCGCCCAAGTTCAACAGGCACAACTACACCAAGCTTGCGCGTGAGGCCATCCGCGCGTTCGACACCATGCCGCTCGTGGGCGAGGGCACCAAGCCGCGCGTGGGCGTGGTCGGCGAGATTCTGGTCAAGTTCCACCCCACGGCCAACAACCACGTGGTCGATGTCATTGAGCGCGAGGGCTGCGAGGCTGTGGTGCCGGGCCTGCTCGACTTCTTCCTGTACTCCATGAGCAATGCCGAGCTGCAAAAAGACGAGCTGGGAAGCTCTGCCACGGCGCGCGCTAGCATGCAGGCACTCATTAAGCTGGTGGACTGGATGCGCACGCCGGTGGAGGAGATGCTCGAAAAGTCCCGCCGTTTCGAGGCGCCCGAGCGCATTGGCACCATGGCGGACAAGGCTCGTACGGTGCTTTCGGTGTGCAACAACATGGGCGAGGGCTGGTTACTCACGGCCGAGATGCTCGATCTGATTGACCACGGTGCGCCCAACATCATCTGCACGCAGCCCTTCGCGTGCCTGCCCAATCACGTGGTGGGCAAGGCCGTGATCAAGGAGCTGCGCCGTCAGCACCCCGAGAGCAATATCGTCGCGGTGGACTACGACCCCGGTGCGTCCGAGGTCAACCAGCTCAACCGTATTAAGCTCATGATTAGCGTGGCCAAGGAGAACATGCGCGCCGGTAAGGGCTTTAAGCTCGAGAAGGTGGCGCCGCTCGCGATGGACGAGGTCACCGGCCAGATGCGTGCCCATGACGGCTGCGTGAGCTGTGGACCGGCCAGTGAGGAGGCCGTTGCATCGGTCGCCAAGCGCCTGGGGCGCGGCATTAAGAAGTAGCTGGTCTGCTATGGGCTAGATATGAGACAAACGGGTGGTAGCCGTAGCGGCTGCCACCCGTTTTTACTGGACATATGTTGCGCAAATGACCTTGCTACGGCCTTCCGTGGGCTTGTCCGATTTTTGGGCAGGTTCGGGCTTTGAGGACAAGCTGCTGCAAGCCCAGGGCGATTTTTCGCTCAACGCAGGCCAGCACAGTGTGACCTATCTGCCAAACGACGAGACGACCGCTACGGTCTGGCCATCGCCACCTACGAGATGGAAGCCGAAAAGTACATCTACCGCGTGTACAAGTACGAGCTGTAGGGCCGCGCTTAGGTTTGACCAATGGAGTATGAAAACACGCCGTTCGCCGATGCCCCCTCCGCGAGTGGTAGCCATATGGTTTGATGTCAGAAACATATAGTTGTCGCCAGCCTGCTGGCGACGTTCCCCCTGACATCGGAGGTTTCAGGTATGTTTCGCGCTCCGTTAAACAACTATCGGTTGGTCTAACATGGGCCGCCGTGCTATTTCGATAACCCTTGCAGTGGTCTGCCTGGCTGTGCTCCTGGGCGTTACAGGGCTGTTTGCTATAAGCCGAGAAACGTCCTATATGCGGGAATGCGCTTCCGAAGGGTTTGCCATTGACGGTTACTATCGGGACGACAAGACGAGTCTGGAAACCCTGGCCTTTCTTGAAGAGGATAACCATCGGTGGCAACTGGTCGACAAAGACGGCAGCTGCGTTGACGGGCAGTTTAAGCGTACGGACGATCCCAATATCCTGGTATTAAAGAAGGAAAACGGCGAAGAATTCGGCACGGTTCACGTTGCATATATATCGCGCCGACGCAATCAAGGGCAGATTTACCTAATTAGAAATACTAAGGTGACCCGATTTTATCTGGTGAGCACCGATCCGGCGTTTACGGTGGAGTCGGGCGAGGTCGATTCGGACAGTTGATTCACGGCAATAAAAAAGCGAGCGGGGCGCAGGTGTGAACTGCACCCCGCTATTTGCTCGTGTCCGTATCGCGCCTGCGCCTCGTCGTAACTTGCGTCCGTGTGAGCATTCATCCCGCGCTCTGCATCACTTCACATCGAACTCAACGCGATCGAGCTCGGGCACATTGAGGTCGATGAGTTTGCGGGCGACACGGCGGTCGTGCGCCCCAAGCGCCTCGCCTGTCGTCACATGGGCGACAATCTCGCGCTCGACGATGCCTTCTTCGTCCCCTTCGGTGGCCGAGGTCTCGACGGCGACGGTGTAATCCTTAAAGCCCGGCAGCACCGCGGCAAGCTCGCGTGTGGTCTCGGTGACGCCGTAGCCGTCCTGCACGCCGGCCTGCGCCGAGCCAATGGAACCCGCGGTCATAACGATGCAGGGGATGGCAAAGATCACCGTGCCCACAATAATGCGGCGGCGCACTTTGCGTGACAGCTCGTTGACCTCAGCGTTTTCCTCGGCGGTCACAATGCCGTCGCCGTTGAGATCACGCTTGAGCGGTACACGTAAAAGAAGCAATACGGCTTCGGCCGCCAGCGCGATAAAGACGACGTTGATGCCAAACTCGTAGAGGGCTGAGAGGAACAGCGACCCGCTCGCGATGGCAATGCCATAACCCGCCGCGCACAGGGGCGGCATGAGCGCGGTTGCCACGGCCACGCCGGCGATGAGCGTGGCGGGTTCCTGGTCGCGCGAGTTGCCCAGGCCGCCCGCAAAGCCGCCCGCGAGCGCGACGGCAAGGTCCCACACGGTGGGCGTCGAGTTGTCGACGATGGCGGCCGTGGCGGTGCCAAGGGGCGAGAGCTTAAAGTACAACGTGGACGTGACCAGGCAAAAGGCCATCTGCAGCGCAAGGCTGGCGATGGCTTCGACGGTAATCTCGCGGTCGAGCGTGGCGATGCCGTATGCCATGGCAAGGACCGATCCCATAAGCGGGCAGATGAGCATGGCGCCCACGATGGCGATGTCCGAATCGATATCGAGGCCGATGCTTGCGATGAGCATGGCGATGATGAGGATGCACAGGTGAGAGCCGGTCAGGCGTGCCCCGTTTACAAAGCGCTTGCGGATTACGTGGTAGGGCGCGCGACCCTCGCGAATGTTGAATGCGCGCTTTAGGAAGCGGGTGGCGTTCTCCATGGCCTCGCTATGGGCGGGGCGGATGCCGTGGCGCCGGTGATGGCGTTCGCGTAGTCGCTTGATCTGTTGTTTGTCGAGTTCCATGTCCACCTCGTTCCAGCGCGGTCCGCGCAACGCGCCCGTTGTCCTAACTCTACACCGTGGCGGGCAGGGCGTCTGTTGGATGTGGGATTCGATAGGGCAGATGACGCGGGAGCAAATGCAAATCACAGGCTCAATTCGATCCCGCAAGAATATGATGCGCCAGCTCCTACATATGTGACGAAATTGTGAAGCACGAGAGCGTAAATTTCAAAAAATACGCTGGTCGCCAATGTTGCGCAACAGAATTCAAAAATCGACAGCTACCGTTTGATACGTATGGATACATCCGTGTCAAAGGGAGAAAGCCATGGCAAACTACAGTCCACAACACTTTGAGCCTCGGGCCAAGACTGTCAACGTCAAGGGCGTTGCTAACCGCGCCGTCGCAACCGTTTTGACGGCGGGCCTCATCGCTCAGCCGCTCATGTCGCCGCTGGCGGCAATCGCCGCACCGTCAACCGGTAACGGCGATTCTGTTCAGGGGGGGGGTAGTTCTGTAGAGAATACCGTTACCGCCGGTAACCAAGCGGTCGTAAAGACGGCTGCCCAGCTGGCCGAGGAGTCGGCAAAGCAGCTCAAGGACGCTCAGGCCGCCTACGATGCCGCCCAGAAGAAGGCCGACGCGGCGGGCCAGTCTCAAAAGCAGGCGCAGCAGCAAAAGAATCAGGCCTCGCAGGCCGTGACCGATAACGCCGCCGAGCAGAACGAGGCCGAGGTAGCCGCGCTTCAGGAGAAGATTGACGAGCTTAAAGCGGCCGTCGAAAAGACCGAGCAGCAGCAGAAGAAGCTGGGCGACCTGAACGATCAGCTCGAACAGGCCAACAAGAGTGTCGAGGATAAGACGCAGACGCTCAAGGACGCCAAGGCAAAGCAGGATGAGGCCAAGAAGGCCCTCGATGATGCCCAGGCCAAGCTCGAGGCCATGGGTATGGACGAGTACGCGGCCGCCAAGAAGGCCGTCGAGGACGCGCAGGCAAAGCTCGATGACGCCAATAAGGCCGTTACTACTGCACAGGACAATCTGGACCAGGCCAAGGCTGCCGAGGCCAGCGCCCAGCAGGAAAAGCAGAATACCGAGGCAGCTTTGACGACTGCCCAGGCCAAGAAGCAGGAGACTGCCGCTGCTCTCGCAGTCGCAACCACCGCGCGCGATAACGCCCAGCAGAAGTTCAACCAGGCGCAGGCCGCGCTCGATGCTGCCGTCTCGGGTACGGGTGTTGACCTGAGCGCGCTTGAGGCCGCCAAGATCGCTGCTGCTGGTGAGCTCAAGACCGCGCAGGACGCGCTCGAAGCCGCGACGACTGCAGACGCCACCGCACAGGCGAACCTGCAGGCTGCGCAGACTACCGTCACCGCCGCGCAGGAGAAGGCCAACGCCGCCAACGCTGCTGTGGCATCTGCCCAGTCTGCATACGATGCGGCAAACAAGGAGTACAAGGACGCGGCCAGTAAGCGTGACGCCGCGAAGACGGCATACGAGCAGGCCCAGCAGACCGAGGCCGACAAGAAGGCTGAGTACGACCGACTCGTCGAGATTCGTCAGCAGAAGAGCAACGAGTTCGATCAGGCTCGTGCTGAAGTAACCGACGCGCACAATGCATACGACGCCGCAAACGCCGAGGTCGAGAAGCTTAACCAGCAGATTGCCGACCTCAAGTCGAACATGACCGTAGACCAGAATGTCATCAACCAGGGTATGTTCGGCTTCATGAACTACATCATCGGCGGCAGCCAGTTCACGGCCACGCAGAAAAAGAATGCCCAGGAAGCCGCATCGATGCTGACCGGTGCCGCTGACAAGGCCGAATGGTATGACAAGTACGTCGATCAGGACATGTCTCGCGACACCAATCCGCTTTCCTTGGAGCAGATGCGCAACGCCCTGACCTACCTCGATACCCAGAACAACCTCCGCAAGGCGAACGGTCAGTCGGAGCTCAGCGTCAGCCTCCGCATGACTGCGGCAGCCGCACTTAATACATCATATTCATCGAACATCTGGGGACACTCGAACTGCTATTTCGATCAAGGTGAGAACCTTGCGGGCGGCGGCGGAGCATACACCGGAGGCGAAACCGAGGATACCCTCGGCTGGCCATATACCGGTCTCTACACCCAGGAGAAAGAGGCATTCGATAAGTACGTTGCACAGTATGGCGACGAACTCGGCAGCCACCGATATGATTCCTACTATATCTACCAGCACTACAACAGCATCTACCATGAGTGCGGACACTATCTCAATATCATCGATGCCGGTGCGAAGGCTATCGGCATCGCAACTGGTAGCGGTAAGAACACCGATTCCGAGGTAACCATTTTCGACTATAGTGGAAGCACGGGGCAGAAGGACTTCACTGTCTCCGAGTTCAAGAAGCTCGTCACCGACTATATCGATTCTGCTTACAATGCAGGCGGCACTCAGGAGCAGAAGGAGCAGTTGAAGCAGCTACAGAATAAGCTGGCGGAGGCGCAGAAGAACTTCGGGACTGCCGGAACGGCTTATTCTGACGCATTGGATAAGCAAGAAAGCTCTCGCGACGCCTATACCGCGGCCGACACGAACATGAACACCGCCAAGGGCGAGTATGAGAAGGCTAAGTCCGGTACCGCCGCCGCGAAGACGGCATACGACGCCGCGAAGGACGCACTCGGCGGAATCGACATCGAGTCCCTCAAGCAGAACCTCGATGCCGCCAAGGCCGAGGCCGCTACTGCCCAGGCGGCTCTCGATAAGGCAAACGCCACGCTTGCTGACAGTAAGACGAAGGCAGCCGAGGCCGCTGCTCACAAGGCGAAGGCTCGCAGCGCCCGCGATGCCGCCAAGGCAAAGTCCGAACAGGCCAATGAGGCGTATGACAACGCTACCGCTTCGGTCAAGGACCTTGCCGCCAAGTGCGATGCCGCCAAGACGGATCTTGCGAACAAGCAGGGCACGCTTAACGATGCCAAGAAGGCCGACGACACTGCCCAGGCTGGCGTTGACAAGGCTCAGGCCGCAGATGTGCACGCCGCGACCGCTCTTTCGGGCGCCAAGCAGGCAGTTGCCGCCAAGACGCAGACCCTGTCCGACGCACAGGCGAAGGCCAAGGCTGCCGAGGGCGAACTGGCCGGCGCAAACAAGGCCTTCGAGCGCTTCGCTGGAGCCCAGAAGGCGGTCGACGACGCCAAGGCCGCCTATGACGCCGCCGTCGCCGGTGTCGCCGATGCCCAGAAGCAGCTCGAGGCCGCCAACGAAGCCGTCGTCGATGCGACCTTCGAGATCGTCGAGGCCAAGGCCGAGCTTGCCAACGACGAGGCGCTCAAGGCCGATCTTGAGGCTGTCGACCACAAGGCATCCCTTGCCGCGGGCACGACGGGCAACGAGAAGCTGGTCAAGCTGAACGCTGCCTACGCTCGCTATAAGGCCGCCGTCGATGCCGCCGCTGGCCTCAAGGCTGCTCTGAGCGATGCCGATGCCAAGCTGTCCGATGCCAACGACGCCTATGCCGCCGCGCTTGCCGAGCTCGGAGATGCCAAGGATGCCCTGGCTGCCGCTCAGGCCGAGTACGACAAGTATCATCCCAAGGCTGAGCCGCAGGCCAAGCCTCAGGTTGCGCAGGCTGCTGCAAAGGCCCCCGTTGCCAAGAAACAGGCTGCGCCTGCCGCGCTCGCCCAGACTGGCGACAATTCCGCGCTTGCGGGCGAGGTGTTCGTCATCGGCGGTGTGACGCTCGTGGCAGCGGGCGTGACGCTGGGCGATCGTCGTCGCAAGCAGATGTAGCGTTTCGAGCGTAGATTCTGCAACGAACTTCGGTTCATAGCAGGAACGCTTCGATAGCTTAACCGATAAGGCCGGCGCGCTGTTAAACGCAGCGCGCCGGCCTTTCTTTGCGTTGGTATCAAAAAGCCCGGTCGGTAGCCGCGAAAGCTACCGACCGGGCAAGCCGTAGGCAATATGGTTGCTGTCGAGCAGCTGCTCGACTTAGCCCAGCAGGCTTAAGCCCACGGAGACAAACGCCAGGATAACGCCGACGATGGACTCGCCGCCGAGCAGGCCGCTGGCAACGACCAGACCCTGTTCCTGGAAGGCGGCGTCCTTGGCAGCTCTTTCCTCGTCGGAAAGACCAGCGGTGGCGTCGCGGTGGGCGGACCACTTGTCGTAGGCGAGCTTGACGCAGGAGCCCAGGAATGCCGTGAGTGACATGTAGAACGGCAGGTACACGCCCAGGCCGATCATCATGGCCGGAATGCCGAGCCAGTACATGACGATGCCGGCGATAAAGCCGCCAACGAACCACGGCACGCTCGGGATGCCCGAGACCATGGTGGCGACGACGCTTGCCTGCGCGGCAACAAAGCTCTTGTC
>URNC01000039.1 GCA_900549065.1 uncultured Collinsella sp. | reverse complement strand
ACTCTGACGAAGAGCAATACGCGGCAGCCGAGCAAGATGATTCGACCGAGGTCGAGCAGGAGGAAGTGCCTGCGGTTTCCGAGACTCCCGAGACGGATGAGTCGAGGCCTTATTCCACGCAGATTTTCACCATGCCGACCCCGAGTGGTTCCGGTGCCACGGTTGCCAATGTCGCTCCCACCCAGGACGAAACGGTCGATTCCCTTATGGCCCAGATTTCCTCCCAGGCATCGCCGCGCCCGCAGATGAATGTTCCCGATCCGGCGTCGGCACCGTCGCCTGCACCTTCCTCGTCTCCGCTGGCTTCGGTCCCCGATCCGTCGCTGCCGTCTATGAAGCAGGCAAACGTTGCGTCTCGCACGTCGCTGTTCGACCTTCCCGACCCCTCCGCACAGGTCAACGATCCCTTTGCTACTGCCCAGGGCCCCGAACCCACATCGGCACCCGTTGCGCCTCCTATGCCCGTTGCGTCGGGCGCACGGCCGATCGAGACCATTTCGGCTCCCGCCCCGGCGGCACCCAAGTCTCGTAAGCGCGGCCTGGGTGGTCTGTTCGGCCGTAAAAAGAAAAACGAGCAGGACAGCATGAGTGACTGGCTGGGCGTCGAAGACGATTACGATGCCAAGAAGTCCGGTCGCGGTATCGGTTCGTGGGATAACTTCGAGGACGATAACGATGGCTGGAAGGGTGGCGCTACGTCTTCCGATGGCGCTTCTTCCGAAGATATGCTCTCGGCTGTCGCCTCTATGGGCGATGATGAGCTGCTCGGTCACGATATCTGGTTTGTGGCAACGGGCGCCTCGGATTGTGATGGCGCTGGCATGAAGGCCTTCTTGGCTTCGCATTGCGATAAGCTCCGCGGCGTATTCTTTATCAATCTTGAATCCGTCGGCGCCGGTAGGCTTTCGGTGGTGACGGTCGAGGGCGAACAACAACTGCTCAAGGGCGATCGCCGCATCATGAACCTGGTCAGCAAGGTCTGCAAGTCGTTCCATGTCGATTGTGGCGCGCTCGAGATGCCCTATGCCAAGACCGATGCCTATGCTGCGCTCGAGGCGAGCCGCCGAGCCCTTACCATCGCCGGCGTGGACGGCACGCGTCTGGCTTGCGCTCGTACCGAGGACGACCTGCCCCACAATGTCAACCCGACGAACATTGCTACGGTATCCGAGGTCGTGACCGAGGTTATCCGCCGTTCGTAGACGGAGCTCTAAGGAGTCAACGTGTTTTCGTATATTAAGCGCCATTGGCCTGTCTACGTGATTTTGACCTTGATTGCCATTGCGTTAGGATTTGGGGCTGCCTACATCGTGGGTGCAAAGGGCTCGACCCCCGCCTCCGCAATCAGCGAAGAGGTGGAGCAAGAACAGAGTACGGGTGCCGATGGGATTCCTGAGTCCGAGCAGGCAATCGTTGATGGTGGATCTTCGTCTGCAGAGTAGATGCGGCGATTTAAATGATTGAAAGCGGGCGAGCCAGGGGACTGGCTCGCCCGCTTTTTCATCGCGCTAGCGCTTCTTTGGGATCGACCTAAGGCGAGCGAACCATAGGGCTGCGGCACCCGAGGTCAGGAGCGCGGTGATGCAAGCGGCGATGGGAACTGATCCTGTTGCCGGTAGGTCCTGCGGTAGGGTACAGCGTTGAATGACGCTGTCCTCGTCATGTGACTCAAGTTTATCGCCGCCACCGTTGCGGCAAAGATCGACGCGCGCGCTGTTGGTGAGTGCGGTTTGGGGCGTATAAGCCGACGTTGCCTGCATGTGTACGACTGCGCCCCGAGCGTCTGTGCCAAGGATTGCTTTGGCATCGTCAAGGTCGTCGTGCTCATCTTTGAGATCATCGCGGGTCCAAGAATCCGCATCGCTTCGAGTCGTAAAGTCGGCGGCTACCGCACCGTATTCAATTCGAATGCCTGTTACGACGGTATTGGATGCAAGGTCGAGCTCTTCCGCCTCGAGTGTGGTGGATTCCGTGGTCGAGACATCCGCCTTCCAGAGGCGCCAGCCGTCGTAATCGACGAGGCGGCAGTCCTCACCAAGGCTCTCTTTTACTTCGTCGGACTCAAGCCAAGGATTTTCGTGTCCATCGTCAAGTGTCGCGTTCGCCGGCTCATCGACGTCTGTCGAGTCCAACGGCGTCGTGCGATACCACACGTTGCACAGACCGTTGAGGTCGCCGATGGCGACGGGGGTTTCGATTGAGATGAATCTCGCCGTGCCGTCTTTGGCGCACTCAAGATCATCGGTAATCGTAAACTCATCAACCCAAGTAGCGGAATCGTTTCGAGCGTCGATGGTATAGGAGAAAAGTCCATCCGTATTAGTTTGCGTCGCGGCGCGATTTTTACCATCGCCGTTAGCCAACAGGCCCTTTTCGATAGGTTGGACAAGTTCCTGACGCTTGTCGACCTGCCCCTTGATTTCGATGGGCGCATCCTTCATCGCGACGGATTGGACTTCTCCCGTATCCTTTATTTCAAACGTTATCTCCTCGGCAAGGTCATAGGTCCGCGGAGACATCATTTCGCGCAACGAGTAGGTGCCGGGTGCAAGATGTTCGACGCGGTGTGGCTTGTCGGATGAGGTCCAGGAGTCTATTTCGGTTTTATCGGGACCATATAAGGTGAGCTGTGCGCCTTCCACTTCCTGCTCACCGCTTGCATCGACCTTGGAGATATCAACCTTGGTGTAATCGTCGGATACGTTAAGCCGTGCTTCTACAACGGGTGTTTTCTGGTCGGCATAAGTAAGGTCGACAATATGGGTTGTCTGATCGAGCAAGAAGCCTGCCGGCGCTTGAGTCTCGACAACCTCGTAGCGTGCGGTGTCAGATCCCAGTGGGAGGTTGTCCGCGCGTGCTTCTCCAGTTTCATCCGTCGTGACGGTCGCGACAGTTTCACCGTCGAGCGCGGCAATGCTACCGTCGGGGCGCACGATATCACCCGAGGCACGGATCTCAAAGACGGCGCCCGCGAGGCTGCTCCCGTCTATGGCATCGGTTTTAACGATTCTGATGTTTCCGGTCGCGGCGTGGTCATAATACGAGGCGATTGCAACGGGCGTTAGGTTCATGTCGGTGGGTATGTTTACCTCGATCTCTTCGCCGACAAGATAGGGCTCTTTGGCCGAGGTTTCGCGTACATAATAGGTGCCCGGCACGAGCGATTCGGGCAGTGTGACGGTCCCGGTCGCGTCAGTCGTAAAGGTGTCCATTACGTTATGTGCTGGATACCAGCAAGTTTGTGAGACAGGTTCGTGATTGCTGTCGAGGAGTTGGAAGGTGAATCCGGCTAGGGGAACAGAAGCGCCTGTTTGGGCATCGCGTTTTACAATCTGGAGATGCGTCGACAGAGCGTGGTTGTCTACGATATATTGAAGCTCGGCGCCGTCGGAAATCTGATTGGCCCCGACGGTCCATTCCCCTGCACGTTTAAAACCCTCGGGGACGGTTTCCGGAACCTCGCGAACCGTGTAGCCGGCACGGTCGTATGGGACGGCTCCGTGGACACCGGCGGGTCGCTTGCCTGTGCCGAACCATGCTTCGGGCTGATCTTTGGTGGAGGCAAAGCCATAGATGTTTGTGGTCAGTGTGCCAACAACCTGCTGAGAGCTGTTGCTGACAACCTCAAAGACAACACCACCCGCCGGCTGCTCCAGGCCGGATTGGTCGCTATTGCCGTAATCCTTGAATTTGGAAATCTCAAGGTTAAACGCAATGGGGATATCGGAAACGCGAGATTCGATCTCGACCACGCCTGAATCGCCGAGTTGGTCGGCTCCAACGGTATAGGTCCAGCTGTCGTTGGATGGCAGGTAGCCCTCGGGGGCTTTTGATTCGTAGATGGTAAAGGTTCCTAAGGGGACATCGGCGAGGGTGGCCCGACCGCTTTCGTCGGTCGTGAGGATTTGTGCCCATCCAGGGGTTGATTGCGACACACACGTGAACTTTGCTCCTGCGAGCGAAGCTCCAACTTGGGGGCCTGCATTCGTCGCGGCATCGAGCTTTGCGATGCGCAAGGTAATGGTGCCGGGCTGTTCATCAATGGCGACCTGTCCACCGTCATTCCCCGTGGTAAAGGCGATGCGATCACGACGGGGGACATAGCCGGCCGGCGCCTTCGTTTCAACTAGGTAGTATGCCGTGTTGGGCAGAAGTGTTGCTTGCGCCCGACCGTTGCTGTCCATCTTGATGGTGCCGACACGCGCGCCGCTGGCGCTCTCAAAAATATCGAATGTTGCCCCGGTAAACTGATAGGTATTGTTTCCGCTGGTAATGGCGGCGTTTGCAGACTGTTTTTTGAAGGAAACAGAGACCGCCGGCAGTACATAGAGCATGTCTTGACGTTTGCTGCCGCCCGATACGGCTCCTAGATAGCGTCGCGCGCGGTGCGGAGCGGCTTTGATGCTTCCTGATTTTGCGCTGTCGTGGAGCCACCGCGCCGCCGCCACGACTTCATTGTCAGTGGTAAAGTGCCCACTCTTGGTTTTGCCCTGAGCGGTCGTGTAAGAGTAAGTACCGTCGACATGGGTAGTGCCGTTGAGCATCCATACGGCAAGCTGGGTTGCGGCGCGGGCGCGATCGGGTGAAAGATGGTAACCGCCAAACGACGTGGCGGTAGGATATCCGTGACAAACGATTGCCGCGAACTCGTCGTCGAGCCACACCCAGCCTTGATCAAAGTTGAGCCATGGGCCGCCCGGCTTGGTGGGGCCGGGGCGCTCCTGGTTCATGCAGTAGGCAATCGAGGCGTCTTGAGCTTCATACTTGCCGATGAAGAAGGGCCCACAATCATCGCTAATAGTGCGGAAGCCGAGCTGATCGTAGCCATCGACGGCAAATGCGGCTCCCGGTGTCAGGCAGCCGAAAACCAGGAAGAGGAGCAGGAGCAGCGGACCTGTTGCGATTGCGCTGTGGACAGAGTGCGTGGGTGCGTTGGACATGGCTGCTCCTTATCCCTCGTGCGCCGCATGGGGAGGTTGCGACGCGTAGGATGAGGCTACCCCCGAGGTTCATGCGGGTAAGTACCGGAGCCTGACCAAAAGCTTGCCCGATTTCTGACAAATCGAGCTCAAATACAACAATCAAGCAAAAGCGCAGGTAGAAGATAAGGAGAACAGGAAGTCAAAGGTCCTCGTCTCCACAATTGACGCGATTTTCAAACGAATCTCCACAGCTAAAACAAGCATCGCCACCCTTGTATCGAACAAGACAACCGCGTTATACTAGCCAACACACAAGCGGGCATCGCCAAGTGGTAAGGCATCAGCTTCCCAAGCTGACACTCGCGGGTTCGAGTCCCGTTGCCCGCTCCAGTTAAGAGCACAAGCACGGCACCATCACGGTTCCGTGCTTTTTTCAATAAAGTGCCGGGACTCGAACCCGACAGGGTGCGAGCGTTAAGCAAACGCGAAGCGTTTGTAGCGAGCAGGCGAAGGCGCCGACAGGCGCCTGAAGCCGGTGCGGATTTGCGAAGCAAATACGCGGACGTCCCGTTGCCCGCTCCATGGAGCAAGGAAGGTTTCGGGAATGGTAGATTCAGCCCGCTTTGCTCCCGCACTTCCCCGGATCTCGGTATGCCACTGAAGCCGGTGCGTATTTGCGAAGCAAATGCGCAGACGTCCTCATGGTCGCTCCAATTCCAAAATGTTAGGTTAATGCCTACTGCCCATACTTGCACCTGCGCACGGTACAATGGTTGGGTTACGACCAACGTGCCAATAACCAAAAAGGAGCCGCTATGATCGATCGCTATACCCGCCCGGAGATGGGACACATCTTCTCCCTCGAGAACAAGTACGCCATTTGGCAGGAAATCGAGGTTCTGGCCTGCGAGGCCCAGGCGGAGCTCGGCAAGATCGGTATTTCCAAAGACGAGGCCCAGTGGATCCGCGACCATGCCAACTTTGAGAAGGCGAAGGTCGATGAGATCGAGGAAGTCACGCGCCACGACGTCATTGCCTTCCTGACCAACATGAAGGAATACATCGATGCCGATGTTCCCGAGGGCGACCCCAAGCCCAGCCGCTGGGTTCACTATGGCATGACCAGCTCCGATCTGGGCGACACGGCCCTGTGCTACCAGCTCACCCAGGCCTGCGACCTGATCATCGAGGACGTCAAGAAGCTCGGCGAGATTTGCAAGCGTCGCGCCTTTGAGGAGCGCAACACGCTCTGTGCCGGCCGCACTCATGGCATCCACGCCGAGCCGATGACCTTCGGCATGAAGTTTGGCTCTTGGGCCTGGGAGCTCAAGCGCGATCTGGATCGTCTTGAGGACGCCCGCAAGAATGTTGCCTTCGGTGCCATCTCGGGCGCTGTCGGCACGTACAGCTCCATCGAGCCGTTTGTCGAGGAGTACGTCTGCGAGCACCTGGGCCTGGTTCACGACCCGCTGTCCACGCAGGTTATCAGCCGCGACCATCACGCCTATCTCGCCGGCGTTCTCGCCACCACCGCAGCCACCTGCGAGCGCATCGCGACCGAGGTCCGCAATCTGCAGAAGACTGATACGCTCGAGGCCGAGGAGCCGTTCCGTAAGGGCCAAAAGGGCAGCTCCGCCATGCCGCACAAGCGCAATCCCATCACCATGGAGAAGGTCTGCGGTCTGTCGCGCGTCGTGAAGTCCAACGCCCAGGTCGCCTTCGATAACGTCGCCCTGTGGCACGAGCGTGACATTTCGCACTCCTCTGCCGAGCGTGTCGCCCAGGCCGATAGCTTCATCGCACTCGACCACATGTTCCAGTGCCTCATCCGCGTTATCGACGGCCTGCAGCTGTACCCTGCCCGCATGATGGCCAACCTCAATAAGACCCGCGGCCTCATCTTCTCCTCCAAGGTGCTGCTCGCCCTCGTCGATACGGGCATCACCCGCGAGGACGCGTACGCCATTGTGCAGGAGAACGCCATGGCAACCTGGCACGAGGTACAGGATTGTGTCTCCGGCCCCACCTTTAAGGAGCGTCTCGAGGCCGACCCGCGCTGCACCGTCAGCCAGGAGAAGCTCGACGAGATCTTTGATCCATGGGACTTCCTCACCCGTATCGACACGGTCTTTGATCGTCTGGAGCAGCTGAGCTTCGAGTAGGTTCGGGCATAACGTTAGCTTTTTAGGGCGCTTTGCTGGTAATGTGTGTTGCCGGCAAAGCGCCTCGTTGCATTTAGGGAAAGACGGGGATAATAGTCGTCTCGAATAACATTCTGAGAGGGGATCGCATGATTTCGTTTGATTACAAGCCTCAGGGCGTGTGTGCTCGCAATATTCACCTTGACCTTTCCGATGACGGCAACAAAGTGATAGGCGTTGAGTTTACCGGTGGCTGCGACGGCAATCTCAAGGCAATCTCCAAGCTGGTCGAGGGCGCTCCTGCCGATCGCGTAATCGAGGTTCTCGCCGGTAATACCTGCGGTATGAAAAAGACCTCCTGCGCCGACCAGCTTACGCGCGCCATCGAGGCCGCTCGCGCCGAGATCGCCTAATGGGTATCGCCGATCACATCAAGAACGGAATATCGCGTCGCGGCTTTGTACTCGGTGGGGCTGCCGCGGGCGCTGCCACGGTGCTTGCCGGATGCTCGAAAAAAACGGGTACCAGCGATGATGCCGCCGGCGAGCCGCAGGTTATCAAGGACGATTCCAAAATTATCTCGATTACGGATGAGTATGAGGCTGTCGACATCGATCTTGAGCCGGCGGCGTCGTGGACGCTGCCTCTGGGTACGCTGCTGTACTACTGCGACGGCGATTACGCTGCGGCGATGATGGCGCCCGCATCGGCATTGCACGCCAACACGCTCGGTGTGCTCAACCTGGGCGATGGCTCGCTTACCACATTAATCGAGGATCCTGTCGAGGGCACGGGATATGCATTCTACGATGTCCGCGCCGGCGACGGCGTATTCGCGTGGGTTGAGATGAACTTTGCCAATTCATCGTGGAAGCTCTACGCTCAAAATCTGTCGGGCGCTTCGCTCTCTGGCGATGTGGTTGAGCTCGATCGAGGTGGCAAGGACTATGATCCGCCCCTGTTTACGGCGTTCGGGTCATCAGTCATCTGGTATAAAATGCCTTCGACAGGCGGCAATAAAACGAGTAGTGATTCGTTTTGCTATCGTCGCTCACTTGATGAATCCAAGGCCGAGACAATTTGGAAATCGACGGGCCGCTTTGCATCGGCCCCGCGCGCGAGCGACGGCATTTTGACCATCTCGCCGCGTGTCCGCAACGACGAGGGCGTCTACTACGGCATAACGGCAATCGATCTGACCGACGGCAACAACACCAAGCGTGCCCAGCTAGTCCTTCCCTCGTCAGTCTCGCCTTTCGAGGCCGTGTATATGGGCGATACCTTCGTGTTTTCTATCGAGGCGGCCTATAGCGGCGTGGGCAGCCTGGGCAATATGGGCACGTATATCGGTAATGAGGGAGGGCCGTACCTCTTTCTGTCACGCGAGCCGCTCGCATGTGCGGCTGGCAAGAAGAATAAATACCTTGTTAAGGTACAGGCGTCGCATTTCCTGATCGACACCTCTGCCAAGACCTATGGCTCGCTGCTGTCGCCCGACCGCGCTTTGGAGTATGGCGATTATCCAGCTACGGCGGGAAAATCGGACTCATTCCTTACGTACGCCACGGTGCGCAACAGCCAGGGTATACCAGAGACGGTCACTGCACGCCTATTCTCTCTTTAAGCTTAGAGGGGTTAAAAAGGCGCCAACAGGGGAATAAACGCGTTGTAATTGTGAGTACCGCCCGCCGAGCTGCCGCGTCATAGCGGCATCCGGCGGGCTCAGGTGCGTTAAAATGGGCTTGTTCTTAGCTAATTGAGACAGGGGGGCCGTGTTATGGCTTCAGATGCAAAAAAGATTCTGCTGGTCGAGGATGAGAAGGCAATCCGTGACGCCGTCGCTGCCTATCTCGAGCGCGAAGGCTACTGGGTTGTGGGCGTCGGCGACGGCCAGTCCGCGATCGAGGAGTTCGAGAAGCATCAGTTCGACCTGGTCGTGCTCGACCTTATGCTCCCCAAGATTCCCGGCGAGCGCGTTTGCCGCACCATTCGCGATACCTCGGATGTCCCCATCATCATGCTGACGGCTAAGGGCGAGATCGAGGACCGTATTATCGGTCTTGAGCTCGGCGCCGACGACTATCTGATTAAGCCGTTCTCGCCGCGCGAGCTCGTCGCCCGCGTTCGCGCTCTGTTCCGCCGTGCCCATCAGGCCGACGAGCCCGCCGTCGAGGTACTCGACTTCGGCGATCTGGTCATCGATATCTCGGGCCACAAGATCTTGGTCGAGGGCAAGGAAGTCGATCTGACGGCTTCCGAGTTTAAGCTGCTCACCACGCTTGCCCGCCATCCCGGCCGTGTGTATAACCGCATGGAGCTGGTCGAGAAAGTGCTCGGGTATGACTTTGAGGGCTATGAGCGCACCATCGATAGCCACGTGAAGAATCTTCGCGCCAAGCTGGGCGATGATCCCAAGAAGCCCAAGTGGCTCTACACCGTCCATGGTGTCGGCTATCGCTTCGAGGCTCCGGCCAAGACCGATAAGTCGGACGAGAAATAGGGAAATCACATATGACACCTGCGCGCTTTGAAATCGGACAAAAGCACAAGCAGGAGAGCGAGGCGGGTTCCAAGGCTAGTTGGAACACGCCTCGTTCCGATTCACGGCCAACGATGAGCTATCCCTCGCGCATGGCACTTGCTTTTGCTCTGACATCGCTCATGACGGTATTGGTGCTGGTGGGCGTTGTCTCTGTTGTGTGGGGCACGGTCTTTTCGGATTACACACGCTCCAATATCGTCGAAATCGCAAATTCCGCTGCCGAGAAGTTGGCGACCTCATATGAGGAAAACGGCTCTTGGACCGCGGGAGAACTGCGCACGGTCGCAACGTCGAGTTTGGTTTCCGACGATCTGGGCATGCAGGTCGTCAATAAAAAGGGTGTGATCGTTTATGACGATTCCTGGCCCTCGGCAAGCGCCACCGCCGATGTACGCGAAAACCAGGCTACGACCGACGACACGAGCGGCAAGAGGGCATCGCATAGCCCGGTCTCGTCTGCTCCAACCGACTCCGATAGCGTTGCTAACGTCGAGATTGTAACGTCTTCCGGCGAGCATGTCGGACAGGTAAAGCTGTGGGCCATCGGCTCCGACGCTCTGCTCACCAAGGCGGACTCTGCGTTTAGGGAGAAGACCTTTAACGCCATGGCCCTCGCCGCGGTTGTTGCAATCTGCATTTCGGTCGTTATCGGATCGCTCGTGTCGCGCATGCTCACCAAACCGATTCATCGCATCACCAGTACCGCAAAGCAAATCCGTGACGGCGACCTGTCGGCTCGCACGGGGCTGCGCGGTGATGACGAGATCGATCAGCTGGGTGAGACCTTCGATGAGATGGCCACCTCGCTCGAGAAGGATATGAAACACGAGAAGCGCCTGACCTCAGACGTTGCACACGAGCTTCGCACGCCGCTTATGGCCATGCTCGCAACGGTCGAGGCCATGCAGGATGGCGTGTATCCCACCGACGATGAGCATTTGGAGACCGTTGCTTCCGAGACGCGTCGCCTGGCTCGTCTGGTGCAGCAGATGCTCGACCTATCGCGTATGGAAAACAGCACGGCTCCGCTCAATCTAGAACCGGTGGACATGGTTCCGTTCGTGCGATCGATTGTGAACGGCCAGGAGCGTCTGTTTGCCGACCGTGACCTTCGTCTTCGCTTTGCAGATGAAACCCAAGGGCACGACGATGTCGTCGAGGCCGATCCCGACATGATCACGCAATGTGTTATCAACCTCATGAGCAACGCCATGCGCTACACCCCCGAGGGCGGTTGGGTCGTGGTGTCGGTGCTCAGTGACCGCAGGCACGTCAGCATTGCCGTTTCTGATACCGGCATCGGTATTGCCAAGGACGATCTGTCGCGCATTTTCGGGCGGTTTTGGCGCGCCGATGCCAGCCGCGCCCGCGAAGCTGGCGGCCTGGGCGTCGGCCTCGCCGTGACCAAGCAGATCGTCGAGCGTCACCATGGCTACATATCCGTGGAGTCGGAGCTTGGAAAGGGTACGACTTTTACAATTCATCTGCCCCGCGAGCACACGGCGGACGCGGCATCTACTACAATGGAGCACTAGCTTTTCGCTATTCGGTGAAGGAGGGGCCGCGTCCCTGCCGCTCCGAGTTTGCGAAAACATGCGGGAAAGAACCCGCATTTCTGTCGTATTTAGGTAAGGAGTGACTCACGTGACAACGATGGAGCGTCGTCCGGATTCCCGTGGCAAGGTTCGTGATATTTACGATGCCGGTGAAAACCTGCTGATGGTCGCCACCGACCGCATTTCTGCGTTCGACTTCATTCTTCCCGACGAGATTCCGTTTAAGGGAGAGGTGCTCAATCGCATCTCGGCATTCTGGTTCGATAAGTTTGCCGACATCGTCCCCAACCATCTCGTTTCCATCGACCCGGCGGATTTCCCCGAGGAGTTTGCTGAGTATCGTGACTACCTCGCTGGCCGCGCCATGCTGGTTAAGAAGGCCCAGACGATTCCTATCGAGTGTATCGTCCGCGGCTATCTGACCGGTTCGGGCAAGAAGACCTACGACGAGAACGGCACCGTCTGCGGCATCCAGCTGCCTGAGGGCCTGACCGAGGCTTCCAAGCTTCCCGAGCCGTTGTTCACGCCGTCCACGAAGGCCGAGATCGGTGACCACGACGAGAACATCTCGTTCGAGCGTTGCTGCGAGATCGTGGGCGAGGACATCGCCACGCAGATTCGTGACCTTTCCCTCAAGATCTACAAGGCCGCTGCCGAGTACGCCGCGACCCGTGGCATCATCATTGCCGACACCAAGTTCGAGTTTGGTGTCATCGATGGCAAGGTCACGCTGATCGACGAGTGCCTCACGCCCGACTCCAGCCGTTTCTGGCCTGCTGCCAGCTACGAGGAGGGCAAGATCCAGCCTAGCTACGACAAGCAATTCGTCCGCAATTGGCTCAAGGCCAACTGGGATATGACGGGGGAGACCCCGCACCTGCCCGCCGAGGTCATCGATGGCACGTCCGAGCGCTATCGCGAGGCCTTCCAGATCATCACGGGCTCCCAGTTCACAAGCATGAAGGAGAACGCATAAGTGAGTACCCGTAGCGCCACGAACAAGCGCACGCAATCCCACGAAGTTACCGGGGTTGCGCGCAAGTCTGCCGCATCTGCTAAGCCCGCCCGCCAAGCAGCGAGCTCCGTTCGCGTCGTGCCGGCTTCGTCTAAGGCACGCCGCAAAGAGCTCGAGAAGGGCGAGAACCTCGAGGGCCTCTCTAAAGAGGAGAAGCGCGCCCGCAAGGCTAAGCAGCGCGCCAAGGAGGACCGCATCTATACGGTGTCGAATATCCTCCTCAAGCAGGACGAGGACTACACCAAGCGCCGTCGCATCTGGTGGATTGTGCTCGCCATTGGCATGGTGCTCGTCGTGGCAATTTGGGCCTCGCTGTACTTCGCTCCCGCTGGCATGGTGTCCAGCCCTGTCCAGATGGTCGGCATCGTTTTGTCCTATGTCATCATCCTGGGTGACTTTATCTACGACTTCGCTCGTATTCGTCCCTTGCGCAACATGTACCGCGCGCAGGCCGAGGGCATGTCCGAGAACAAGCTCAACGCTCTTATCGAGCGCGCAGCTGCCGAGGAGGACAAGAAGGACTCCAAGAAGAAGTAGCGTTTGCATACATACTTATCGCTAAGATATAAGGCGCGTCGTTTTTGCGGCGCGCCTTTTTACTGTTCTATAGATAGATGGAGTGGCACATGATTCGAGCTGCCCTGACGGTCGAAGAGGCCCTGGAGGGTATGAAGTCCCTGGAGCCCAAGATTAAAAACTATGCGCGCCTGGTCGTCCGCAAGGGCGTAAACGTTAAGCCCGGCCAGGAAGTCGTCGTTCAGTCTCCGGTTGAGTGCGTGCCGTTTGCGCGCGTGGTGGTCGCGGAGGCCTATGCTGCCGGCGCCGGCCACGTGACGGTCATCTGGGCCGATGATGCCGTGACGAGGCTCACGTACGAGCATGTCGAGAAAAGCTATTTTGAGCAGACGCCCGAGTGGAAGCGCCTGCAGCTGGATTCCCTGGCCCAGGACGGTGCCTGCTTTATCTTTATCGAGGGTGCGGACCCCGCCGCCCTTAAGGGCATCGATCCCGCTAAGCCCGCTGCAGCTTCTAAGGCAAAGAACACGCAGTGCAAAGTTTTCCGCCGTGGACTGGATTACAACATCAATCCGTGGTGCATCGCCGGCGCTCCGGTCGTGGCTTGGGCGCGCGAGGTGTTCCCGGGAGACGCCGATGAGGTTGCAATCTATAAGCTGTGGAATGCGATTCTGCACACCGCTCGCGCCGATGGCCAGGACCCAGAGAGCGACTGGGAACTCCATGACGCCGCATTCGAAAAGAACCTGCGTTTCCTGAACGACAATCGTTTCGACCGCCTGCATTACACCGCGGCAAATGGAACCGATCTGACGATTGGCATGACGAAGGGTCACGAGTGGGCCGGCGGCAAGGGCAAGACGCCCGATGGGCACCCCTTCTTCCCCAACATTCCCACCGAGGAAGTCTTCACTTCGCCCGATCGCATGCGCGCCGACGGTATCGTGTACTCGGCCATGCCGCTCATCCACCACGGCAATAAAGTCGACGATTTTTGGATTAAGTTCGAGGGCGGCCGCGTGGTGGGCTACGACGCCCGCGTGGGCAAGGCAACGCTCGCAAGTATCATCGATACTGACGAGGGCGCTGCTCACCTGGGAGAGGTCGCGCTCATTTCCAAGAACACGCCGATCCGCGAAAGTGGTGTTCTGTTCTACGATACGCTCTATGACGAGAACGCTAGCTGCCATCTCGCGCTAGGTGTCGGTTTCCCCGAATGCATCGAGGGTGGGTACGACATGTCCAAGGAGGAGCTCCTGGAGCATGGTGTTAACGTCTCGAGCACGCACGTCGATTTTATGATCGGCACGGACGACATCGATATTACGGGCATTACGCCTGATGGACGTGAAGTTGTGATTTTCCAGAACGGCCAATGGAGTTGGGAATAGTCCTAGACCGTGGTACAATGCCACCCGCGGGCCGTTAGCTCAGCTGGCAGAGCAGGGGACTTTTAATCCCAAGGTCCAGGGTTCGAACCCCTGACGGTCCACCATCTCGCAGCAAACCACCTCTGTCTCTTATACACATCTGACGCTGCCGACGAAGGC
>URNC01000038.1 GCA_900549065.1 uncultured Collinsella sp. | reverse complement strand
GTCAATGCCGCCTTGTTTCAAGGCACCTTGCTCGCTCTGGCGGGCTTTCGCTGTCGTTGCCAAAACATCGGCGTTGTGGCAGATGCCAACGACTACCCCCATGAAGTTGCGGTGGAATAGGGACTAAATGGGAGCCTCAGAGGCCAAAACAGTCCCTATTCCACCGCAACTTCATGGGGGCGTGCGACAATGCCCATCGGAAAACGTTTGTCATCTGGGGGTCTATCTATGCTGTACGAGTTTTGTGCCGAGAACTTTGAGCGGGTGCCGGCGGCCATCGAGGCCGGTGCGGGGCGCATTGAGCTGTGTGACAACCTCGCCGTCGGTGGCACCACGCCTTCCGCCGGTGTTATTAGCAATACAGTCAGTTACGCTCACGAGCATGATGCGCGAGTGATGTGCATGATTCGCCCGCGTGGTGGTGACTTTCACTACAACCAGGACGAGCTGCGCATGATGGAGATGGACTTGGGTCTTGCCGTGAGCGCCGGCGCCGACGGCTTGGTCTTTGGCTGCTGCAAGCCTTGTGCCGGCGGATGGGCGCTCGATGAACTTACGCTCGGCGCCCTCGTGATGGCTGCGGGCTGCGCGACCGAGGAGTGCAAGCGTGAGCCCATTGACATCACCTTCCACATGGCGTTTGACCAGCTCTCGCCCGAGGCTCAGATCGATGCTGTCGACACGCTCGCCGACTGTGGCATCACGCGTATCCTGACGCATGGTGGTGCTGCCGGAACGCCGATCGAGGACAATCTGGAGCACCTATCGCGTCTTGTCGAGTATGCGGGCGACCGCCTGACCATCCTTCCCGGCGGCGGCATTTCCACGGCCAACCGCGATACCGTGGCGGCGGCATTGGGCGTCTCCGAGCTCCATGGCACCAAGATCGTGCCGCTGGAGGCGTAACCCGTGGCGCTGGTATTTGACGTTCAGCAGGCGAGCGGCAAGCCCGACGACAACCGGCGCCCTGGCACCGCGTGCCCCTTTTGCGATACCGAGGGACTCGCCAATATCATCCGGCGCGACGGCGACTGCATCTGGCTCGAGAATAAGTTCAAAACCCTGTGCGCCACCCGTCAAACCGTGCTGATCGAGTCAGCCGATCACGATGCCGACCTGGCGACCTATGAGCCAGATGAACTCCACCATGTGATGAGGTTTGCCCTGGATTGCTGGCAGCAGATGATCGATTCACAGCAGTATCGAAGCGTGCTCATGTACAAGAACAAGGGTCCTCTCTCGGGCGGTAGTCTCGTTCATCCGCACATGCAGATTGTGGGTTTGGAGCAGGAAGACGGCTATGCTTCGTTGACTTCCGCCAATTTCGAAGGCATCAATGTCTGGCAACAGGGGAGAATCGCGGCCAACATCTCAACCGAACCGATCATGGGGTTCTTTGAGGTCAACGTTTCAGCCCCGCAGGGAATTGCCGCCAGCGATGACACAAGAGACCAAGCCGAGGCAGATCTCTTCGCCGATGCGATCCAGGTGGCTCTGCGCTATATCCTGAACGAGCACCACGGTGGTCGCGCAGAGTCGTACAACTTGTTCTTCTATCACCTGGGCGGTCGGACCATTGCCAAGGCGCTGCCGCGTTGGGTGGTTTCGCCCTACTTTGTCGGCTATCGTTTGGCCCAGGTCAATGCCGAGACAACGCTCGATATCGATGCTGAGCGCTTGCGTGCGCATCTGGAAACGCTCGTATAGCAAGATTAACACCCGTGTAATGCGGACAGTCTAGCGCGCCATGGCGTCGCGGCCGGCCTCGACACGCTTGCGCTGGGCGGCGCGCTCCTCGTCGGTCAGACGCTCAAAGAGATGCCCGATAAACGAGGCGAGTATCTGCTGAAACAGCGTTCCGCACATGACGGGAAACACGACTTCGCCTGGAAAGTACTGTGTGGCGATGACGGCGCCCGAAGAGATGTTACGCATGCCGCAGGTAAAGCACATGGTAGTCGTCTCGCTATATGGCAGATGCAGCGCACGGGCGACCAGAAAACCGACGACAAAGCCGCTGATGGCGAAGGTCAAAATAAAGAGGGCGACTTCCAGACGCACCGCGTTCATGTGCAGCACGTACTCACTCATGGCGGTGGAGTTTGAGGCGATAACGCCCATCATCATGAACTTGCAGGCGGGCGAGAGCGCGGGGGAGAGCTTCTCGTGTCCCCATCCACGCGTGAGCTCGTTGATCACGATGCCGAGCACGGCGGGGATGGCGATCATAAAGGCCATGTCCTGCATCATGCTCGGCACATCGATCGAGACGGTGGCACCCAGCAAGAGCTTCAGCGTGAGCGGAATCGTCACAGGCGAGATAACCGAGGACGTCAGGATAATGGTGAGCGCGAGCGGGCCGTTGCCGCCGAACATGCTAATCCACATAAAGGCAGTGACTGCCACGGGTACGCTGTACTCGAGCACGATGCCGCAGACAAGGTTGGGGTTGGAGCCAAAGAACAGCGATCCCATGGCATAAGCTGCTATGGGAATAAGCACCGCCGAGACGAGCAGCGCCAAAATCAGGTGCAGCGGACGGCGGAACACCTCGGCTACCTGGTGGAAGGTGTTGCTGAGCGCGCCTTGGAACGTCATAAAGGCGAAGAGAGCGGGAACGATGGGCTTGAGTACGCCGATCTGCTGGGGAAAGAGCACACCGAGCGTTACGCAAATCGGAACGATGACCTGCATATGCCCCGCGAGGAACTTTCCCAGTCCAACCCATTGCTTCATCTGCTCTTGTGACTCCCTTTGCTCGTAAATCCGTTTTGAATGGATATGCTAGACGCTCGCATGCATCCGTGCGTTAGAAACGCTCGATTATTTCGAGGGTATTACCGGCATCGTTTACCGAAACCACGGCGTGCTGCGAGGCTCTGCGTCCGTGCCGCACGGTATAATAAACCCGTTCAACAGATCTGCCTGCCGAAGTGGGCATACACAGAGGACTCATCGCTATGAACCGTGAGAGGTATCGCGGCGACCTGCCCCTATCGGGGGTGGGCGCTCATGTCATCGCTTAAGACGACGCATCGCTGGGCGGTCGCTCGGCAAAACCCCGAGCTCGAAAAGGAGCTTTCGGCTGGCCTGGGCATACCCAGGCTGGTGGCGCGCATTATGGTTGCGCACGGCATTGCCTCGATTGAGGAGGGACAGCTATTTCTGACGCCTTCGCTCGACCGTGATTGGGCCGATCCGCTCGTCATTCCGGGCATGTCAGTTGTTGCCGATCGTGTCGAACGCGCCATCCGCAACCGCGAGCGTATCGCCGTCTTTGGTGATTTTGACGTTGACGGCATTACATCGACCTGCCTGTTGACCGAGGCGCTGCGGACGTTTGGCGCCGATGTCACACCGTTTATCCCGCACCGCTTTGACGAGGGTTATGGCCTTTCGCGCGCCGCGCTCGATCGCGTCAACGAGCTCGCCCAACCCAATCTGATTGTGACCGTCGATAACGGTATCGCGGCCAAGGATGAGGTCTCCTATCTGGAGAGCTTGGGAATCGATCTGGTGGTTACGGACCACCATGAGCCGTCCGACCAGGTGCCGCAGGGCGTGCCCCTGACCGACCCCAAGCTCGAGGATGAGGGCCCCTCGCGCGAGCTTGCCGGTGCTGGCGTGGCGCTCAAGCTGGTGCAGGTTTTGGGCGAGCGTCTGGGCAAGCCGTCGTATTGGCGTTCGCTGATTGAGGTTGCGGCGCTGGGCACCGTGTCCGACATGATGCCATTGACGGCCGAGAACCGCGCGTTGGTCGCCGAGGGCATCCAACAGATGCGCGTGACGGCTCGTCCCGGCTACATCGCGCTTGCAGCGCTCGCCAAGGCCGACCTTTCTACCATTACGGCGGACGGTCTATCGTTCTCGCTCATTCCCCGCTTAAACGCCGCCGGCCGCATGGCCGATCCCAAGCTGGCGCTCGACCTGCTGCTTGCCCGCGATCCTATCGAGGCAAGTGCACTGGCGGCCGAGCTCGAGGAGATCAACCGTCAGCGTCGCGAGATTGAGGCGGAGCTCACGCGTGATGCCATGGCAAAGGTCGAGGAGACCTATGATGGCGGTCGCGCAATCGTCGTGGGTGGCGAGGGCTGGCACGAGGGCGTTAAGGGCATCGTGGCGAGCCGCCTTACCAACCGATATCACGTGCCGGCGTTGCTCTTCTCTATCGAGGACGGTATAGCACGTGGCTCGGGTCGCTCGGTGGGCAAGGTCAACCTGTTCGAAGCCGTCGAGCGCTGCTCCGACCTGCTGATTCGCCGCGGCGGACATGCCGGTGCGGTGGGCGTGACCATCGAGGCGTCTAAGCTCGATGAGTTTCGTCGTCGCCTTTCCGCCGTGTTGTCCGAGCTTCCCGCCGAGGACTTTGAGAACACCGACGAGGTTGCCGCCACGGTTGACCTTTCCGAATTGAATATCGAGACCATCGAGCAGATTTCCCGCCTTGAGCCGTTTGGCCAGGGTAATAAGGTGCCGCTGCTGGCTGCCGAGGGCGTGACGATGTGCGATCGCGCCGTGGTGGGCAAGACCGGCGAGCATATGCGCTTCGTGGCGACGGATGGAGCCGCGAGCGTGCCGGCAATCATGTTTCGCGTGCCGCAGATCGATAGGCTTATCAATTGCGACAGCGCTGTCGACTTGGTGTTCGAGGCCGTTGCCGAGCATTGGCAAGGTCGCGTAAAGCCAAAGCTCATGATTAAGGATGTCTTGGTCCGCGATACCACGGCGCCCAGCGTTGACGACCCGGCATGTGAGCTTCGCCGCGGCGTACAACCGGCGGATTCTGGGCTGCGCCTGGAGTCGCGTAAACGCGAGACGCTTGCCCAGCTTTCCTATACCGAGCTCACGCGCTCACTCATTCACAGCTTTATCGGATCGAACCAGCCGCACCGCGCGCAGGTCGAGGCGCTCGATGCCCTGGCCGATCACCAAAGTGTTCTGGCCGTTATGGGAACGGGGCGCGGCAAGTCTCTTATCTTCCATGTGCATGCCGCGCGCGAGGCGGTTCTTCGCGGGCGTGCGAGTATCTTTGTCTATCCGCTGCGCGCGCTCGTTGCCGACCAGGCCTATCACCTCTCGTCGACGATGGCCGCGCTCGGCATTGGCGTAGGCGTGCTGACCGGCGAGACCGTGGAGGCCGCGCGCGATGACGTGTTTGCCGGCCTGGCTTCGGGTCGCACCGGCATCGTTCTCACGACGCCTGAGTTCCTTTCCATCCATCGCGATCGCTTTGCGCGTTCTGGACGTATCGGCTTTGTCGTTATCGATGAGGCACACCATGCCGGTCTTGCCAAGGGCGGTGACCGGAGCGCATACCTCGACATGCCCGATATTCTCAAGGCCCTGGGCAACCTCGTTGTCATGGCCGCGACTGCCACCGCAACGGCTCCGGTTGTGGCCGAGCTCGCCCGCGTGCTACCGATTACCCGTACGGTGGTCGACGAGACGGTGCGCGAGAACCTGCAGCTCGAGGATGACCGAGACCTTGCGAGCCGCGAAAATCGCCTGGTGTCGATCGTGGCGACGGGGGAGAAGACCGTTATCTACGTGAACTCACGCGACCAGTCCGTGGCGCTTGCCAAGACGTTGCGCAAACGCGTGCCCGACTGTGCGACCCAGATCGCGTTCTATAACGCCGGGCTTGCGCGCTCCGATCGCCGCCGTGTTGAGGAAGCCTTTAGAGACGGAAGTCTCAGCTGCATCGTTTCAACCTCGGCCTTCGGTGAGGGCGTCAACCTACCCGATATCCGTCATGTCGTGCTCTACCACATGCCGTTTGGTGCGATTGAGTTTAACCAGATGAGTGGCCGTGCCGGTCGCGATGGACAGCCCGCCGTGATTCACCTGCTCTATTCGTCGCGTGACGCTCGTATTAATGAGCGCCTGCTCGATTGTTACGCGCCCGAGCGCGATGAGCTTGTCACGCTCTATCGAGCGCTGCAGACCATGTGGCGCTCCAACCGTGGCAAGACGGGGGACGATTCATTCTGCGCGAGCGATATCGACATTGCGCAGATGTGTCTTGCCATCGATGCCCGCACGCCGGTCGACGAGCGCTCAGTGGAAAGCGGCCTGGGAATCTTCGAAGAACTCGGTTTCTGCCGCGTTTCGGGGTTTGACGATACGCGTCGCATCGCGATGGCGGAAAACCCCGGTCGCGTGCAATTAAGCAGGTCAATTCGCTATTTGGAGGGCTTGCGCTCGCGCATGGAGTTCACGGCTTTTCGGAGCTGGGCACTCGATTCGTGCGCTTCTGATATGCTAGCCAAAGTTAACCGCCCGATCGTACCGCGGGCCTAGGGGAAGGGGACCTCGATGGACGCCGCAGCCCGTACCGCCCATGATTCCACCCTCCAGCCGTTTTCGGAGATGGAGCACTATAAGCATGCCGATGAGCTGCCGCCCGAGATTATGGCGGACAGCTACGACAAGCTGGAGCGTCTGTGCCTCAAATATATGAACGAGGACGACTTCTCCAAGGTGGAGCAGGCCTACTGCTTTGCTGCCGAGAAGCACTGCAACCAAAAGCGGCGCTCGGGTGAGATGTACATTAACCATCCCGTCGAGGTAGCTATCATTCTGGCTGACCTCAAGATGGACTGCGATGTGGTGTGCGCCGCGTTGCTGCACGATACCGTCGAGGACACCGAGACCTCGCTTGCCGATGTTTCGGGTCTGTTTGGCGAAACCGTGGCGGGGCTCGTCGACGGCGTGACCAAGCTCACCAACATTGAAGTCGACAGCATGGACGAGAAGCAGGCGCTTACGCTGCGCAAGATGTTCCTCGCCATGTCCAAGGACATCCGCGTCATCATCGTCAAGCTCGCCGACCGCCTGCATAACATGCGCACGCTTGCCGCTCTGCGCGAGGACCGCCGCCTGTTTAAGGCACGCGAGACCATGGACGTGTACGCGCCTTTGGCCGACCGCCTGGGCATGAGTTCAATCAAGTGGGAGCTCGAGGATCTGTCCTTTTTCTACTTGGAGCCCGATGCCTACCAGCGCATCTCGCGCATGGTATCCGAGTCGCGCGAGGTTCGCGAGCGTTATCTGGCCGAGACCATCAAGACGCTCACCGATGAGCTCAATCGCATTGGTCTTGAGGGCTTCCAGATCAACGGTCGTTCCAAGCACTATTGGTCCATCTATCAAAAGATGAAGCGCAAGGGCAAGGAGTTCTCCGAGATTTACGACCTGGTGGCGCTGCGCGTCATCACTCATTCGGTGCGCGATTGCTATTCCACGCTTGGTGCCGTGCATACCCTGTGGCATCCCATGCCCGGTCGTTTTAAAGACTATATCGCCATGCCCAAGGTCAATAACTACCAATCGCTTCACACGACGGTTATCGGCCCCACGGCCCGTCCGCTCGAGATTCAGATTCGAACCTACGAAATGCACGAGCAGGCCGAGTACGGCATCGCTGCCCACTGGCTGTATAAGAAGTCGGGCGGATCGTCTGCCTCCAAGACTAACGATGCGCAGCGTCTGGACGACCAGATCAACTGGCTCAAGCACTCACTCGACTGGGCGGCGTCTGACGAGATCACCGATGCCAAGGAATACCTGCATTCGCTGAAGGTCGACTTGTTCGACCAGGAAATTTTTGTCTTTACGCCCAAGGGCGAGGTCATGGCGCTTCGTGCCGGCTCTACACCGCTCGACTTTGCCTACGCCGTTCATACCGAGGTCGGTAACCACTGTGTCGGCGCCAAGATCAACGGTGCGGTGGCGCCGCTCACGCACGAGATCAAGACGGGTGACCGTGTCGAGATTCTGACTAACAAGAGCTCTAAGCCGTCGCGCGATTGGCTCAAGATCGTCAAGACACCTTCGGCCAAGTCAAAGATTCGCCGTTATTTCGCCGCCGCGACCAAGGACGACGACGCTGCCGCCGGCCGCGATATACTGGCCAAGGACCTGCGTAAGCGCGGGTATGGCATCTCTACGCCACGATCCACGCGTGCGCTCAACGCCGTGGCGGAGCAGTTTAACTTCAAGCAGCTCGAGGACCTTTTTGCAGCCGTTGGCGCGGGCAAGGTTGCCCCGCGCGCTGTGGGCAATAAGGTCGAGCAAATCTTGGACCCCAAGCCCGAGGAACAGCTCACCAAGGCCGAGGCTATCGCCGAGGTCGTAAAGCAGCCTGCCCGCGGATCCAACCGCAAGCCGCAAAAGCGCGGTAAGAGCGCCAGTAACGGCATTATCGTCAAGGGCGAGAGCAACAGCGGCCTGCTGGTCCGTCTGGCTCATTGCTGTAACCCCGTGACGGGCGACGACATCGTTGGCTTCATCACGCGCGGTCGTGGCGTTTCGGTGCATCGCGCCAACTGCCCCAACGTCAAGGGCCTCATGGAGCACCCCGAGCGCATGATTGACGTAGAGTGGGATGGTGCTGCCGACACTCTCTTCCAGGTCGAGATCGTGGTCGAGTGCCTGGACCGCATGGGCCTGCTCAAGGACGTCACCATTGCCATTGGCGATGCAGGCGGCAATATCCTTTCCGCCGCCACCTCGACCAACCGCGAGGGTATTGCGACCCTGCGCTTTATGGTCGAGATTTCGGATGCGAGCGGCCTGGATCCGCTGCTGGCTTCCATCAGCAGCGTCGACTCGGTCTACGACGCTCGCCGTCTTATGCCCGGCGAGGGCGGAGCGCAACTCAAGCGCCGTGTGTAGGTGCGAGAGCCTCTCAGCATCATAGATATTGGTTACGTTCGAGGCATCGTTTGGTGCCTCGAACGTATTTTAGAAGGAGGGTATGCGCATGGGCGATATGACTTTGGACCTGACACCCCGAGGCGCGGCTTCGATTGAGGCGCTCGTCAACGGCCCGATTCAGACCAACAGCTACGCCGTGATTTCGAATGACGAGTGCTTAATCGTCGATCCGGCGTGGGAGGGCGAGCGTCTTGTGGAGCATATCCGCACCGCGCATCCCGAGGTGCGCGTGCTCGGCTCTGTCTGCACGCACGGTCATGCCGACCATGTTGGCGGGGTTGCCGGGGTTCGAGCTGTCGTTGGCGACAGCGCACTATATGAGTTGTGCGCTAAGGACGTGACGGTACCTCGCGCAAATATCGAGGAGCAGCGCGCCATGTGGGGTATCGAGACGCCCGATCCGGGTGAGCCGACGCGTTTGCTTGCCGAGGGCGATACAATCGAGGTGGGCGACGTCTGCCTGCAGGTGATCGAGACGCCGGGGCATACGCCGGGCGGCATCGTCCTGTTCGCCGCGACCGAGCAGGGGAACATCGCCTTTGTGGGCGACACGCTTTTCCCGGGCAGTCACGGTCGTACCGATCTTTCCGGCGGTGACGAGGCGGCGATTATGCGCTCGCTCTCCAAACTTGCCAAGACGCTTCCGCCCGATACCGTTTGCTTGACGGGCC
Source organism: uncultured Collinsella sp. (assembly GCA_900549065.1). Classification (GTDB taxonomy): domain Bacteria; phylum Actinomycetota; class Coriobacteriia; order Coriobacteriales; family Coriobacteriaceae; genus Collinsella. The sequence goes on along the minus strand of URNC01000038.1, from coordinate 4,933 downwards.
ATGGCGATTCGACCACGATGGCGCGCGAACTTATGCAGAACCCGTTTATGCAGATGTAGGCTTGAAGCCGTCTTTCGAACCACGAAGACCGCTCAATCGTCAAGCTATTTTCCCCAGTGGGTCGATTCTGTGGGGCAAACGGTCAAAATTTGTCCAATCGGATGGTATTCGTGAACAAACGAACGTTTATGCTCGGGTATGTCGTGGTAAAATCTCAGGCGTTATCGGAGCAACCTTACAGGAGGTTTCTTTTATGCTCGTCAACGCAGCAGACATGCTCAAGAAGGCCGAGGCCGGCAAGTACGGTCTCGGTGCCTTCAACACCAACAACCTCGAGTGGACCCTGGCTATTCTCCAGGCCGCCGAGGAGGCCAAATCTCCGCTGATCCTTCAGTGCACCGCTGGTGCCGCTAAGTGGATGGGCGGTTTCAAGGTCTGCGCCGACATGGTCAAGGCTGCCGTCGAGGCCACGGGCGTTACCGTTCCCGTCGCCCTTCACCTCGATCACGGTTCTTACGAGGACTGCTTCAAGTGCATCGAGGCCGGCTTCACGTCCATCATGTATGACGGCTCTCACGAGGAGACCTTCCAGCTTAACCTCGACCGCACCAAGGAGCTCGTTGAGCTTGCCCACTCCAAGGGCATGTCCATCGAGGCCGAGGTCGGCGGCATCGGCGGCACCGAGGACGGCGTGACCTCCAGCGGCGAGCTCGCTGATCCTGCTGAGTGCAAGCAGATTGCTGACCTGGGCGTCGACTTCCTCGCCTGCGGCATCGGCAACATCCACGGTGTGTATCCCGCCGACTGGGCTGGCCTTTCCTTCGAGCGCCTGGGCGAGATTAAGGCTCAGACCGGCGACCTGCCCCTCGTCCTGCACGGTGGCACCGGCATCCCCGAGGATCAGATCAAGAAGGCCATCTCCCTGGGTATCTCCAAGATCAACGTCAACACCGATCTGCAGCTCGTCTTCGCCAAGGGCGTTCGCGAGTATATCGAGGCTGGCAAGGATCAGCAGGGCAAGGGCTTTGACCCCCGCAAGCTCCTCAAGCCTGGTCGCGACAACATCGTTGCCCGCACCAAGGAGCTCATGGAGGAGTTTGGCTCCGTCAACAAGGCGTAAGTAGCGGTTTAACTTCCCGCCGGAGGCCCCGTTTTCCCTACGCTGTTTCCCTCGCGCTCACCTGGCATCGCCAGAAGTCGCGCGACGGAATCAGCTCCGGGGAAACGGGGCCTCCTTCGTTAACTCGCTACAGGGTTACTGGGCTGAATTCATTTTTAGAGGTACCGTTTATCGGTGTTGAGGGTTCCTTTATTGGGGCTTTCTTTTTTATCTCGCTACAATGGGCTTCAAGAGTTCTAATGACTTGGAGTTTGGTATGGCTGTTATTAATGTGCTGCCTTCGGATGGGAAGGTCATTGACGAGGGTCCTGTTGGTTGCTCTGTTGATGTTTGCTGTGATGATTTCCGTCATCTCGATATTGGACTGCCGCCCGAGATTCTTCGTCTCAAGGATGCCGGATATTTGACGCAGGCTGTTGCGGCTTGTGATCGTCTTTTGGGGCAGAATCCCGATCCCTCGCTTGCTGCCTGCGTTCGTGCCGAGCGGTATCGCATGCTTGAGACGCCGCTTCATTTTTCGGTGTCGCGCGATCGGGCTATTGCGATGATTCGCGAGGAGTGGCCTGAGTTTACCGAGGAGCAGTTTGACGATCTGATTGACCGTAAGCGTATTGACTGGCGCTTTATCGATGGCGAGCTGTTCGTTCTCGACAACTTCCTCGATTCGCTTCGCGTATATCCCAAAGAGGTCCCCGGCATGCGTCCCGATCCTACGGACGGAATTGCACTGCGCAACGAGATGCTCAAGGAGATGGAGTCACAAAACGGATTGACTCGCGTTATTACGCTTAAGGCGTCCTTGTCTGTCCCCGGCGCTCTAGAGGGGGAGACCGTTCGCGCTTGGCTTCCCGTAGCCGCCACCTGCCGCCAACAGTCTCAGGTCGAGATTCTCGACATGACGCCGGAGGGTGCTGTTGCTCCCGCGAACGCTTCGGCGCGTACCGCCTCGTGGTCTTCTTCGAGTGAGCGCTCATTCTCGGTGACTTATCGTTATCACATCGATGCTGCTTATTGTGATGTCTACGGTGGCACACTTCCGGTTCATCCGCGTATGGACGCGCCTCTGCCCGAGGATATTTCCGAGGACCGTCCGCACATTGCATTTACGCCGTATCTGCAGCAGCTGACGGCCAGCGTTGTTGGCGGACTCGAGGATCCGCTCGATCGCGCCCGTGCTATCTATGATTACCTGACGCAGTATATCGACTATCGCTATCAGCCGCCGTACTTGCTTTTGGGATCTATTGCCGATGACTGCGCGCATTCGCTCCGCGGCGATTGCGGCGTTATGGCGCTCACGTTTATCACCATGTGCCGTATCGCGGGCGTGCCTGCCCGTTGGCAGAGCGGCCTCTACGTTGCGCCCGATTCGGTGGGGTCGCACGACTGGGCAGAGTTCTATACGCCGCAGACCGGTTGGCTCAACGCCGACGTGTCATTTGGATCTTCTGCTTGCAGGATGGGGGAGGAGTGGCGCCGCCGTCACTACTTTGGCAATCTCGACCCATGGCGTATGGTGGCCAACAATCGATTCCAGGCAGAGTTTGAGCCCTCTTTCGACGGCATGCGCGAGGACCCTTACGATAACCAGATGGGTGAGGCTTCGGTCGACGGTCGCGGATGCCGTCAGCGCGAGATGCTACGCACGGTCGAACTCATCGAAATGCTCGAAGTTCCATTTTCGGACTAATCGGTAGAAAGCTGTGATAAACTAACTCACGCATTACGTGCCCGAGTGGCGGAATTGGCAGACGCAGTGGACTCAAAATCCACCGTTGGCAACAACGTGCGAGTTCGAGTCTCGCCTCGGGCACCATACATGCAAGTGAGCGTTCAAGGGGGTCAAGGCCCCCTTTTTCGTGCCGAACTCGCGTGAGCGCGCGGAGCGTTAAGCAAACAGGCCTGTGGCCTGTTTGTAGCGGAGCGTGGCGAGGGCGTCATGCGCCCGAAGCCCGGGGCTTCGCGAAGCGAAGTCCCTTCGAGTCTCGCCTCGGGCACCATACATGCACCTGCGCTTCAAGGGGGTTGCGGCCCCCTTTTTCGTGTACGTAATGTGATAACGCGCTGTACGTGTTATTATTCGCAAGGCGTTGTTTCCGCAATGCCCTAAAGAGGAACCCGAGGGTTCCCACCTTTTGGCGCCAATGAGCAGCTGACTGGTCATACAAATTAGATTCTCTTCCTCAAATCGAGGATGTCTATGTGTACGACCTGGTTGCTGAGAAGCGCCGGGTTATTTTTTTTATGAATGGAGGTAGGGAAAATAGCTAAGTCTGATGACACCCGCATCAACGACGAGATTACTGCATCTTCGTGCCGTTTGATTGGCGTCGATGGCTCTCAGCTCGGCCTGTTCGCCATCCGCGATGCTCAGCGCGTCGCCGACGATCAGGGTCTCGACCTGGTCGAGATCGCTCCCAACGCGGAGCCGCCGGTCTGCAAGGTCATGGACTACGGTAAGTTCAAGTACCAGCAGGCCATGAAGGCCAAGGCTGCTCGTAAGAACCAGTCCAAGGTCGAGGTCAAGGAAATGAAGTTCCGACCCAAGATCGACGTTGGCGACTACGAGACCAAGAAGGGCCACGTTCTGCGTTTCCTCAAGAAGGGCGCGCGCGTTAAGATCACCATCATGTTCCGCGGCCGTGAGATGGCTCACCCGGAGCAGGGCCTTAACGTTCTCGAGCGTCTCGCCGAGGATCTCAAGCCTTACGCTACGGTCGAGTCCAAGCCTAAGATGGAAGGCCGTAACATGCTTATGCTGCTCGCCCCGATTAAGGGCGCCTTCGATGAGGATAAAGCGGCAAGCGATACCAAGTAACTAGTGTTCTGTAACCGATTAAGGAGTATTTCATGCCTAAGATGAAGTCCCACAGCGGCACCAAGAAGCGTTTCCGCAAGACTGGTACCGGCAAGCTTATGCGCGCCAAGGCTTTCAAGAGCCACATCCTGAGCAAGAAGTCCACCAAGCGTAAGCGTGGCTTCCGTCAGGAGACCGAGATCGCCGCTGCCGACCGGAAGGTCATCAAGTCGCGTCTCGCCTAAGTTCGCGTTCCCGTTTTTCGTTTTACCGTCTAGGAGTTGATAGAACATGGCACGTATTAAGCGCGCTGTTGCCGCCAAGAAGAAGCGCCGTACCGTTATGCACCGTGCGAAGGGTTACTACGGTGCCGCTTCGCGTACTTACAAGCATGCTAAAGAGCAGGTCCAGCACTCCCTGCAGTATCAGTATCGTGATCGCCGCAACAAGAAGCGCGAGATCCGTTCTCTCTGGATCACTCGTATCAACGCTGCTGCTCGCCTGAACGACATCTCTTACTCTCAGTTCATGCACGGCCTGAAGGTTGCCGGCATCGAGCTCGACCGCAAGGTCCTGGCCCAGATGGCTTACGAGGACATCGAGTCCTTCAACGAGCTGGCTACCATCGCCAAGAAGGCTCTCGAGGCCTAATAGATTCTCTTGAATCGCTAGGGGAGTGTCGCGTTGTGCGCGGCGCTCCCTCTTTTTATCTGAGGCGCGGTTTACATTGCTAAAAGCGCGGGTAGATAAACACTTACAGGTGACCGATCTCTATATATTCCTGAACCAAAGGGTCATCATCTGATACGTGCGGAAGATCCGCACCAGTCTTTCTATTACCTATAGAAAGCAATATGTTGTGTAGGACTTGTGAAGAGTGGAATTGACGTCCCACAGGGCTTCGCGGTCTGGCAATATATCTCCTTGCCGCGCGGCCCGGTGGAACCGGATGAGCCGCGAAGGCGTGCACCTTGAGAACCGGATACTGCGAGGATGGACACACCAGTTGTGTCGCA
>URNC01000037.1 GCA_900549065.1 uncultured Collinsella sp. | reverse complement strand
CTCCAGAGCGGCAACCAAGTCGTCGGCAACCACGAGGTCACCGCGGCCGCCGTTGGCAAAGAAGGCGCCCGGTTTCATCGCGGCGAAGAACTCGGCGTTCGCCAGGCCGCGGGTCTCGGGCGTGCTGGGCATAAAGGATGCGACGATGTCAGCCTCGGCCAGGCGCTCGGACAGGGCGTCCATGCCGTCCATGTCCTCAAACACAATGGGGTAGACGAGCGGATGGCGCTTGATGCCGCGGACGTGCGCGCCCATGCCGCGGCAGAGCGTGGCAAAGTGGCCACCGATATCGCCCGCGCCCAGCACCAGCACGTTGGCGTTTTTGAGCGAGGTGACCGGCCCTAAATCCTCCCAGCGATGCTCGCGCTGCAAGTCGTGATAGTCGGGCAGGCGCTTCATCATGGAAAGGACCATGGCAAACATGTGCTCGCTCACGGCCTGGCCATAGGCGCCCACCGAGCAAGACAGTTTGGCGTCGGCCGGCACGGTGCCGGCGGCAAGGTAGTCGTCATAGCCCGCGGTCTGCAGTTGCAGCAGCTGGAGGTGCTCGCATGCGGTAAGCAGGGCAGGGTCTATGTTGCCCAAGATCACGTCGGCGTTGGCGACCTGCTCGCGCGTGGCGGCTTCGGCGCTCGTGTAGATAAAGTCCTCGCCCGGAGCGCTCGACTCAAGAATCGCGCGGTGACGGTCGTTGACGGGCAACAAAACCAGGATGTTCACAAGCAGTCCTCTCCGCTCGACCTGCCAAAAAGGGACAGGTTTATTTTGGCAGGTAATATCAGGCAAAACGTTCAAATAAAACGCCGGATGCAAGACGAGCGTGCCCGTCAGCATCCGGCGCATCCACGGCTACCAGCTCAGCAGTTCGTAACCATCCTCGGTCACCACGAGCTGTACCTCGCACTGGGCCGAATCACTGCCGTCCTTGGTGCGTACGCACCAGCCGTCGCCCTTGCTAATCTTAATGTCGGGCGCTCCGGCGTTGACCATGGGCTCGATGGTAAAGACCATGCCCGGAGCCATGATGGTGTCCACATCGGGCGCCTCGGTGGTAAAGCCCACAAACGGGTCCTCGTGGAACTCCTTACCGATGCCGTGTCCGCCGTACTCGCGCACCACGCTAAAGCCGGCGTCCTCGACCGTCTTTTGCACGGCCTCGGCCATAACGGACAGCGGCAGCCATGGCTTGACGGCTGCCAAGCCCGCCTCCACGCTGGCGCGGGTGACGTCGACCAGGCGCTGGCGCTCGGCAGAGACCTCGCCGATGCAGAACATGCGGCTCGAATCACTAAAGTAACCGTCCAGGATCGTGGAACAGTCCACGTTGATGATGTCGCCCTCGTGCAGCACGTCCGCATCGCAGGGGATACCGTGGCAGACGACGTCGTTGATCGAGGTACACACGCTCTTGGGGTAGCCCTCGTAGTTGAGGTCGGCCGGCGTGCCGCCGTGCTCGACGGTGTAATCGTAGATCATCTGGTCGATCTGGTTGGTGGTCATGCCCGCGGCGATGTGCTCGCCTACGTAATCGAGCACGCCCACGTTGATGGCGGCCGAGCGTTTGATGCCCTCGATATCGGCGGGCGTCTTGTAGAGCGTGCGGGGCAGAACCTCCCAGCCCTCTTCCCACAAGCGCTCGAGGCGCTCATCGAAGGCGCTATGGCATTTCTTGTATTTCTTGCCGCTGCCGCACCAGCAAGCGTCGTTGCGTCCGGGTACGGGTCCTTTGTCATACATGGCTAACTTCCTTTCATCCGCAGCTAGTATAGCCCACCCATGCGTCCATAAAAGTTGCGGTGATATAGTTCCGATTTAAGCGGTTTAACAGCATAAACAGGAACTATATCACCGCAACTGATGGAGCGGGGTGGCGGACACTAGCTGCTGCGTGGTTTTGCTAGTAGCTCACCTGGCAAGGGATGCCGAGGGCGCGCACGCGTGTGGCGATCGTGTCGAGCACTTCGGGCGCCGCTTTGGCAAGGCCGGCGACCGGCGTCTCGCGCGCCACCGTGTAGATGGTCGCCTCCTGCGGACGAATGCGCTCGAGCGCTGCGAGCCAGGGGGCAACGTACTCCTCGCCGGTGTTGTCGATGAGCTTGCCCTGATACTCGCCGGTCAAAAAGATCGTCTGGATAATAACGTGACCGTAAAAGCTCGCGAACGTTTCGACCTGGTGCTCTACATCGTAGGGGCCAACGGGCTGGTCGAGCAGCTGGATAAACGCCGGGTCGACCGTGTCGAGCTTGAGGATGTTGTCGTCGACCATCATGAGCGCGTCGTGCACCTCGGGGCGGTCGGCGCGCGTGCCGTTGGAGAGCACGGCGATCTTGGAGTTTGGGGCAAGCTCGTCGCGAAGCGCGACGGCGCCGGCGATGGCCTGCGGAAACTCCGGTGCGGCAGTGGGCTCGCCGTTGCCTGCGAAGGTGATTACATCGGGGAGCTCGCCCTCGGCTGCCATCTCGCGCAGCTTTGCCTCGAGCGCGTCGAGTACCACGGCAGCTGTGTTGTACGGCTCATGGCAGGGGCGCTCGGCGTTGAGGCCGTTTTCGCAGTAGATGCAGTCGAACGTGCAGATCTTGCCGCTGGCCGGCATCATATTGACGCCGAGCGAAAGGCCCAGACGACGGCTGCGGACGGGCCCAAAGATGGGGCTGGCATTCAAAAACGTAGACATAGGCATATGCTCCTCAAGACAATTGTGCCTAAGCATAGCATCGGCTCCAAAGCAAGGTGCGGGCCCTTGCTTTACAAGTTTCGTTTTTTCACGTCGCTCATTATGCCGTGCCATGAAAAGCCTCGGGTCGGGTACAGTTAATCTGTTAACAAGGCGCAAGGCAATGCGGGTCCATCCAATCGCACTGACGTGCAACTGGATGAGCATTGATGATGGGGGCACAACATGGATTTTACGGTCGAGAATGCGGGCACCACGATTGCCTGTCGCGAATATGCCGGCCCGGATGTGTCGCCTGATACTCCTGCCTTGGTGTGCGTGCACGGCGCTTGTGTCGACGGCACATTTTTCGACGGCATCGCTTGTGAGCTCAGCCGTAACTACCGCGTAATTGCCTACGACCGTCGCGGCTGTGGTGGCAGCAGCGAAGCGGCAGACGGCAGCTATGATCTTTCCACTCAGGCCGCCGACCTGCAGGCCGTGATCGAACACGTTGGCGCTCCGACAAATGTGCTTACGCACAGCGCCGGTACGTTGGTGGCGTTGGAGCTTCTTCGCAGCGAACCCCATCTCGTTGCCCGTGCGATTCTGCATGAGCCGGCTGTGTCGGCCGAAGGCGTCGGCATGGGCGCAGCTCCGATTTTGCTCGATATGATTGCGGCTGGAAAGGTTTCAAGGGCGCTCCGGCTTTTCTTGGGAGCTTTCGGCGACTTGGACCCCGAGGCTCCTGGGACGACCGAAGCGGAAGCCAAACATGCCCTGCGCAATGGTCGTTGCTTTATGGCCAATGAATACGGAACAAATATGACATATGCTCCCGACTGGGAGCGCGCCCGCGCGTCAAAGGCGGTGTCGGCTGTGCTTCTCGGCGAGCTCTCGATCGATACGCCCCGCGAGGCTGGCACGCGAGCGGCTGCCGAATATCTCGATTGCCCCCTTGTGACGATCCCGGGCGCGCATAACGGTCTGCGCGATCGCCCCGTTACGGCGGCAAATGCCGTTCGCGATGTCTTGGAGCGTTAGCACGCTCGATGACCTGCGGGGAGAGGGGCTGTTAGCGTTTCGTCATTGTTAACGAATGCGCCCATAACCGCGCGCCCGCGGCTCCATTACCGCCGCTTGCCAGGTCATAAAAATGTAACGATAATCGCGCGTTTGCCTTCAGCTGTTAGATGTTACCCTTGTACCAATTGATATGCACCGTTGCCGTGTATAACGATAGAAAGGGCCCCATATGCTCAATAATCACGAGGTCAATCTAACCGACGAGGAGGCTGCCGCCGAGGTCGCCCGCGTCGCGAAGACCTACCCCGTGGTGCGTTTGCTGTCGGCCGATCAGATTAAGAGCGAGCCTAACTGCCTGCTCGCTGGCAATCGGTGCCCTTGTCTGCGTCAGTCAAGTCTTGAGGTCTTGACAGATTCCGATGAGGTGACGGAGCAGCTGCTCAACGATGGCGTTGAGTACCGCGCCCGTCTGCGTCCTCTAAAGGTCGAGGGCGAGCCTCACGTCCTGCTAATGGTGCGTCCGATCGATGAGCAAGAGGCTGCAGAAGAGGACCTCGTCTACACCGACGTGCTGACGAGTGTGCGCAATCGCCGATATTACGAGGAAAAGCTCCGTAGTGCCCGCATGAATGCCGGCGTTGCGGTGATCGACCTTGATGATTTTAGGGTCTTCAACGATACGTGTGGCCGTCATGCCGGCGACCTTGCGCTCGGTGCTGTGGCGACGGCCATACGCAGCGGAATTCGTTCGACTGACGAGCTCGTACGCTATGGCTGCGACAAGTTTGTGGTTGTCATGCCCAATATTCCCTCCGATGACTTCACCCGTCGCCTGCATCAGGTGTCCGATGCCGTTCATGCCACGATTGTTCCGGGCCATGAGTACGTGAGCTTGACGGCATGTGTTGGTGGCGTTCGCATTCATGGCGAGACGGTCGATGAGGGCGTTGGCCGCGCTGTCCAGTTATTGAGCCGCGCTAAGGCAAAAGCCGGTACGGTCGTGACCGATGCCGATTCCATCGAAGCCTTCCAAAGCGAAAAGCCTTTGGTGCTTATTGTCGATGACTCCGAGATGAACCGAGCCATTCTCAACGAGATGCTCAAGGACGAGTATTGCATCCTCGAGGCCGACAACGGTCGTACGGCGCTCGACATGGTCGACCGCTATGGCGATGAGTTGTCGCTCGTGCTGCTGGATATTGTCATGCCGGGCATAAGCGGCTTTGAGGTGCTGGCCGATCTGTCGCGCCGATCGGGTATCGACAATCTGCCTTTCATCATGATATCGAGCGAAGATTCCGATGATATGGTTCTGCGCGCGTACGAGCTGGGCGCCTCGGACTATATCAACCGCCCGTTTGACTCTCGTGTCGTGCGCCGCCGTGTAAGCAACACCATCCGCCTATACGCCAAACAGCGCCGCCTGACGAGCCTGCTGTCCCAGCAGTACAACGAGCGCGTCAAGAACAGTCGCATGCTCATTGACATCATGGCCGGCGTCATGGAGCTTCGCAATGGCGAGAGCGGCAGGCACGTTACGAACATCGAAAAGCTGACCGAGCTGCTGCTTGGCTGTCTGGTCCAGCGTAGCGGCACCGTCTTCCTTGACAATGAGGAACGCTCCACGATTGCCCTGGCTTCGGCGCTGCACGATATCGGCAAGATGTCGATCGACGATGCGATTCTCAACAAACCCGGGCGCCTTACGCTCGAGGAGTTCGAGATTATGAAGACGCATACTACGATTGGCGCCGACATGTTGCTTGAGCTGGGCCGCCATCACGTCGGCAATGCGCTTATGGAATATGCGTACCAGATTGCGCGTTGGCATCACGAGCGCTGGGACGGCAGGGGTTATCCCGATGGCCTTAAGGGCGACGAGATTCCCATTGCCGCACAGGTGGTCTCGGTGGCCGACGTGTATGATGCGCTGACGAGCGTGCGCGTGTACAAGGACGCTATCCCGCACAAGGAGGCGATCCAGATGATCCTGGACGGTAAGTGCGGCACCTTTAACCCGCTGTTGCTCGACTGCCTGCTCGAGGTGCAAGGCCGTATTGCCGAGACATTGGCACGCCCCGCCGACGTCGTCGCGTTTCCCACGATTTAGTTTGACCAAAGGAGTTTTAATCCATGATTTCCATGCGTGAGGCGTATGAGAAGATTGGCGCCAATTATGATGACGCGTGCGCTCGGCTGATGGGCGAGGAAATGCTTGCCCGCTTTGCCCTCAAGTTTTTGGATGACGAGAGCATGGACAAACTGGAGGCTGCCATGGCGGCAGGAGACGCCGAAGGTGCGTTTATGGCAGCGCACACGCTCAAGGGCGTGAGCCAGAACCTGGGATTCGATAATCTGTACGAGCCGGCGGTCGTGGTGACCGAGGCGCTGCGCGGCGCCGATGCCGTCGACGGCGCTCGAGAGGGAATGCATGCGCTGCAGCAGCAATATGCGGCAACGATGTCGGCCCTGCGCGAGGCGGCTGAATAAGAGGCTGTGAGCCTTGGGCTGTGTGCCTGCCGCGTATAGGCAAAAGGGCGCCCCGTCGGACCATGTGGCCGGCGGGGCGCCCTTATCTGTTATGCGGTTCGCGAACTAGCGGGTTTGCTTTACCTTGGCAGCAGCCTCGACAAACGACTTCCACAGGTTAAAGTCGGTCTCGAGCGTCTTCCACGTGTACTCAGGGTGCCATTGTACGCCCAGGCAGAACGGCTGGCCTTCGACTTCGATGCACTCGGGAACGCCGTCGGTTGCTTTGGCGACCAAGCGCGTGCTTTTACCCAGACGGTCGACGCAGCAGTGGTGTGCGGAGTTGGTCTGGATCAGCCTGTGCCCGCCAAGCGCGCGCTCCAGCAACGAGCCCGGCACGACCTCGACGGGATGCACGGGGTCGTTGAGCACGTGGGTATGGCGCCACTGCGTGCGGCCCTCGCGAGCGCCCAGGCTCGGCACGTCCATGCACAGGGTGCCGCCAGTGGCGACATTGAGCAACTGCGTGCCGCGGCAGGTGGTAAAGAGCGGCTTTTTGGCGCGGAGCACCTCGCTGACCAGCTTAAACTCAAAGCTATCGCGGATCTCGCAGCAGAGGGTGGGGTCGTAGGGGCGCTCGTCGCCCCAGCGCTTGGGGTTGACGTCCGGGCCGCCGGGAATAGCGATGCCGTCGGCGATATCGACGTAATGACGGATAACCTCAATGTCCTCGGTGATAGACATCTGCAGCGGCAGGCCGCCGGCGGCAAGAATGGCATCGACAAAGACACTTGCGATTTCCTCGTTGGGGGAGAGCGTCTCGCTTAAAAACGGCTTTGCCTCTTCCCAACGCGGCGCGACGAGGATGAGCGGACGGTCGGCGGGGTCGACGTCGACATGCGGGGTGTAGGACGATGAGGTGCGGGTTCCGATCATAGGTGTAACTTTCGAGTTTGGATGGGCATGGCTGGCGGGTGGGCGGTCTGGTTAATGGCCCTTGATGGAGTTGAGGAAGTCCTGGGCGCGCTTGGTCTGGGGGTGGTCGAAGAACTCGTCGGGCGTGCTGGTTTCCACAATCTGGCCGTCGGCCATAAACACGACGCGGTCGGCCACGCGGCGGGCAAAGTTCATTTCGTGCGTGATGACGATCATCGTCATGCCCTGCTGGGCCAGACGGACCATGACCTCGAGCACCTCGTTGATCATCTCGGGGTCAAGGGCGCTTGTGGGCTCGTCAAAGAGCATGGCCTTGGGTTGCATGGCAAGCGAGCGGGCGATGGCCACGCGCTGCTGCTGGCCGCCTGAGAGCTGTGCGGGTACCTTATCGGCCTGTTCGGCCACGCCCACGCGGCTCAGCAGGTCCATGGCGCGCTCACGAGCCTCCTCCTTGGACACGCCCAGCACATCGACCGGCCCCAGCATGACGTTCTGCAGCACCGTCATATGTGCAAACAGGTTGAACTGTTGAAATACCATGCCCAGCTCGGCGCGCATGCGGGCAAGGTCTTTGCCTTCCTGCGGAAGCGGCTGACCTTCGATGAGGATCTCGCCCGAGTCGATGGTCTCCAAGCGGTTGATGGTGCGGCACATGGTCGACTTGCCCGAGCCCGAGGGCCCGATCACGACGACGACCTCGCCGCGGTCGACCGAGAGATTGATGTCGTTGAGGACATGTAGATCGCCATAGTGCTTATCGACGTGTCTGAGCTCGATCAGCGGCTGATTGCCGGTTGAAGAGGTGCTCTGTGCCATGGTGCTCGGCTCCTTATGATTCGAAATGGTAAAGCGTTAGCGGATGATGGTCGCACCGGTCTTGTGCGAAACGTAGACAGCGGCCTTGTTGATCGCGACGTTGATGAGGATGTAGATGACCGCGATAACCAGGTAGACCGACACGAGGGCGTCGTAGTTGGTAATGAGCACGCGGGCGTTTTGCATGAGGTCGGGGTAGCTCACCACGTAGGCGACGGTGGTGTCTTTGACTACGACCACAAGCTGCGAAATCAAGGACGGAATGATAAACCGAATAGCCTGCGGCAACACGATTTTAAAGGTGATTTTAGCCTTGGAGAGACCGAGTGCCTGGGCCGCCTCGACCTGGCCGCGCGGCACGGCGTTGACGCCGGCGCGGAAGATCTCGGCCAGCACGCCGGCGGCAGCGAGCGCGACGGGAAGCGTGAGCATCCAAAACGACGGCAGCGAGATCTTGTACTGGGGCAGCACCAAAAAGAAGAAGTAGATGAACAGCAGGCTCGGCACACCGCGGAAGAAATCGGTGAGCACGCGGCAGACCAGCTGCAGCGGCTTGATGCCGCTGGTGCGGCCGAGCATAAGGGCTAAGCCCAGTACCAGCGCAATGACGCCGGCGGTGAGTGCGACTTTAACGGTGCCCTCAAAGCCGGCAAGCAGGAACTTCCAGGTGGTGAGGTGCGTAAAGAAATACCAATAGTGGACCGAAAGCTGGCCGGTCACATAAAAGCGCTGCAGTACCAGGGCGACGAGCGCGGCGACGGCAACAAGCGAGATGGCGGTGCCGATGCGAATCTTGGCGCGCATCTTGGGGCCGGGAGCCTCGTAGAGCGCATCGCGCATGGTGAGTGCAGGGGAGGAATGCTTGCTCATCGGAGGATCCTCACCTTCTTATCGATGTAGTTGCCAATATGGCTCACCACAAAGGCCGTGCCCAGGTAGCCGAGCGCCGAGATAAAGAACGCGGCGACGCCGCCGAGCGAGCGCGTGTTGATATAGCTCACCACGCCGGTGAGCTCTTGCGGCTTAAGCGGCACCTGACTGCCGAGCGCGGTGGTGAGCATGACGGCGATAAAGAGGTTGGTCATGGGCAGCACGCTCGAGCGCAGCGCCTGCGGAATCACGATCTTGGCGAGGATGCGGCTGAAGCTCATGCCCAGCGAGCGGGCGGCTTCGACCTGACCGACGCCAACGGTGTTGATGCCGCTCATAAAGTTCTCGGAGCCAAAGGCCGAGCCCAAAAGGACCGTGGCGACGATAACGCAGGTGCGGTAGGGCAGGACGACCTTGAGCGGCGGCAGCGCATAGACGACGATGATGAGCAGCGCGATGCCGGGGATGTTACGGAAGACCTGGACATACAGGTCGCCAAAGACGCGCAGCGGCTTGAGCGGCGACACGCGCATCACAGTGACGGCAACGGCCAGCACCATGGCGATGGCAAACGACTCAAGCGTCATGCCCCAGGTTGCTAGCAGGGCGTCGATATAGTTCTGGCCATAGAGCGACCAGAGCTCGGAGAGACTCATGCGGACCTCCCGCCGATAAGGAAAGGGGCTCCCGTGTGTACGGAAGCCCCGACAACTCAGTGAGGAAACAGTTTACCGCAATAAAGCGCATCATGCGTTTCCGTATGGTTTCGTTGCGGTCGTTACCAGGCTCGCTGCCTAGGCGCCGATCTCGGGCAGCTCGGGAACATTGGTGTCGCCCGTACGGTCGCCGATGCAGATCTGCCACAGCTCGGTCCAGGTGCCATCATCCTCGATCTTCTTAAGGAAGTCGTTGACAAAGGCGACGCCGTCGGAATCGAGCGGCAGACCGATGCCATAGGGCTCCTTGCTGCCGAAGGGCTTGCCGGCAATCTTGTACTTGCCGGGCTCGCGGACCAGGGCGCTCTGCTGCATGTTGTTGTCGATGACGTAGGCGTCAACACGACCCTGCTGGAGTGCCTGGCGGGCCTCCTCGTCGGTCTTGAACTCCTGCTGGCTGGCCTTGGGGGCGAACTCCTCCAGGATGGCAGGGCCGTTGGAGCCGGACTGGACGGCGACGTTCTTGTCGGCCAGGTCGTCGACGCTCTTGATGTCGTCGTTATCGGCGAGCACCAGGATAGCCTGCTGGGTGTAGTAGTAGGGACCGGCAAAGGAGACGAGCTTCTTGCGCTCATCGGTAATGGTGTAGGTGGCAAAGACAGCGTCGACCTGGCCGTTCTGCAGGACCGACTCGCGGGTGTCAGAGGTCACCTGGGTGATCTCGACCTTGTTCTCGCCCAGGATGTAGTTGGACAGAAGCTGCGCGATGCCGGCGTCGAAGCCGCGGGTCTGACCGTCTTTCTCGTTGAGGAGGGAGAAGAGCGTGGAGGTCTGAACGCCACCGATCTTAAAGACGCCGGCGTCCTTGACGGCCGTCGCCCAGGTGCTGGCGGCGATGGCGTCGTCATCGGCCTTGGGGCCGTCGTTGACGAGCTTGTCGAATGCCTTGGCATCGAGCGTGGCGGAAACCTCGGTATCCTCGGAGCTCTTGGAGGAACCGGCGGCGGAACCCTTGTCGGCCTCGGCGCTGGTGTCAGAGCAGCCGGCAAGACCAAGGCCGGCGACGGTTGCGAAGGTGGCGGCAACGAAGCCGCGGCGGTCGAGAACGACCTGCTGGGAGAGGTTCTTGCTCATGGTAGAACACCTTTCTCAATAAAATCCCTAGCGGTTGAGTAGAGTTATACCCTATCGCGCTCAAATGGGTCAACACGAAATAACTCAGAAACATACTTGCCTTATGGGTAATTCCACCTACCAAAAAGGGACAGGCACCTTTGTGGTGGTTCTGGCCGATGCAGCGGCATGCCTTACTGTTTTGTCTCGATCTGTAACATCTGCAGCCGTTTTTGCCGAGTGACTGTTACAGATCGAGATTATCTCCTTAGGGGAATTCGAATGTCTCAATCTGTAACATCTGGACGGGCAAAAGGTCTCTATCTGTTACAGATTGAGACAAACGTCGGGGACTAAGATGTCTTGTCTCGATCTGTAACAGTTAGACGGGAATTCGGGCCCTAGATGTTACAGATTGAGATAATCGCGTCGCGAAAATAAAAACCTCCGCAGGGATGCTTTCCTTGCGGAGGTTTTTTACTCGTTGAGTAGCCTTACGGCTTCGGCGGCCATGTTCTCGACCGTCATGCCGTTCTGTGCGAGCAGTTCGTTGGGGTCGTAGCGGTCGGGGAAGCCCTTGGCGATGCCAAAGGTGCGCGTGCGCACGGGCGTGCAGGCCAGGTAGCACGCCACGCGCTCGCCCCAGCCGCCGTCCAAGATGCCGTCCTCGAGGGTGACGACAACACGATGCTCGGCGGCAAGGCTATCGAGGAACTCACGGTCGAGCTCGGTCGCAAAGCGCGGGTTGACGAGCGTGGCCTCGATGCCGTACTCGGCAGTCAGACGGTTTGCCACGCGCTCACCCAGCTCAAAGAAATCGCCGAGCGCGAGCACGGCAACGTCGCGGCCCTGACGCACCACGTTATAGCGAACGGCGCTGTAGTCGGCGTCCTCGGCAGGTGCCAGATCGGGGCGGCTTGCCAGGCCGATGCCCGGTACGCGGATTGCCACGGGATGCTCGCGGTGGTCGAGCGACCAGCGCAGCATGGACAGATATTCCTCCATGCAGGCCGGCGCCAAGTAGTGCATGTTGGGAAGAGCGCCCAGCATGGAAATATCAAAGAACGAAAGGTGCGTCTCGGACGTGGTGCCAAAGATCGACGCACCAAACACCAAAATGGTTGCCGGGGCGTCGTTGAGGCACAGGTCGTGCCACAGCTCGTCGTAGGCGCGCTGCAAAAACGTGCCGTACACACCAAAGACTGGCTTGGCGCCCGAGCGCGCAAGCGCGGTGGCAAAGGTCACGGCGTGCTCCTCGGCAATGCCCACATCGACGAACTGTTTGCCGGCGGCAGCGCGAAGCTCGGGTGTAAAGCCCATGATGTAGGGTGTGGCGGCCGTGATGCCCACGACCTGCGGATCGCGCTCGATGGCGGCGCTGAGCGCCTCGCCCGTAATGTCGGCGTAGGTGCGCGGCGCAGGCTCGCTCGGATGGCCCGGGCAGAGCTTGCGGCCGGTCGCCATGTCAAAGGGGCCTACGTGATGCCAGCGCTCGGGGTCGTTTTGGGCCGGCTCAAAGCCCTTGCCCTTGGCGGTGGAGACGTGCAGCACGATGGGATGATCGATATTGCGCAGTTCCTGCAGCGCATCGACGAGGGCCAACACGTCGTTACCGGCGTCCAGATAGCGGTAGTCGAGCCCCATCGCGCGGAAAACGTTGCGCTCACAGGTGCCGTTGCTGGCGCGCAGCTCGGCCAGATTGCGATACAGGCCGCCATGGTTCTCGGCAATGGACTGGTCGTTATCGTTGACGATGATGATCAGGTTGCTATCGAGTTCGGCGGCATTGTTAAAGCCCTCAAACGCCAAGCCGCCCGAAAGCGAGCCGTCGCCAATGATGGTGATGACGTTGTACGCATCGCCCGCCAGGTCGCGAGCGTGCGCTAGGCCGCAGCCCAGGCTCACCGAGGTCGAGGTGTGACCCATGGCGAACAGGTCATGCTCGGACTCGTCGGGATTGGCAAAGCCAGAGGCCTCGCCAAAGCGCTCCGGATCGATATAAGTGTACGCGCGCCCAGTCAGCGCCTTGTGGGCGTAGGTCTGGTGCGAAACGTCAAAGACAATCTTGTCGATAGGGGAGTTAAACACGCGATGGAGCGCGACCGTAAGCTCAACGACGCCCAGGTTGGGGGCAACGTGCCCGCCGACGGCGGCGGAGCTTTCGAGGATGGCGTGGCGGATCTCGCCGCAGAGCTGCGGGAGCTCGGCGCGATTAAGAGCCTTGACGTCCTCGGGCGTTGTCGTTTGCGTAAGCAGCATCGTTGTGGGTTACTCCATGCGAATCGTGCGCCGGCACTCCCTCGGCCGGCACAATTGCACAAAACAGTCTCGCACATTTTGGCGTTTGATATGTGACGGCGGCGCGGTAATTCGCCAACTGGTGGGGCAAAACGTTTTGTCCGATGCCATACTGATATGTTCCATGATGTTTTTATCGATTGTGCACAGGCCGTGGCTTGTCGCCGTGAGTCGCTGGAAGGAGGCAGCATGTCCGATACCGTTCGTGCCGAGAAAATCGCGCACGAGGTCGACTATGCCGCCCGCCAGCTGGCCCAGGCGGGCCGCTTGGACCTGACGCACGAGTTTATCCAGCATGGCGACGTGACGGTCTATGCACATGTGACTTCAGTAGCGCGGGCGAGCCTGTCCTTTGCCGAGCGCTTGGGCCGTGCTGGCATTTCGGTCGACCGTGCTTCGTTGTTGCGCGGGGCCTTGTTACACGATTACTTTCTCTACGATTGGCACGACCCCGACCCGAGCCATCGGCTGCATGGCTTTCGCCATCCGTTTTTTGCCCTGGCGCGTGCCGAGGAAGATTTTGAGCTGACGCCGCGCGAGCGGAATATTATCGTGCGGCATATGTTTCCGCTGGTGCCGGTGCCGCCGACGTGTCGTGAGGCATGGATTGTGTGCCTAGCGGATAAATGGTGTGCTCTGCGCGAGACAGTCGCCGGCCGTCTGCGGCGCAAGGACGAGGCTGACGATGGCGTGAACAGCGAATCGAGCGAAAAGAGGAGAGGGTAGACGGTGGAAACCGCGATTGATATGGCGTTTGGCGGCGCGACGCTTGCCGCCTGCCCGCTCTCGGCACTGGTGCTCTCGTTTGCCTTTTACGGGTTTTGCGGCTGGGCGTGGGAGTCGACAGTATGCGCCATGCTCAACCACGGACGCTTCGCCAACAGTGGCTTTTTGCTGGGGCCGTGTTGTCCTATCTATGGTGTGGGCGGCATTGCCTGCTGGCTTTTGCTGCGCGGGATTCCGGATGCGTCGAGCCAGTTTGTCGCTGCAGCGCTCGTATGCAGCGTGATTGAGTACAGCGTAGGCGTGCTGCTGGAAAAAACAACGGGCGCTCGCTTTTGGGACTATTCGCACCTGCCGTTTAATCTGCACGGACGTATCTGCCTGTACTGGGCATGCGCGTTTGGCTTGGGTGCGTTGTGCATTTGCCGTTTAGTGGAGCCGGCATTGCTGGGGCTGCTTGGCCATCTGCCGGTGCTGATTGTGCGGCTGTCGGCCTTTATCGTCGCGGTCGCGATGATGGTTGACGCAGTGTGCTCGTTGGCGAGCTGGCGGCGTCTGTCCAATCAGCTGGAGCGCGTCCGGGCCGACCTTGCCGACCGCATCAATGAGTCGCTCGCCGATGCGTCCGACTCCATGCTCGAACGTATTCCCGATTCTACGATTGACTCGGTGGCACAGACGCACATCCGTAGCCGTGCCGTTAACGCGTGGCTGGCCGAGCTGGGTGACGCCGCGCTCGATGCCCTGCGCGAGAAGGCTTCGATGCCGACGTTTATCGCGGATGGTGCT
>URNC01000036.1 GCA_900549065.1 uncultured Collinsella sp. | reverse complement strand
ACCTTAAACATGGCGTTGGGCAGCGGTTCCTTTACCGTACCCTCGAGCTCAATTGCGTCTTCCTTCTTCACAAGCAATCATCTTTCTCTAGAAAACGACAGCGATTGAGTATTCTACAATACGCATGCACGTATCGTAATATCTTCGTAATGGCTCCACAACTAAGTGGAACTTGTTACATTTCTCCGCCTTGGAGCGAACACCAAGCACCTTGCGCATCCGTGGTGAGAATCACCGGGCCGTCATTGGTAATGGCGACGGTGTTCTCGTAGTGCGCGGCGGGCAGGTGGTCGTTGGTCGTGACGATCCAACCGTCGGAGCCCGTGCTCACATGGTTGGAACCCATCGTAACCATCGGCTCGATGGCAATGACCATGCCGGCCTGGAGGCGAACGCCCCTCCCCTTCTTTCCATAGTTAGGAACGTTGGGGTCCTCGTGCATCACGCGGCCAATGCCATGGCCCACATAATCGCGAAGCACGCCGTAACCGTGAGACTCGGCGAGGGACTGAACGGCATAACCGACGTCCCCGATATGGTTACCGGGAACAGCCTGCCCGATGGCAGCCTTAAGGCAATCACGCGTGACCTCGCACAAAGCCTTGGCTTCGGGCGTGGGGGTGCCGACGAAAAACGTCCAAGCGTTATCGCCGACCCAACCGTCGACAACGGCTCCCGTATCGATGGAGATGATATCGCCATCGCGCAGGATCATGTCGGGGTTGGGAATACCGTGGAGCACGGCATCGTTGATCGATGCGCATATGGTCCCCGGGAATCCGCCGTAGCCCTTAAAGGCCGGGGTGCCGCCATGCATGCGGATAATCTGCTCCGCGAGCTGATCGAGCTCAAAGGTGGAAACGCCGGGACGCACCATGGCTCCAACGTGGCGGAGCGCCATCTTAGATAGCGCTCCTGCCTTCTTCATCTGCTCGATTTGCGTTGCAGACTTAATCTTGATCATAGACCGAGAGCCTCTTTGACATCCCCGTACACGGTCTCACGAGCCTGGTCACCGTTGACCGACTTGAGCAGACCCTGGCCACGATAGTAGTCGACGAGCGGACTCGTGGACTTCTCGTAGACGTCGAGACGGTTCTTGATGGTCTCGGGCTTGTCGTCGTCGCGCTGATACATCTCGCCACCGCACTTGGGGCAGGTAACATCGGCAACGGTGCCGGTGTAACCGCAGGCGCGGCAGGTGCGACGCGAAGACAGACGATCGATAATGACCTCGGGGGCCACATCGACCAGAAGGGCACAGTCGATCTCACGACCCATGGCGGAAAGCTCGGAATCGAGCGTCACAGCCTGGGCGGTGTTGCGCGGGAAGCCGTCGAGGATGAACCCCTGTTGGGCGTCATCGGCGGCAAGGCGCTCCTTGACAAGGTCGATCACGAGCTGGTCGGGAACGAGCTCGCCAGCGTCCATGTACTTCTTAGCCTGAATACCAAGCTCGGTGCCACCCTTGACGGCAGCACGCAGCAGGTCGCCCGTGGAAATATGGGCAACGCCAAACTCGGCGACGAGCTCCTGTGCGACGGTGCCCTTACCGGCACCCGGAGCTCCGAGCAATACGAGGTTCATGAGCAATCCTCCTCTAGCCTATTTAAAGAATCCATCATAATCATACATCTTGATCTGACCTTCGAGCTTATCGACCGTGTCGAGCACGACGCCGACCATGATGAGGATGGACGTGCCGCCAAATGCCTGGATCAGATGGTTACCCGTGAAGGAGAAGATGATCGAAGGCACGATGGCGATGAGCGCCAAAAAGACAGCGCTGGGAAGCGTGATCTTGTTGAGCGCGTTCTTGATGTAGGCCGCGGTAGCCCTACCCGGACGGACGCCCGGAATAAAGCCGCCCTGCTTCTTAAGGTTATCGGCCGTGTCATCGGGGTTGAACACCATGGAGGTGTAGAAGTACGCGAAGAACACGATGAGGACAACGTTAAGCACCCAGTTGAGCCAACCGGTCGAAAGCGCGGAGGCAACTGCCTGAATCCAGCCGATGCCGGGGAAGAACACGGCAATCTGAGCCGGGAAGTACAGCAGCGCCGAAGCGAAGATGATCGGCACGACACCCGCGGTGTTGACCTTGATGGGCAGGTAGGTGGTCTGGCCACCCATCATGCGACGGCCCACGACGCGCTTAGCGTAGGAGACCGGGATGCGGCGCTGGCCGCGCTCAAGGAAAACAATCAGCGGGATAACCAGCAGGATGATGGCGCAGATGATCACCATGGTGATGATGCCACCGGCATTGCCCTCAGTGCTGGAGAAGATAGCCTGCGGCAGACCGGCCATGATGTTCGCAAAGATGATCAGCGACATGCCATTGCCGATACCGCGCTGGGTGATGAGCTCACCAATCCACATGATCAGCATGGCGCCCGCGGTGAGCGTGCCGACGACCATGAGGTCGAAGATGATCTCGGGAGCGCCGGCGGCATTGAAGCTGATGCCGAAGCTCTTAAAGAGGAAGAGGTAACCCACGGAGTTGAGGATTGCCAGAGCCAGGGTGAGGTAACGCGAATACTGCGTAATCTTGGTCTGACCGACCTCGCCCTCGCGGGCAAGCTCATGCAGGGAAGGCACAACGGCCTGGAGCATCTGGAGGATGATCGAGCTGGTGATGTAAGGCATGATGCCCAGCGAAAACACCGAAACATAGCTCAACGCGCCGCCAGAGAAAAGATTCAGGAGGGCCATAGCACCTGCGGCGACCGAATTGTTATCGGTCGAGAAAAGGCCCAGCATCCCCTGGAAGGGAATGCCGGGCACAGGAACGTGCGCACCAATGCGGTACACGACGAGCATAGCTATGGTAAAAAGAATCTTTTCGCGCAATTCTTTGATGCGGAAAGCATTCTTAAGACCATTTAGCACGGCAGCTCGACCTTTCCACCGGCGGCCTCGATCTTGGCCTGCGCAGAAGCGCTGACCTTGTCGACCTTGACCGTGAACTTCTTGGTGAGCTCACCATTGCCGAGCACCTTGACGGGCTCGAACTCGCTCTTGGTGATGCGAGCGGCCTTAAGAGCGGCACCGTCGATCACAGCGCCATCCTCGAACTTACGCTCGAGACGCTCAACGTTAACGGCGGTGTACTCGATACGACGGGGGTTGCGGAAGCCCGGAAGCTTGGGCAGGCGCATAGCCAGCGGAGTCTGGCCACCCTCGAAGCCGGCACCCTTGGTGCCGCCAGAGCGGGAACCCTGGCCCTTCTGGCCGCGGCCAGAAGTGGTGCCGTGACCCGAAGAATTGCCACGGCCGACGCGCTTGCGGTTCTTGGTGGAACCGGGCGCGGGAGTAAGATCGTGAAGCTGCATTTGCTACTCCTCTACAATCTCGACAAGGTGCTTGACCTTGAAGATCATGCCGCGGACGGACTCGTTGTCAGCAATCTCGCGAACCTCGCGGATCCTGTGGAGACCGAGGGCACGGACAGTACGGACCTGGTCCTGCTTGCAACCATTGGTGCTGCGGACCTGCTTGATCTTGATGGTGTCAGCCATGCTTAGTTCTCCTTACCGACGAACATCTCGGAGACCGTCAGGCCACGGCGAGCCGCGACGTCCTCAGGGCTGGAGAGCTCCTTGAGGCCCTCGACGGCAGCCTTGATGATGTTGAGGCCGTTGTCGGTACCGAGGGACTTGGACAGGACGTTCTTGATGCCAGCAAGCTCAAAGAGGGGACGCACAGCGCCGCCGGCGATAACGCCGGTACCCTCGACAGCGGGCTTGATGATGATGCGGCCGGCACCAAAGTGGCCGAGAACCTCGTGCGGGATGGTGCCCTGCTCGGTCACCGGCACGTGGAACATGTTCTTCTTGGCATCGAGAGACGCCTTGGAGATGGCCAGGGGCACCTCAGCGGACTTGCCCATGCCAACGCCGACGTTGCCCTTGCCGTCGCCAACGACGACGAGAGCGACGAGGCTCATGCGACGACCACCCTTGACGGTCTTCGACACGCGGTTGATGTAAACGACGCGCTCCTCGAACTCGGAGGCCTCGCGCTGCTGCTTCTGATTACGAGCCATGTGCTACATACCTCCTAGAACTCGAGACCGGCGGCACGAGCACCGTCGGCGAGGGCCTTGACGCGGCCATGGTAGATACGGCCACCACGATCGAAGGCGACCTTGGTGATGCCGGCCTCGATGGCGCGCTTGCCAACGAGCTGACCGACCTTCTCCGCAGCCTCCTTGTTCGAGGTGTGGGTGCCCTTGAACTCGGCCTCGAGGGTCGAGGCAGAGACGAGCGTCAGGCTGGAGCCCTTGCTGTCGTCGATGATCTGGGCATAGATGTTGGCGTTAGTACGGGTCACGCGAAGACGCGGACGCTCGGCGGTACCCGAGACCTTGCCGCGAACACGACGCTGACGACGCTTGAGGCCTTCCAGCTTCGCCTTATGCTTGTTCATACGTAAACTCCTAAAAAGGTTGATCTTGCCAGCACCTGACGGGGTGCTGGTCTTATGCGAGTGAGTCGGTTACGACTACTTGGCGGCCTTACCCAGCTTGCGGCGGATGTGCTCGCCAACGTAGTGGATACCCTTGCCCTTGTAAGGCTCGGGAGGACGATGGCCGCGGATCTCAGCGGCGATCTGACCGACCTGCTGCTTGTTGATACCCTTGACGTTCACGTGGGTGTTGTCGGGAACCTCGAAGGTGATGCCCTCGGGAGCCTCGACGATCACGGGGTGCGAGAAGCCCAGGGAGAACTCGAGGTTCTTACCCTTCTGCTGCACGCGGTAACCGACGCCGGCGAGCTCGAGCTTCTTCTCGAAGCCCTCGGAAACGCCAACAACCATGTTGTGGATGAGGGCGCGGGTGAGACCGTGGCGGGCACGGGTCTCACGCTCGTCGTCGGGACGGGAAACGGTGAGGACGTTGTCCTCGACGTTGATAGCGAGCTTCTCAAAGACATCGAGCTCGAGCTGGCCCTTGGGGCCCTTGACGACAACGTTGTTGCCGTTGACTGCCACTTCGACTCCGGCGGGAATCTGGACAGGCTTATTACCGATACGAGACACGGTGATCTCCTTTCCTTCTACCTACCGAGCGAATTACCAGACGTAAGCGATGATCTCGCCGCCGACGTTGTGCTTGCGAGCATCGCGGTCGGTCATGACGCCATGGCTGGTGGAAATAATGGCGGTACCAAGGCCACCGCGGACGCGGGGCATGTCGGCAACGCCGGTGTACTTACGCAGGCCCGGCTTGGAAATGCGGCGGATGCCGTTGATGACCTTAGCCTTCTTGGGACCATACTTAAGCGTGATGTGCAGAGTCTTCTGGGGAACGGTGTCCTCGACATCGTAGCCCTCGATGTAGCCCTCCTCGTGCAGAACACGAGCGATCTCGACGAGCTTCTTGCTGCTCGGCATGGAGACCGTGGCCTTGTTCACAGAGTTAGCGTTACGGATGCGCGTAAGCATATCTGCGATCGGGTCTGTAAGGTTCATACAGATTCTCCTTCGTTCTTGATGAACACGTGCTCTTGGTTCTTCGCCGCCCTTAACGGCAAAGCCTTTTTAGCGCGTTTTCCCTGTTCCAAACTGATGCTTGAAACGCTGGTAGTGACTTACCAGCTGGCCTTCTTAACGCCGGGAAGCTCGCCCTTGAGTGCAAGCTCGCGGAAGCAGACACGGCACAGGCCGAACTTGCGGTACACAGAGTGCGGACGGCCGCAGCGCTGGCAGCGCGTGTACTCACGAGTAGAGAACT
This sequence comes from uncultured Collinsella sp., assembly GCA_900549065.1. Taxonomy (GTDB): domain Bacteria; phylum Actinomycetota; class Coriobacteriia; order Coriobacteriales; family Coriobacteriaceae; genus Collinsella. The sequence goes on along the minus strand of URNC01000036.1, from coordinate 8,901 downwards.
TCTGCTTGCGATTGCACTTGACGATCATCGATGTCTTAGCCACTTATATCCTCCTCACATAGAGTATTGTTCGCCCCAAGCGCCGCCCCCTTGTGGGAACGGCGCTTATAGGGCAGGTGAACCTATTTCTTGAACGGGAAACCGAAGGCGTCCAGAAGGGCCTTGGCCTCCTCATCGGTATTGGCGGTGGTCACGAAAGTGATGTCCATACCACGCTGGTGATCGACGGAATCGAAGTCGATCTCGGGGAAGATGAGCTGCTCGGTGACGCCCATGGAGAAGTTACCACGGCCGTCGAAGCTCTTGGCGGAGATGCCGCGGAAGTCGCGGATACGGGGGATCGCGACGGAGGTCAGACGATCGAAGAACTCCCACATACGGTCGCCACGCAGGGTAACCTTGCAGCCGATCGGCATACCAGCGCGCAGGCGGAAGGTAGCGATGGACTTACGGGCACGGGTGATCATCGGCTGCTGTCCGGTGATGGCGCGCAGGTCGCGCACGGCACCGTCGATGGCCTTGGAATCGGTAGCGGCCTCGCCGACACCCATGTTCACGACGATCTTCTCAAACTTGGGGATCATCATGACGTTCTCGTACTGGAACTTGTCCTGAAGCTGCTGCTTGACCTCGTTGTTGTACTTGGTCTTCAGACGCGGCACATACTTCTCTTCTGCCATTGTTCACTCCTTCTTGGGGTTTTAAGCACGGGGCGTGGCCACGATGGGTTGTCCTCGTGCCTCCTGGCTGCATCCGCGCCGCTCATGGCATTTTGCGGTTTGGACTCGACGCAGCAGGAGCCGACAAAACAATCGGTACTATACGCGCATCGGGAGCGTATTTCCAGAAAAACCTCGTCTGCCTGCACAACTCCACAACTCCCCCGCACAAATGGGCCCCAAAAAGCAGTTGCGGTGAAATAGGGACTGTTTGGCGGCCTAACAGGCTTAAACAGTCCGTATTTCACCGCAACTTATTGGTGGGGATCCGATTAGCGCTTGCGGGGGACGAGTTTGGTGCGTCGCAGGTGGATCATCTCGGCGGCGATGGAGATGGCGATCTCCTCGGGGTCCTCGGCCTCGATGGCAACGCCGATCGGAAGGTGCAGCTCGTCGATCTGGTCCTGCGTAAAGCCTTCCTGCTCCAGGCGGGCACGCACAAAGGCCGTCTTGCGGCGCGAACCCAGACAGCCCAGGTAGGCAGGCTTGGCGCGCATGGCCTGAATCACCACGTCGATATCGGACTTGTGACCCGCCGTGGCGACGACCACCAGGTCGCGCGGGCCGATGGGGCACTGCTTGCTCAGGCTCTTGTAGTCGACCAGACGACGGTCGTAGACACCGGGCACCCAATCGGGGGTCAGCGTGCCGGGGCGGTCGTCGCATGCCACGACGGCAAAGCCCGCCGCCGTGAGCACCCGCGCCGTCGCGGCGCCCACGTGGCCGCAGCCAAAGATATAGGTCAGGCCCTCGGGGCAGAGCGTCTCGATGTGCGCCGCGGGAATCTCAGAGGCCGCGTTGGTGTAGGTGACCTTACTCCCCTCCTCCACCAACGAAAGCCCGGGGCAACCAGCAATGGTATGGCGCGATGCCTCGCCATGGTACTCGGCCACATCGCCCTCGAGCGCGCTCGCGATAAACGGCTCAAAGTCGATGACGAAGTCGCCGATGCGCCGATAGACCAAGACGTCGGCAATTTCCTGGAACAACGGTGCCTGAGTCGCATCCAGATGCAGGTAGCACAGGCAGATGGCTCCGCCGCAGATCATGCCGGTATCGGAGTTCTCGCCGCCCATGGTGTAGCGGACCAGACGCGATTGCCCTGCGGCCAGCAGCTCGCGCGCCTCGTTCAGCGCAAAGAGCTCGATCTTGCCGCCGCCGATAGTGCCCGCCTGGCTACCGTCGGCAAAGACGGCCATCCAGGCGCCCACGCCGCGCGGCGACGACCCCGCCGTGCCGGCTACGACCACGAGCTCGCACGTCTCGCCAGCACGCAGGGCGACAAGCGCCGCATTCACAACATCGAGCTTTTCCATTGCCGCCTTCTATCCTCTAAAGATATCGGTGAGCATAGCGAGTGCCTCGAGCACGCCGCCGCCGACCGACGTCGCCTTGTCCGAAATGTAGTTGATATAGCTGGCATCGCCGCGCGGATCGACATCGGCGCATTTAAAGCCCTCAGTCACCTGCACGCCGTTCGCCAAAAGCCCGCGCAGGCAGCCATCGATCTGCGTGCACATGGGCGTATCGTCCGCGTAGCCAATCACGTCTCCGGCGCTCACGATGTCGCCGATTGCGCGGTCGGACCGAAACACGCCGGCGGCGGGGCTGTGGATAACGCGCTCCTTGCCATAGCCAGCGATAATGCCCGGCACGCCCGTGTTGGGCTGGGGCGAACCTTGGGTAATGACACGGCCCAGGAAATGCCCGCGCATGGTCTCGACCACGGCGTCGCAGTCAACCGGCGCGGTGAAGCCCGGTCCCACGGCAATAACGGCAGGCGCCATGTCGCGCGTGGTACCCAGGTTGCGCTTGGCCAGAATCGCGTCGACCACAGCCGCGGGTTTCAGCTCGCCGAGCATCTTGGCCTGGGGGTCCACCACGACGGCAACATCCCCCGTTTGGGTAATCTCGAACGCCTCTGCCGGCGTCTGCGCCAAGCGAGCGCGAATGCCCTCGACCTGGACCTCGCCCAGGCGAATGGCCTCGCAAAAACTGATTGTGCGACGGATGCACGTGGGAACCGCGATATCGGCCATGACAACCGACACGCCGGCGCGCACCAAGCGAGCGGCGACGCCCGTGGCGATATCGCCGGCGCCGCGAACATAAACGAGCATTCCCGGGGCACCTCCCTGTGCTACGGTTTGAGCAGAGCAAAAGCGGTTCGACCGCTACTCTGATGATTATTTATTATCACAGTATTATACGGCGGTGAACAGATGGAAACGGTTAGCGGCAATCTTGCCTCGGCGCTCAGGATCGAGCCGGGCATTACCGCGATTATCGGCAGCGGCGGCAAGTCGACGTTGCTCAAAATGCTGGGTCTTGAGCTCATGCGCGCTGGCGGCCGCGTGCTCCTCTGCACCACCACGCATATGTTCCCCGTCGCCGGCGTGCCATGGGACGGGTCGAGCCGTCGCCTGGACGCCGTACCTTGGAAGCCGGGCGCCGCGCATGTCCCCGGTTGCACCTGCGAGGCCTGCGCGGGGCTTGTGCGGGGAAGCATCTGCCAGGCAGGCGTCTTGGACCCCCAGACGGGCAAGCTCTCCTCCCCTGCCGAGCCGCTCGACCAGCTGGCGCAGCGCTTTGACTATGTGTTGGCCGAGGCGGACGGCAGCAAGCGGCTCCCGCTCAAGGCCCACGCCGCCTGGGAGCCGGTGATTCCCTCTGGCACGGCCAACATCGTCTGGATCGTCGGCGCCTCGGGGCTCAGCAAGCCCATCAACGAAGCCGTCCACCGCCCCGAGCTCTTTTGCGAGCGTTGCGGTTGCGAACCCACCGACATCGCCACGCCCGAGCGCGTCGCCCAGGTGCTCAATTCCGAGATGCAGGCGCTGAAACTCAGCACCGCACGCGTCATGCTCAACCAAGTCGACACGCTCAGCGACCCCACGATGGCCGACCGCTTCGAGGCAGCCCTCGGCCGCCCCGTCGTCGCCAGCAGCCTCAAGTAGCCGGCCCCATCTCGTCAGTTGCGGTGAAATACGGACTGTTTGGCCGCCTGACGGCCGCAAACAGTCCGTATTTCACCGCAACTGCGGAGGGGACACGGCATCTTTGCTGCTAGCGGGGCACGTAGCGGCCAGGCTGGGCTCCGGTGGGCTCGCCATCGCGCGCCACCAGCACGCCGTTCACAAACACGGCCTTGGCGCGGCCATGTGCCTCAAAGCCCTCGAGCGGCGTGTAGTCCACGGCCTGATGCTGTGTCGCGGCGCTGATCGTCCAACGCGCGCACGGATCCCACACGCACACGTCGGCATCGGAGCCCTCGGCAAGACAGCCTTTGCGCGGATACATGCCAAAGACGCGCGCCGGGTTCTCGCTCATCAAACGGCACAGATCCTCGGGACCCAGCTGTCCCTCAAAGCTCGTAGCGATCGCGACGGGGCGATGCTCCACACCGGGCTCGCCGTTGGGAATCGCGCGGAAGTCGTCGCGCCCGCGGTCCTTTTGCCCGTGCAGGTTAAAGCTGCAGTGGTCGGTTGCAATCGTATCGATCTCGCCGGCCACAAGCGCCTCGCGCAGTGCCGCACGGTCGCCCGCATGGCGCAGCGGCGGGCTCATCACGTACTTGGCGCCCGCAAAGCCGTCCTCGCCCTGCTCCAGATAGCAGGTGTCGTCGAGCATCAGATACTGAGGGCAGGTCTCGACATAGATATTCTTCTGCCCGCGCGCCTTGGCCGCACGAATGGCCTCGAGCCCCAACTTGGTCGAAAGGTGCACCACGTTGACTGGGGCGTCGCCGGCCAGGTGCGCCAGATACAGCAGGCGGCTCACGGCTTCGGCCTCACACACGTCCGGGCGGCTGAGCGCATGCCCCTCGGGCCCATGAATCCCCTGCTCGTACACGCGCTTCTGCAGCTCATTCACCAGCGTACCGTTCTCGCAATGCACGCACAGTATGCCGCCAATACGCTTGAGCTCCTCGAGCACCTCGAGCGTCTCGGCATCGTCCAGGCGCAAATGATCGTAGGCAAAGTAGGTCTTAAACGACGATACGCCCGCCTCGCGCATAGCCGAAAGATCGGCGCGGTTGCGCTCATTCCACTCGGCGAGTGCCATATGAAAGGCGTAGTTGGCCGTGCAGGTTCCGTCGGCACGGCGATGCCACTCGGCAAGGGCATCGGGCATGGTCACGCCGCGATCGGCCGTCGCGTAGTCCACGATGGTCGTCGTACCGCCGCAGGCAGCCGCACGCGTACCGGTCTCAAAGCTATCGGCCGTCCAATCCATGCCAGTCCAGCACTGCATGTGCGTGTGGCCGTCGATAAAGCCGGGGAACACCCAACAGTCCGTGGCGTCCTGGACGGTATCGCCCTCGCCCGGCTCGATTGCCGTGGCAATCCGCACAATCTTGTCGCCCTCCATGGCAAGATCGGCGCGGCGAAGCCCCTGTGGCGTCACGAGCGCGCCGTTTTTGATGATGATCATGTTGCTCCTTATTGATTAATACAGTTGGCCACGCGATCAAAATACGAGCAGGCCGCGATATGCTCCGTTATGCGTCGCTGTCCCTCGGCGGTATCGACATCCCACAGCTCATAGGCGCGCGCTTCGACCAGCGCAACGTCGACGCGGCCTTTGAGAATCGAACCGCCGCCGTCCTTGCCCTCAAGACACATAAGTGCATCGAACAGTTCCGCCGGAAAGAGCACCGGGCTCGAAGGCTCACCGTTGCACGCAAGACGCACCGGATGCTTGCGGCCACGCTCGTCAAATGCACGAACCATAGCCTCAAAAGAATCCGAACTCACGAGCGGCTGGTCGCCCGGCAAAAAGAGGCAACCTTTCCAGTTGCGTTCGACTCCCCACGAAAGGCCCGCACGGACGCTATCGCTACGCAGCTCGCCATCATGCAGCACGCACGGGCAATGCTTGTCCTCGCAAATCCGGGCGACCTCGGGCCAACGCGTCGAAACCACAACGTCAAAGCCCCGGGGAACCGAATCGATGGTCCGGGCAATCAGCGGCTCGCCATAGATATCGGCAAGCATCTTGTTAGAGCCAAACCGCTTGCCCTCGCCCGAAGCCATAATGACGCATCCAAGTTTCATGGTGATACCTCCCCTGAAACCATCGTACCCATAACTCGCGCCGCGGGCATCCACATCGAAAGCGCTTATCCCGCACGCCCACGATGCAAAAAGGGGGCACCCCGCCGGTTGGCAGAGCGCCCCCTTTACATGGCTTACCTCAGCCCGGCTTTAGGCCTGGAGCCAACGGGCGGTGTTACGCTCGTCGAGGGCCTTGAGGGTAGCGGCGGGATCGGCAACCTTCTGCAGGAACATCATGGCAGCGATGGCGTACGGCTTGTAGCTGGCCTCCTTGTACATGCCCACGCGGTGCATGTCGAAGACGTCGGCGTTAACCTCGCCGTGCTCGCAGGAGACACCGGAGATGTCGGCGGGCAGCGGGTGCATAAAGATGGTGTCCTGGCCGTTGGCGGTCTTCTCCATGAGTTCGGTCGTGGAGCACCAGTCCTGATGGGTGGCGTTCTGGGCGAGCAGTTCCTTCTCGAGCGCTGCGATGCCGGCGTCGTCGCCCTCGGCGTACAGGTTGGTACGCTTCTCCATGGCGGCAAACGGAGCCCAGCTCTTGGGGATCACGATGTCGGCGCCCTCGAAGGCCTCGGCCATGGTGTTGACCTGCTTAAAGGTAGTGCCGGACTCGGCGGCATAGCCCTTGGCGCGCTCGACGACCTCGGGCATGAGGTCATAGCCCTCGGGGTGGGCCAGGGTGACGTCCATGCCAAAGCGGGGCAGCAGGCTGATCAGCGACTGCGGGCAGGACAGCGGCTTGCCGTAAGAGGGCGAATAGGCCCAGGTGACGGCAACCTTCTTGCCCTTGAGGTTCTCAAGGCCGCCAAACTCGTTGATGAGGTAGAGCATGTCGGCAGAGGACTGCGTGGGGTGGTCGGAATCGGACTGCAGGGAGATGAGCGTGGGGCGGTGATCCAGAACGCCGTCCTCGTAGGCCTGCTGGACAGACTCGGAGACCTCGGCCATGTAGGCGTCGCCCTTGCCGATGTACATGTCGTCGCGGATGCCGATGACGTCGGCCATGAAGGAGATCATGGTAGCGGTCTCGCGGACGGTCTCGCCGTGGGCGATCTGGGACTTCTTCTCGTCCAGGTCCTGCAGCTCAAGGCCGAGCAGGTTGGCTGCCTTAGAGAAGGAGAAGCGCGTACGGGTGGAGTTGTCACGGAACAGGGAGACGGCCAGACCCGAATCGAAGATCTTGGACGAAACGTTGTTCTCGCGCAGCTCGCGCAGGGCGTCGGCGACGATGTAGAGCGCCTTGAGCTCATCGGTGGTCTTATCCCAGGTGTGCAGGAAGTCGCTGCCGTACATGCCCTTAAAATCGAGGCCGTTCAGCTGCTCGACGAGCTCGGTAAACTTGGCGTCCATGTAAATATCCTTTCCAAAGATGAAACGATTGCAATGAGTAGATGTGCTCCGGCATGCGCGTGTGGCTAGAACATGCAGAGCACTATGACGAGGACCCGCTACCGTCGAGGAAGCATGGGAGATAACGACCGCGGGCCCCAAGTCAACAGGGGGTGCCGGGGACACGAGCTGTCCCCGGCTCAACAAGATCGAGGAATGGGACTAATCGATCTTGTTGTTGGTCAGACCGGCGCGGAACACGGTGGCGTCGCCATCGGCCTGGCTCGGATCGTAGAGGTTCAGGGCAGCCACATACATGGCGGCAGCGGTGACCAGGTCGTCCTTGTAGGTGACCTCGTTGGGAGCGTGAGCCTGAGACTCGGCACCCGGGCCGAAGCCGACGCAGGGGATGCCATAGCGGCCCTGGATGGAAACGCAGTTCGTGGAGAAGGTCCACTTGTCGCACAGCGGGCGACCGGTGCGCTTGTCCATGCTGGGCTCGCAGCCGATGCGCTCGTCACCGAACATGGCCTTGTGGGCGTCGACGAGGGCCTTGACGTGCGGAGCGGTCTCCTTGTTGATCCACGTGGGGAAGTAAGCCTCGGTCTCGTAGACCTCGCCGGTCCAGGACGGACGGTCGTACATGTACATGGAGACCTTCACGTCGTCGCCGTACTTCTTGGCGGCCGGCAGGTTACGGATCTCTTCCAGGCAGGACTCCCAGGTCTCACCGGCGGTCATGCGACGGTCGATGGAGATGGCGCAGGAGTCAGCGACAGCGCAGCGGCTGGGGCTGGTGTAGAAGATCTGGCTGACGGTGCAGGTGCCGCGGCCCAGGAAGCGGGCGTCCTCGAAGTGCTCGGGGTTGTACTTGGGGTCGAGCATCTTGACGAGGCCCTTGATGTCGGTCGACTCGTCACAGCCGTTGTTGTTGAGGGCGCGGACGTCGGCGATGATGTCGGCCATCTTGTAGATGGCGTTGTCGCCGCGGTCGGGAGCGGAGCCGTGGCAGGAGGTGCCGTGAACGTCGACGCGGATCTCCATGCGGCCGCGGTGACCGCGATAGATGCCGCCGTCGGTGGGCTCGGTGGAAATGACGAACTCGGGCTTAATGCCGTCCTTGTTGTAGATGTACTGCCAGCACATGCCGTCGCAGTCCTCTTCCTGGACGGTGCCGACGACCACGATCTTGTAGCCCTCGGGGATGAGGCCCATGTCCTTCATCATCTTGGCAGCATAGGTAGCAGAAGCCATGCCGCCCTCCTGGTCGGAGCCGCCGCGGCCGTAGATGATCTCGTCGGTTTCGTAGCCCTCATAGGGATCGGCATCCCAGTTCTCGATGTTGCCGATACCGACGGTGTCGATGTGGGAGTCGATGGCGATGATCTTGTCGCCCTCGCCCATAAAGCCCATAACGTTGCCCAGGCCGTCGACCTTGACCTCGTCATAGCCAAGGCTCTCCATCTCGGCCTTAATGCAAGCGACAACCTCACCCTCCTCGCAGGACTCAGAGGGGTGGCTAATCATTGCGCGAAGAAAACGCGTCATATCAGCACGATGGGACTCAGCAGCGTTTTTAATTGCCTCGAAATCGAGTTCCTTAGTCATAACAGTCAACCTTTCTACAAGGGTTTACCTACAGGTAGATATTTCAGATAGATCACTTGTGCCAAGCAGCGTGAGGTCGAGTACCCGGCAAGCAAGTAAACGTAGGAGGCGGACGGAGGACTTTGCTCCGTCGCGAGTTCCGCACGAGCCGGAGAGCACTTAATGTGCTCTCCGTGCGAGCAGGA
>URNC01000035.1 GCA_900549065.1 uncultured Collinsella sp. | reverse complement strand
GCCCAAGCTGCCACGTGACCTGCCGGGCGTCCTTACGACCCAGCAGGTCGAGGCGCTGCTCAAGACGCCTGATACCTCAACACCCGCGGGACTGCGCGATGCGGCGATGCTCGAGTTGCTCTATGCCTCGGGTGCCCGCATCTCAGAGCTTGCGGCGCTCAATGTGGAATCCATCTCATGGTCCGAGCGAACGCTGCGACTTTGGGGCAAGGGGAGCAAGGAGCGTATCGTCCCTCTGTATCGTCGCGCACTCGAGGCGACGCGTCTCTATATTGAGGAGGGGAGGCCGGAGTTGCTCGCTCAGGCAAAGCGCCGTGACCCCGCTACCGGGCCGCATCCGCTGCTTATATCGGCGCGCGGCAATCGCATGAGCGCCGCGATGCTCCGGCGGCGGTTCCATACGCTGGCGACGCTCGCCGGCATTCCGGCCGACATTGCCCCGCATGCGATGCGCCATACCTTTGCGACCGATTTGCTCGAGGGCGGTGCGGACCTGCGCTCGGTTCAAGAGCTGCTAGGTCATGCGAGCCTGTCCACGACGCAGATCTACACGCATCTCACGCCCGATCGGCTCAAACGTGCCGTGGCTCAAGCCCATCCCCGCGGCGAATAGTGGCTGGGACGTCCCGCGCCGCACTCAGGTGTATGGTTTTGATTGCGGGTTGGCAGGAAGATGTATTCCTGCTATCATTCATCGGGTTGCTTCACGGCAACATGTTTTTATCACGCACGCGCGGCTACTTCATACCGTGGTGCCCGGGCTTTGGTAGCACATGTCCGGGTTGGTTTTGGAGGATGACCCCGCGCGGAGGCAAACCACAGGAGGTTTAACATGGCTACCAAGATTAATATCCGCACCCTGCTCGAGGCCGGCTGCCACTTCGGTCACCAGACCCGTCGCTGGAACCCCAAGATGAAGCCGTTCATCTTCGGTGAGCGCAACGGCATCTACATCCTCGACCTCAAGCAGACCATCCTCGACGCCGACCAGGCCTACACCTTCGTCAAGAACGTCGCCAAGGGTGGCAACGTGCTGTTCGTCGGCACCAAGAAGCAGGCTCAGGAGGCCGTCAAGAACGCTGCTGAGCGCGCCAACATGCCTTACATCAACCAGCGTTGGCTCGGCGGTATGCTGACCAACTTCGTCACCATCCGCTCCCGCATCAACCGCATGGAGGAGCTCGAGGCCATGGTCGAGGACGGCCGCATGGCTGTTCTGCCCAAGAAGGAGCAGGCTGTTCTCGGCAAGGAGCTCACTAAGCTCCAGACCAACCTCGGTGGCGCCCGCGACATGAAGGGTCTGCCCCAGGCTCTCTTCGTCATCGACACCAAGCGCGAGGAGAACGCCATCAAGGAGGCCCAGCGCCTGAACATCCCCGTCGTCGCCCTGATCGACACCAACTCCGATCCCGACGAGGTCGAGTACGGCATCCCCTGCAACGATGACGCTATCTCCGCTGTCACCCTTATGTGCGAGCTCATGGCTGACGCCTGCCTCGCTGGCTCCGGCAAGGAGCAGGTCTCCGAGGCCGAGATGGCCGCTGAGCCCAAGGCCGAGTAAATCAGTCTTAGTTAATTCTTTTTCATCTCTTTGAAAGGAACCACAATGGCCCAGATTACCGCCGCTATGGTCAAGCAGCTCCGCGAGATGACCGACTCCCCGATGATGGAGTGCAAGAAGGCTCTCGTCGAGGCTGACGGCGACATGGACGCCGCTGTCGACGTTCTGCGTAAGAACGGCCTTGCCAAGGCTGCCAAGAAGGCTGGCCGTGAGACCAACGAGGGCGCAGTCGCCGCGTTCGTCTCCGAGGATGGCAAGACCGGCGCTCTGCTCGAGCTCTCCTGCGAGACCGACTTCGTTGGCTCCAACGCCAAGTTCACTGGCTTTGCTTCCAAGGTCGCTGAGGTTGTCGCTACCACCGAGCCTGCTGACGTCGACGCTCTGCTCGAGAAGCCGATGGGCGAGGAGACCGTTTCCTCCGAGCTCACCGAGATGATTCACATCATGGGCGAGAACATGAAGATCTCCCGCTTCGCTGCCCGCAAGGCCGAGAACGGCGCGCTCGCTTCTTACATCCACATGGGTGGTAAGATCGGCGTCCTCGTCGAGTTCGCCTTCGAGAAGGCCGAGACCGCTCAGGCTGAGTCTTTCAAGACCTTCGCTCACGACGTTGCCCTTCAGGTTGCCGCCGTCGCCCCGATCTGCGCTACCCGCGATCAGGTTCCGGCCGAGACCGTCGAGCACGAGAAGCAGATCTACATGGCCCAGGCTGCCGAGTCCGGCAAGCCCGAGGCTATTCAGGAGAAGATGGCTGTCGGCCGTCTGGAGAAGTTCTACAAGCAGTCCGTGCTCACCGAGCAGGAGTTCATCAAGGACAGCTCCCTTACCATCAAGAAGTACGCTGAGCAGGTCTCCAAGGAGCTCGGCGACACCATTACCGTCGTTGCCTTTGACCGTCTGGTCCGTGGCGAATAAATAAACTCTTGTAGCTGGTAATGAGCAGGCTGTGGGTTTTACTCACAGCCTGCTTTTTCATGGCTCTTATCAGAGCCTTTGATATCATATTGAGAGTCTAATTAAAGGAGGATCGCTTTGTCCGACATCCGATATAAACGCGTGCTTCTTAAGCTTTCCGGCGAAGCACTGATGGGCGACGGCCAATATGGCATCGACCCCAAGGTTACCGACCATCTTGCCAAGCAGGTCAAGGAGCTGCTCGCCGTTGGCCATGAGGTCGGCGTCGTTGTCGGCGGCGGTAATATTTTCCGCGGCATGGCCGGCGCTGCCGGTGGCATGGAGCGTGCTCAGGCCGACTACATGGGCATGCTGGCAACCGTTATGAACGCGCTCGCCCTGCAGGATGCCTTCGAGCACAACGATGTTCCCTGCCGCGTTATGAGCGCTATCCAGATGAACGAGATCTGCGAGCCCTATATTCGCCGTCGCGCCATCAACCACCTTTCCAAGGGCAACGTTGTTATTTTTGCCGCCGGTTCGGGCAATCCGTACTTTACGACCGACACCGCCGCGGCTCTTCGTGCGTGCGAGATCGGCGCCGAGATTCTGATTAAAGCCACCAAGGTTGACGGCATCTACGACAAGGATCCCGTCAAGTGCGTCGATGCCGTCCGTTTTGACAAGATTACCTATCACGAGGTTCTCGTCCGCGGTCTGCAGGTTATGGATTCCACGGCTACGGCACTGTGCCAGGATAACCGTATGCCGATTTTGGTCCTCAACATCGATGGCGAGGACACCGTCAAGCGTGCGCTCGCGGGTGAGCCCGTCGGCACGCTCGTCTATCAGGAGGATTAAGCATGGCAGAGAACATCACCGCCCATATGGACAAGTCGCTCGAGTCCCTCAAGCATAACTTCTCCAAGGTCCGTACCGGCCGCGCCAATGCCAACATTCTGTCCGACATCACCGTCGATTATTACGGTGTTCCCACGCCGGTCACGCAGGTTGCCGCCGTCAAGACCCCCGAGGCCCACATGCTGCTCATCGAGCCGTGGGACAAGGCACTCATCAATGCTATCGTCAAGGCCATCGGCGCTTCCGATCTGGGTATTACCCCCAACTCCGATGGCACCGTCGTTCGTCTTCCGTTCCCGGCTCCCACCGAGGAGCGCCGTCGCGAGCTCGTCAAGGAGTGCCGCGAGTACGCCGAGCAGGCCAAGGTGTCTATCCGTAACATCCGTCGCGACTTCAACAACAAGCTCGAGCGCGATGAGGAGCTCACCGAGGACGATGTCCGTCGCGAGCAGGCCAAGGTCCAGAAGCACACCGATGAGTATGTCGCCAAGGTCGAGGAGCTTCTGAAGGAAAAAGAAGCCGAGGTCATGGAGATCTAAGGTGCAATACGACGAGCATAAACTGGTCGAGTACTTTGCCGACGCCCCTGCGGGCGTCGGTTTTTCCGACCTTGACCTCAATAACATTCCGCACCATATCTCGTGCATCATGGACGGCAACGGTCGTTGGGCCACGTCGCGCGGTCTTGCACGCACTGAGGGCCACAAGGCGGGTATCGTCTCGCTGCGCGAGATCATTACCGCCTGCGTGCGCCTGGGCGTCGACGTGCTTTCGGCCTATGCGTTTTCTACCGAAAACTGGAACCGCCCGCAGCATGAGGTCAACGTCTTGATGCACCTGTTTGCCAAGACGTTCATCGACGAGTTGCCGCTTCTGAAGCGCGAAAACGTGCGCGTTGTCTTTTTGGGTGATATTTCCGCGCTGCCCAAGAAGACCCGCGACGTTTTTGAACGCGGTCTTGCCGAGTGCGCCGATCACACCGGTATGACGCTGGCGCTTGCCGTCAACTACGGCGCGCGTGCCGAGATTACCCGCGCTGTCCGTCAGATCGCACTCGACGTTGCCGCCGGTAAGATCGATCCTGCCGCAATTGATGACGACATGGTGGCTTCCCACCTCTATACCGCCGGTCTTCCCGATCCTGAGCTTGTGATTCGCACCTCTGGTGAGCTGCGCCTTTCGAACTATCTGCTGTGGCAGGTAGCTTATTCCGAGTTCTACGTCACCGATACCTATTGGCCCGACTTTGATCGTTGGGGCCTTGTCGACGCCATTTTGGCCTATCAGGTCCGTGACCGTAGGTTTGGTGGACTGAGCAAGACCGAGGAGGCTTAATCGTGTCCGATCGTCCCAAGGCATCTGCTCCCAAGACGCCTGCGCGTAAAGCTGCCACTGCGGGAGCGCCTGCAGCGAAGAGCGGTTCCGGTTCGTGGCTGGCGGGCTTTATTACCCGTGCCGCCGCCGGTATCGTCTACGCCGTTGTCTTTATCCTGTGCCTGGTTTTGGGTATCGTGCCCACGGCCATCTTTGTTTCCGTCATGAGCGGTCTGTGCTGCTATGAGTTTTTCCGTATGACAAGGCTCGATGGCAAGATGGCTAACGAGCGCATGGGTATCGCTGCCGCCGTGCTCTTTCCGCTGTCGGCGTTGGGCGATTCGATGCTGCTGAATGCCCTGCTTTTTGCCCTGATGCTCGCTGTGGGCATTTGGTATGTCTGGTCGCCGCGTACCCGCATATCCGATGTTGCCGTGACACTCATGGGTCCCATCTACACCGGTTTTATGCTGTCGGCTATCGTGCTGCTGCGCGATGCCGTGCCCGGTTTTGCCGGCGCCCTGCTTTCGGTGGGTGTTTGCGCGTCTCTCTGGGTCTCCGATTCGTTTGCCTATATCGTGGGTAGCCGTATCGGCAAACACAAGATGGTTCCCAAGATCTCTCCCAAAAAGAGCTGGGAGGGGTTTGTTGGCGGCATCCTGGGCTCGGTTTTGATTTGGCTCATCCTGTGGGCGACGCATTTCTTCAAGCTCAGCCTGCCCTATGCGCTGCTGTGCGGCGTGGTCGTGTCCATTCTGGGCGTTATCGGCGACCTTATCGAGTCGCGCATCAAGCGCGGTGTGGGCGTCAAAGATTCCGGCAACCTTATCCCGGGCCATGGCGGCATGCTCGACCGTAGCGATTCGCTTATCTTTGGCTGCATTACCGCGCAGCTGCTTTTGATGATCGGAGGCGTGCTGTAATGTCCTTCCAGACGACGTATGGCCCCGATGGACGTCTCCGTGTTGCCATCCTGGGTTGTACGGGCTCTATCGGCACCCAGGCGCTCGATGTGTGCCGCCAGCATGCCGATCGCCTGCAGGTGACGGCGCTGTCCGTTAACTCCAGTACCTCCGAGCTCGTTGCCGCTGCCCGCGAGTTCTCGGTTCCGGCGGTTGCCGTGGCCGATGTCGCTCATGGCGATGACGCCGTGCTGCAGGAGTTGCCCGAGGGAACGAAGCTCGGCGTTGGCGCGCAGGCGGTTTGCGAGCTCGCGCGTCGCGACGATGTCGACTGCGTGCTCGTCGCTATAGTGGGCGCCGCCGGTCTCGAGGCGAGCCATGCGGCCTTGACCTCGAATAAGCGTCTTGCCCTTGCCAACAAGGAGTCCCTCGTCGTCGGCGGTGACTTGCTTATGCCGTTGGCGCAACCGGGCCAGCTTATTCCAGTCGACTCTGAGCACTCCGCCATCTACCAGTGCTATCTGGGGGAGAACCCACGCGAGGCTCATTGTATTTGGCTCACCTGCTCGGGCGGTCCGTTCTTTGGCCGCACCCGCGACGAGCTCAATCGCGTGACGCGTGCCGATGCCCTCGCACATCCCACGTGGGCCATGGGTGCCAAGATCACCATCGACTCCGCCACCCTCATGAACAAGGGCCTGGAGCGCATTGAGGCCATGCATCTGTTTAACTGCGACCTCGATTTCATTAACGTGGTCGTGCAGCGTCAATCCAAGATTCACTCTATGGTCGAGTTTACCGACGGCTCTGTGATGGCGCATCTCGGTGCTTCCGACATGCGTATTCCCATCCAGTTCGCGTTCTCGTATCCCGAGCGTTGGGATACCCCGGCGCCTCGTATCGATTTTCGCGAGCTGGGGCAGCTCACGTTTGATGCTGCCGACATGGATACCTTCCGCTGTCTGGCACTGGCCGAGCGTGCCGGCAAGACGGGTGGCACCATGCCGTGCGTGCTCAATGCCGCCAACGAGGTCGCCGTCGATGCCTTCCTGCACGATGGCTGCAGCTTTACCGATATCGATCGCATTGTGGAATCCTGCATGGATGTCCACGATATGCAGGCGGTCGAGTCGTTTGAGCAGCTTCGCGACATCGATGCTTGGGCGCGTGAAAAGGCTGCGCAGGTGCTCGCCGCAACCCGTTCCTAACCCATAAGGATTGCTTTTTCGTTTTATGGATACTGTTCTGAGCGTTCTCTCATCGGTCTTTTGGGGCCTGCTGATGCTTTCCGTCCTCGTGTTTTTGCACGAGGGCGGCCACTTTTTGGCGGCGCGTGCCTGCGGCGTCCGTGTGACCGAGTTCTTTTTGGGCCTGCCGTGCCGCTTTGACATCCATTACACGTCGCGTCGCATTGGAACCAAGTTTGGCGTGACCCCGCTGCTGCTGGGTGGCTACGCTGCCATTTGCGGTATGGATCCGACCGACGTCTCGTGCGCTGATCGCGTGCTCGCGGTTATCTATCGTCATGGTCGCGTGACCGTTGCCGACCTTGCCGCCGAGCTCGAGCTATCCGAGGAGGATGTGCTCGAGGCATGCGCCTTGCTCTTGGGTTGGGGCTCTATCGCGCCTTGGTATGAGGAAGGGGAGAAGCCCTCGCCGAGCTACTATCCCACCAAGTATCAGACGCTGCCGCGAGACGTGGCGGGTTACACCACCTTTGACGGCCGCCGTTTCGATCGAGAGCATGCGACTACCGAGGGCGATGTGTGGGAGCTGCCGTGCGGCGAAGCCGAGTTCCTTGCGCAAGAGCGTTCGCATACCTATCTGGGCCAGGGTTTTCTCAAGCGCGCCTTTATGCTGCTCGCGGGCATTATTGTCAATATCCTGACGGGCTTTTTGCTGCTTATGAGTATCTACTCTATTGCGGGTGTCACCGTGCCGATGGATACCAACGTGATCGGTCAGGTTGACGAGGGGTCTATTGCCGCCAAGGCGGGTATCGAGGGCGGCGACGCGATCCTTTCGGTTGACGGAGTATCGTGCTCTACCTGGATGGACGTTTACGATGCCATCGGCAAGGCCGCCGGTAAGGACGATATCGCCATTGAGTATGAGCGCGACGGCAAGCAGCATTCGACCTCGGTTGCGCTCAAAGAGGACGAGCGCCTAGGTGTGTATGCCTCTACGCAGGTGGTTCGTTTAGACCCCATCACGTCGGCTCGCCTTTCGTTCTCCTATGTCGTGCAGACAGCGGAGGGCGTGATGCGCCTGCTCCAGCCGCAGCATACGATGGAGATTCTCGATCAGTCTTCTTCGATCGTGGGCATTAGCGTTATGTCCTCACAGGCTGCTGCTGCCGGCCCTGCCGCGTTCCTTTCGTTTGCCGCCCTCATTTCGTTCTCGCTTGGCTTTATGAACCTGCTGCCCATCCCACCACTCGATGGCGGCAAGCTGGTCATCGAGATCATTCAAAAGATTGCTGGCCGCGAGCTTCCGCTCAAGGTCCAGACGATTGTGAGCTATGTGGGCATCGCGCTCTTTGCGCTGCTGTTTGTCTATATGCTTCGTTCCGACGTCCTTCGATTTATCCTGTAGGGGAGTGTTTGGATTGTCTTTATCCCATCCTTTGCCTCGCGAGTTGACGCGCCCCGTGCATGTGGGCGGTGTGCAGATCGGTGGCGGCGCGCCGGTGGTGGTCCAATCCATGACCTGCACCGATACCGCTGACGCCCAGGCAACGCTTGCGCAAGTGTGCACGTTGGCGCAGGCTGGCTGCGATATCGTGCGTGTGAGCGTGCCCACCGAGGCCGCGCTTGAGGGTTTCCGCACCATCTGTGCCGAGTCTCCGGTGCCGATCGTCGCCGATATTCACTTTAACCATAAGCTCGCCATCGGCGCCGTCGAGGCTGGTGCCGCCAAGCTTCGCATCAATCCCGGCAATATCGGCGATTGGGCTAAGGTCGATGCCGTGATCGATGCCGCGGGCGCCGCTGGGTGCGCGATTCGTATCGGCGTCAATGCCGGTTCGCTCGAGCAGGATATCGCCGAGCGCGACGACCTCACGCAGCCCGAAAAGCTCGTGATGTCGAGCGAGCGCTTCGTCAAGCACTTTGAGGACCGTGGTTTTACGAACATTGTGCTTTCGGCCAAGGCCCATAGCGTGCAAACGACGCTTGATACCTATCGAGCCCTGTCGCGTGAGATTCCCCACGTTCCGCTCCACCTGGGCGTGACGGAGGCGGGGACCAAGCTCCAGGGCACCATCAAGAGCTCTGTAGGCTTGGGTATCTTGCTTTCCGAAGGCATTGGCGACACCATGCGTGTGTCGCTCACAGCCGATCCGGTTGAGGAGCCGCCGGTTGCCTGGGGTATTCTGCAGTCGTTGGGCCTGCGTCGCCGTGGCCCCGAGATTGTCTCGTGCCCCACATGCGCCCGCTGCCAGGTTAACCTTATTCCCATTGCCGAGGAGGTTACCGAGCGGCTTAAGAACTACTCCGCGCCGCTTTCGATCGCTGTGATGGGATGTGCCGTTAATGGCCCCGGCGAGGCTTCTGATGCCGATCTGGGCGTTGCTTGCGGACGTGGTCAGGCCTTGCTCTTTTCGCATGGCCAGATCATTGGTAAAGTAGCTGAGGACCAAATTGTCGACGCGCTTATGGCCGAGGTCGACAAGCTTATTGAGGAGAAATAAATGACCCGAGCAATGTACATGTCTAAGCTTTATGCGCCGACGCTTAAAGAGGATCCGGCGGACGCTGAGCTCGCCAGCCACCGTCTGCTGCTCCGTGCCGGCATGATCCGCAAGGAGGCCGCCGGTCTATATTCCTACCTGCCGCTTGCTTGGCGCTCGATTCGCAAGATCGAGAACATCGTGCGCGACGAGATGGACGCCGCCGGCGCCCAGGAGCTTATGATGCCTATCATGGTCGATGCCGAGTTGTGGCGTGAGTCCGGCCGCATCGACGCCTATGGCAAGGAGCTTGTGCGCTTTGACGACCGTCACGGTCGCGAGTTCGTCCTGGGCCCCACGCACGAGGAGACCGTCACGGCCCTGGTGCGCAATGAGCTGCGCTCCTACAAGCAGCTACCCGTTAACCTCTACCACATCCAGGATAAGTTCCGCGACGAGTTCCGCCCCCGCTTTGGCCTGATGCGCGGTCGCGAGTTCATCATGAAGGACGCCTACAGCTTCTCCGCCACGCAGGAGAGCCTGCAGGAGGAGTATGACAAGATGAAGCAGGCCTACGCTAACATCTGCGAGCGCTGCTATATCAAGGCCCTGCCCGTTGTTGCCGACTCCGGTGAGATCGGTGGCGATACCTCCGTCGAGTACATGGCTTTGGCCGACGCCGGCGAGGCTTCGCTCGTCTACTGTGACGATTGCGGCTTTGCTGCCGATGACGAGGCGGCAAGCACCAAGGTCGTCGTGACCGAGGGTCCTGGTGACGGTACGCTCACCAAGGTTGAGACTCCGGGCATGGGCACCATTGAGGCAGTTGCTAAGTTCTTTGGGTTCCCCGAGAACGGCACGCGCAAGTCGCTGGCACTCATCGACGCCGAGGGCAAGCCGGTCGTGGCCATTGTTCCGGGCGATCACGAGCTCAACGATTGCAAGGCCGAGCACGTCTTTGGCAAGGGCTATCGCATGATGACCGACGAGGAGCTTCAGGCGAACGGTCTGCACAAGGGCTTTATCGGACCGGTTAACCTGCCCGATGGCATTCGTCTGGTGTGCGACGAGAGCCTGCGCGATTCCAAGCAGTGGGCCTGCGGTGCCAACGAGGTCGATTATCACTTTACCGGTGCCTGCCCCGAGCGCGACTTTACCGTCGATGAGTGGGCCGATCTGGTCACCGTTGTCGCCGGCGACCCCTGCCCGCACTGCGGCAAGCCGCTCTCCGCTGCCCGCGGCATCGAGGTCTCTCAGGTCTTCCAGCTGGGCACCAAGTATTCCGAGGCCATGGGTGCCACCTTTATGGACGAGGACGGCAAGGAGAAGCCGCTCATCATGGGCTGCTACGGCGTTGGTGTGTCCCGCTCGCTCGCTGCCGTCGTGGAGCAGCACAACGACGAGCACGGTATCGTCTGGCCGGTCTCCGTTGCCCCGTACGAGGTCGCGGTGATTTCGCTCGATCCCAAGAAGGAGGAGTGCGCTACCGTCTGCGAGCAGATCGTTGATGGCCTGTGCGCCGGGGGTATCGAGGTCGTCGTCGACGATCGCGATGAGCGTCCCGGCTTTAAGTTTGCCGATAATGACCTCATGGGCTTCCCGTATCAGGTGGTGCTCGGCAAGCGTGGCCTTAAGAACGGCACCGTCGAGCTCAAGGACCGTTCCACGGGCGAGCGCGAGGATGTGGCGATCGACGAGGTCGTCGCCAAGGTTGCCGAGCTTGTTAAGGCGGCCCGTCGTTAATCGACGTTTCTGCTATTAGATGTAATTGCGGGACTGCTCCGTATCTCTCTTAGGATGAGATGCAGAGCAGTCTATTTTGTTGCGTGAATAAACTCGATGGGTAAAGGAAAACCCCACAGCCCATGCGAGCTGCGGGGTTTTCCATTGTGCCTCCGATGCGAAATAAATCGCTCAGATATTACTGATAATCGACGACGTCGATCCAGTTCTTCAGGAACTCATCGTTCACGTTGCGCTTACGAGCGAGCTCGGAAGCGGCGACGATGCTCGTCCACTGACGCACGACCTGCATGGGCATGTCGGCACGGTCGCAGTAGAGCTCCAGGTAGGCCTCGGCCTGGTCCTTGCTGTTGAGGGCAAAGAGCAGGTAGGTGGTGGCAACGTCGGCAGCAGGGGAGCCCTGGGTGGCGTGTGCCCAGTCGCACACATAGAGCTGGCCGTCGTCGCCGACGATGACGTTGGAGGGGTTGAAGTCGCCGTGGCAGACCTTGAACTCCTTGGTCATGCCGTCCAGACGCTCCTGAAGGTTGTAGCGCGTGGTGGCATTGAGCTGATCAAGGCTGTCGATCATGCGGGCGAACTTGTCGCGCTGACGGTTGAGCAGCGGGGAGGTGTAGCCGTGGATCTCGATCTGGAGGTCGACGAACATCTCGAGGTACTCACCAAAGCGCTGGGGCTCGGCAGTCATCTTCTCGGCAAGGGTGGTGCCCGGAACCTTCTCGGTCACGAGCGCCCAGCCGTTGGCGTTCTCGAGCTGGGAAACCTCGAGAGCCTTGGGGCTGCGGATGCCGCACTCATTGATGCGGGCAAGATTCAAAGCCTCGTTGAACACGTCGGAGACAGGCTTGGTCTCGTTAAAGACCTTGACGATCTTGTCGCCCAGGTCGTAAACGACCTTGTTGCCACGGCGGACGAGCTCGGTCTTGGAATCGGGTAGCAGCATGGTTGCATCCTTTCAACGATGCGATAGAAGCGACGGCGGGGGTGTGTGAAACACCCGTGCACCCCCGCCGCAAAAAACCGTGCTAAAAACTAGCAGACGGCGTAGTCCTGGGGCTCGCGGCCGTAGTAGGCGTCCAGGTAGAGCTCCTTGATCTCGCTCATGAGCGGGTAGCGCGGGTTAGCGCCGGTGCACTGGTCGTTGAATGCCTGCTCGGTCATCTCGTCGAGGGTGTCGAGGAAGTACTGCTCGTCAACACCGTAGTCGGCGATGGTCTTCTTGACACCGATGAAGTCCTTGAGCTCCTCGAGCTTCGTGATGAAGTTCTCGAAGACCTCCTTGTCGTCCTTGCCCTCGATGCCGCAGTACTTGGCCATCTCGGCGTAGTTGTGCAGCGCGTTGGGGTAAGGATACTGGGAGAAGGTACCCATCTTGACGGGAGCCTCGGCGGCGTTGTAGCGCATGACGCGGGTCAGGATGACAGCGTTTGCGAGGCCGTGGGGCAGGTGATGGAAAGCGCCGAGCTTGTGGGCCATGGAGTGGTTGAGGCCCAGGAAGGCGTTGGCGAAGGCCATACCGGCCATGCAGGAGGCGTTGTGCATCTCCTCGCGGGCGTGCGGGTCCTTGGCGCCGTTCGTGAAGCTGGAGGGCAGGTTCTCAAAGACGAGCTTAGCAGCGCGCTCGGAGAGGCCCTTGGTGTAGTCGGAAGCCATGATGGAGACGTAGGACTCGATGGCGTGGGTCATGACGTCGATGCCGGAGGCAGCGGTCAGGCCGCGCGGGGCGGTCATGCAGTTGTCGGCGTCGACGATAGCCATGTTGGGGAGCAGCGCGTAGTCGGCGAGCGGCCACTTGATGCCGGTCTCCTTGTCGGTGATGATGGCGAACGGCGTGCACTCGGAGCCGGTACCCGAGGAGGTCGGGACGGCGACGAAGTAGGCCTTCTTGCCCATCTCGGGGAAGGTGAAGATACGCTTGCGGATGTCCATGAAGTCCATGGCCATGTCCTCAAACTTGCACTCGGGGTGCTCGTACATCATCCACATGATCTTGCCGGCGTCCATAGCGGAGCCACCGCCGACGGCGATGATGACGTCCGGCTCAAAGAGAGCCATCTGCTTGGCACCACGACGTGCGCACTGCAGCGACGGATCGGGCTCGACGTCGTAGAAGCAGTCGTGGGCGATGCCCATCTCGTCGAGCTTGGCCTCGATGGCGCGGGTGTTGCCATTCTTGAAGAGGAACTGGTCGGTGACGATGAAGGCGCGCTTCTTGCCCATGACGTTGCCCAGCTCGTCGAGGGCGACGGGCGTGGAACCCTTCTTGAAGTAGACCTTCTCGGGAGCGCGGAACCACAGCATGTTCTCACGGCGCTCGGCCACAGTCTTAACGTTGATCAAGTGCTTCACCCCAACGTTCTCGGAGACGGAGTTGCCGCCCCAGGAGCCGCAGCCCAGGGTCAGAGACGGCTTCATGCCAAAGTTGTACAGGTCACCGA
This sequence comes from uncultured Collinsella sp., assembly GCA_900549065.1. Taxonomy (GTDB): domain Bacteria; phylum Actinomycetota; class Coriobacteriia; order Coriobacteriales; family Coriobacteriaceae; genus Collinsella. The sequence goes on along the minus strand of URNC01000035.1, from coordinate 1,258 downwards.
TGCCGCCGTGCGAAGACGGGGTGTTGATGACGATACGGCAGGCCTTCATGACGTGCTCGAACAGGCTGATCTTCTCGGCCTGGGCGGGGTGCACGTACAGAGAGGCGGTGTGGCCCGGGCCACCGGCGAGCACCAGGTGCTCGGCCTTGTCGACGGCCTCCTGGAAGTCCTTGGCGTGGTACATGGCCAGGACCGGGGAGAGCTTCTCGTGGGAGAACTCCTCCTTGGCGGGGTCGGTGGAGGTGACCTCGGCGATCAGGATCTTGGTCTTGGCGGGAACCTCGATGCCGGCGAGCTCGGCGATCTTGGCGGCAGCCATGCCGGGGATGCGGTGATCGAGGGCGCCATTCTTGAACATGGCGGCACGCAGGGCCTCCATCTCGGCACCCTGCTTGACGAAGTAGCAGCCGCGCTTCTGGAACTCGGCCTTGACCTGGTCGTAGATGCTGTCGATGACGGTCACGGACTGCTCGGAAGCGCAGATCATGCCGTTGTCGAAGGTCTTGGAGTGGATGATGGAGTTGACGGCGAGCAGCACGTCGGCGGTGTCGTCGATGATGACCGGGGTGTTACCGGCGCCAACGCCCAGGGCGGGCTTGCCCGAGGAGTAGGCGGCCTTGACCATGCCCGGTCCACCGGTGGCGAGGATGATGTCGACGTCGCGCATGACCATGTTGGTCAGCTCGATGGAGGGGACATCGACCCAGCCGATGATGCCCTCGGGGGCACCGGCCTTGACGGCGGCGTCAAGCACGAGCTTGGCGGCGGCGATGGTGCACTTGGCGGCTGCCGGGTGCGGGGAGATGATGATGCCGTTGCGGGTCTTCAGGCTGATCAGCGTCTTGAAGATCGCGGTGGAGGTGGGGTTGGTCGTCGGGATGACGGCGCCCACGATACCGATGGGCTCGGCGATCTTGGTGATGCCGTAAGCCTCGTCGCGCTCCAGAACGCCACAGGTCTTGGTGTTCTTGTAAGCGTTGTAGATGTACTCTGCGGCGTAGTGGTTCTTGATGACCTTGTCCTCAAGAACGCCGCGGCCGGTCTCCTCGATGGCCATCTTCGCCAACGGGATACGAGCCTTGTTGGCGGCCATGGCAGCCTCGTAGAAGATCTTGTCGACCTGCTCCTGCGTGTACGTAGCAAAAAGCGCCTGGGCCTCTCGCATCTGAGCGAGTTTAGCCTCAAGCGCCTCTACGTTGTCCACAATTGCGGGCTGTCTCTTATACACATCTGACGCTGCCGACGAAGGCTTAGGTGT
>URNC01000034.1 GCA_900549065.1 uncultured Collinsella sp. | reverse complement strand
GAGCGTTGCGGTGGGCGTGGTGTAGGCGAGCCGCAGCTGATGCTCGACAGGGGCACATCCGTCATTTTTGTAATGAGCCGCGTAGTACTGCGCGATGCTGGCGTTCATCTCGCTACCATTGCGATGGCGCTCAAACTGGCGTCTGCAGGTCTCGATGATCTTTGCTACCGACTTGGGTGCCGTCGCGGGAACAAGGGCGAGATAGCCCTCAAATAGCTCGTTGATGCTCAGGGGGCACAGCAGGTCGATCAGCGTCCTTATGGCTGCTCCCTCGGCGGAAAAGTGCGCGGTCATGCGGTTATATCGGTTACGGTCGACGATGGCCGCATGGGGTCTTGGAGTTTTCTGCCCCGTGGTCCCGGACTTTTGCCGCGCCTGTGTATTGAGCTCGACGTTGCAGCGCTTGAGGCCGTCCAACGGAAGGAACAGTGCGGTGCGCAGGGCGTCCCGCTTGCTTTCGAGTTCATGACGCTCGTCGGGTTCCCATTCGAGCTTGAGTTTCGTGTCGAGCGCCGTAAGCATATGGGCTAGGCAGCCTACGGTAAGAACGTACGAATCGTTGTCGCGTTTTGGGGCATAGGGGTCTGTCAGCTTGCGAATGTCGGGGTCGCCCATGATCTTTGTGCAGCGCTTCAGCAGTTGAGGGTGGTCGGCCAAGATCGTCGCGAGCGGTAGCGACGCGTAGTTCTTGATGGTCGCGGCGGCAAAGGCGGCGTCATATTCGTTTGCATATGCTCGCTCAATGCGGGCATCCAGAATGCTTTTCTTATCGCCGTCTTCAGCGTGGTGGTTTGTCATAGCTTCTCCAATCGGTTGATGTTCGTGCTGTTTGTTGATGTGTTGGTTGTCGTGAGTGATGTGCTTGCCGTGGGTGATGTGCTTGCCGTGGGTGATGTGCTGACGTTGGGGTGCTATGCGGTTTTCAATGAGCCCGTGAGGCAGTTGCTGCAGGGGCGGGATGGAACGGCCCATGCAAGGCGGAAGGCATCGTGCTCAAAATCGAGACAGCAATGCCCCGGGTGCCTCACATGTGGCAGTTACCTCATTAAGTTGTCATTGCGTTTGGGGCTGTACTTTGCCGATCTTCTTTCTCTTACACGCTAAAAACTGAAACTTCATATGCTCGATCTACTTAAAACCGCAACGGCGGTCTTTTATCAACTTATATGTCGGAACGTGGCTTTGCAAGTACTTTTTTGCGTTTGTTTCAAATGGGGTGGTTTTGCAACCGTCACGCGCCACGCTATGCGAACGTGCCCCGGCTCGGATAAGATGGTGCGATCGAGTTCTACCGCGCTCACCGCAAGTAGTCTTTGTTGCTGAGATAGGTCACGGCCGAAAGGGGCCCGTATCCCAACAGATACGGGCCCCTTGCTATTTAAATGGGCATGAGGGTGTATTGAGGGGGGATGTCTTGCTGTCGGCATCCGCGTGCGGTGCCATTCGCTGTCTGTAAATATACGTTTACAGCTAATTTCATACCACTTGTCGGAATGCGGACGCTGTCCTTGCATGCCGGGCGTACATTGAACGTGGTTTTTCGCGTGAAACCACGAATCGGTTGTCAGTCCTGAACAAGGAGGCCCAGCATGACGCTTGCCAAACCCATCAACAAATACATCGACTATATCGATCCCCCCGAGGACACGTTTGAGCAATATGTCGAGAAGGCGTTAAAGTACAACTTTCGCTGCGTATTTGCGAACCTGCAGGAGTACGAGACGGGCCGTGCCATGCTCGAGGACTCTGACATCATCCTTGCCGGCGCTATCGACTTTCCCCAGGGCACTATGACGCTTGAGGAGAAGCTTGCGAGGTTTGAGGAATACGCTGCGTGTGGCTTTACCGAGATTGACTACGTTTTGAATCAGGAGTCGGTTGAGAACCGCGATTTTGATGCCATCGAGCGCGAGATGACTACCATTGCTGATTTTTGTCGCGCGCATGGCATCACTGACAAGGTGATCGTCGAGATGTGCAAACTGGACGGCGACGACGCCGCCAAGCGCCGTGTATGCGAGATCGCGCTGGAGGCCAAGCCGGGATTCCTTAAGACATCGACTGGCAGAAGCTTTGGCGGTGCTAAGCTCGAGGACGTGCGGCTGATGCACGAGGTGCTCGGCGATGCCGTGGCAATCAAGGCGGCGGGCGGTATCCATAATTACGAAGAGGCTTGCGCATTCATCGAGGCCGGCGCCAGCGCGTTGGGTGCCTCGGCGGGCATCGCGATCGTCGACGGCGCACCGACGGATGAGCGTCGCTAGCAGACGTATTTGACCTGAGCAATAAAGCTTCACGACTACGCGCCGTTCATGTTCGAGACAATATGACTTTTTGCCCGTTGTAAACGGAGTCGCGATGGGTGTTCTGTATGATGGCTCAGACAAGGTTGTTCAATGACAGGGAGGCATATATGGCAATCAAAGCCATCGCAATGGATATCGACGGTACGCTCACCAACGATCAAAAGGTCATCAGCCCGCGTACGCGCGAGAAGCTGCTCGCGGCGCAGGAGTCGGGCATTAAGCTCATCTTGGCGTCGGGCCGTCCCGCATGGGGACTGCACGCCTTGGCGCAGGAGCTCGACCTCCAAAACCATGACGGTCTGCTAGTCGCTTTCAATGGCGCGCATGTGGTCGACGCTCAGACCGATGAGGTCCTTTTTGACCAGGCCATGCCGGCTGACGAACTGCACCGTCTGATTGATCACCTGCAAAACTATGATGTGATCCCCATGATCTCGCTTGGTCGCGACTTGCATGTTGAGGACTCGTACCACTGCATGATTACGCTGCCGGATGGCTCGCGGAAAAACATCGTCAAATACGAGCGCGATGCCTGCGACCTTAAGATCCGCGAGGTCGAGAGCTTGCATGAGGTCGTGGACACTTATCCCGTGGACAAGCTGCTGACGGCGGGTGATCCGGCCTACCTGCAGGCGCATTACGAGGAAATGTATGCGCCCTTTAAGCAGACGCTTTCGGGCATGTTTACGGCCGACTGGTACTTTGAGTACACGGCGCCCGGTATCGACAAGGCCCGTGCGCTCGAGGGTGCCCTGCCCAAGCTCGGCATCGATGCCAGTGAGGTCGTATCGTTTGGCGACGGCCAGAACGACAAGTCCATGATTGAGTGGGCCGGAACCGGTGTTGCCATGGGCAACGCCGTCGATGAGGTCAAGGCTGTGGCCCAGATGGTGACCGCCGATAACAACGAAGATGGTATTGCAATGGCGCTGGATAAGCTGCTGGGTTAGAATCGCCGATAATGCATGGTTTGGGCGCCTGCTTGCAGGCGCCCTTTTGTTAGGGAGGGTGCCGTGTCCGCATTTCCGTTCGACGCCGTTATCTTTGACATGGACGGCGTCATTGTCGATACCGAGTATTACTACCTGGGCGAGACTGCCGCGTTTGCCAAGGAGCTTGGGCTTAATCTGACTCAAGAGGAGTTGAATGGGCAGGTCGGTACCTCGCATCAGTTCTTCCTGCATATGCTGGTCGATTGGTTTGAGCGCGCCGGTAAGGGGCACTTCACTGGCGAGGAAGCGTTGGCCCGTTGGGACGAGTGGGCGCGTGAGCGTCCGCGCGACTATCAGGCTTTGATTAACCCAGGCGCCGTGGATACGATTCGAGAGCTGCCGCGCCGTGGCGTTCGCGTGGCGCTTGCCAGCTCGTCTCCCATGGTTAGCATCGAGGAAGTGCTCAACGCATGCGGGCTGTCGGATGCCTTTGAGTATGTGGTGAGCGGCGAGCAGTTTAAGGAGAGCAAGCCCGAGCCCGACATCTACCTGCATGCGCTGGACCTGCTGGGGCTGCCCGCGAATCGCTGCTGCTGCGTCGAGGATTCGGTGCCTGGTATCACTGCCGGCAAGCGAGCCGGCCTGACAGTCATTGCCAAGCGCGAGGAGCGCTTTGGCTTTAGCCAGGATGCCGCGGACAAGATTATCGACCAGCTGCCGGAGCTGCTCGCGCTTTCTTAGGGGTGAGGTAGTTGCGCGTTTTTCGGGTCTGATGAGTAAATACCCGACATTTTGGTGCGGCAGCAAGCATACTTTATGCTAATGCGGGCTTAAGGACTTGCTGAATGCCCTTAAGCCCGCTTTTGACTTAATTGGGCTGGGAGAGGGTATATGCCACCGACTGAAGGACTAACTGACGGTAAAGCAGCGATACCGCTGTACCAACAGGTTATCGATATCATTAAAAACGAAATCAATTCCGGTGCCTACAAGGCGGGCGCGCGGATACCCAACGAATTCGAATTGGCTGAGAGCTATAAAGTTGGCCGCGTTACCGTGCGACGCGCTATTGAGGAGCTCGTCCAACAGGGCTATCTAACGAAGCGGCAGGGGAAAGGCACGTTTGTCAATGCCCCCAAGCTTAAGCGCAAGATTCGCCAGAAGGATGACGTCCAGAGTTTTTCGGACGCATGCCGCGCTAACGGAATGGAGCCGGGGGCGTGCGTCATTTCGAGAAAGATACTGCCGGCGGATTCCACTGAAGCGCAGTTCTTTGGTGTTTCCGTTGGAACTGACTTGATTTGCGTTGAGCGCGTGCGTACTGCCGATGGCGTCCCTGTCATGCTCGAGAACAACATATACGTTTACGAGGACAACGCCTATCTATCAACGGCACCTCTATCTAACCAATCCATTTTTGAGTTCGTGCGCAACCGGACGGGCCGCACGCCCGCGTTTACCGACCCGTGCACGCTCGAGATCGCGTGCGCGTCGCCCGAGGTCGCTCGACTGTTGGCAGTTCCCGTTGGCGAACCCTTGTTTTATATGGAAGCCTTCTTTTTCGATGAGCAGCGGCGGCCGTTTATCATCGGTCGTCAGCGAATCGTTGGGTCTCGCTACGTTTTTGACATCTAGGACATTGCGAATGGAAACGCCCGGTGGATCATCTCACCGGGCGTTTCCATACCGTTCACGGCGCAAACGCAACCGTTCAACCGCGTTGTGGCAATCAGTTTGAAATTATCTTGATGAAGGAAAAAGCTGCTGGTAATCTATGGGACGTCATAGAACGTTTGCATTGTGCAAACGTTGAAGCGAGATGCGATGCAGTCTCGAGTTCTTTGGAGGTATCTATGTCAGATACGAAGGCGAAGAAGACAAACAGACGTTTTAAGTTCAAATTACCGCATGTCTATACGATTATGTTCTTGCTGATCGTTGTCTTTGCGGTCTTGACTTGGATCGTTCCCTCTGGTCAGTATCAGCGCAAGACGATTTCGACAGCGGCGGGCGAGCGTGAGGTCGCCGTTGCTGGAACCTATGAACAGGTCGATAAGAACTACACCGATTCCGAGACCGGCGAGACCATCAATCTGGGCCAGGATATCTTCGCGGTCCTGCAAGCGCCCACTAAGGGCATCCAGGAGGCTGCCGACGTCGTTGCGTTCGTCTTATTGATTGGCGGATCGTTCGCGATCATCACTAAGACCAACGCTTTGAATGCCGGCATGAGCCGTGTGATTAAAAAGCTCAAGAACAAGGACATCCTCATCATTCCCATCACGATGACATTGCTGTCCATTTGCGGCACTACGTTTGGCATGTCTGAGGAAGCCCTGCCGTTCTATGCCATCTTCATTCCCATCATGATGGGTATCGGCTATGACTCGATGACGGCATTCATCATCTGCTTCCTTGGTCCTAACCTGGGATATTGTGCTTCGACCATCGACCCGTTTAATGTTTTGATCGCCCAAGGCATCATTGGCATCGAAGGTAATCCGCAACTGTGGCTGCGCGCCGTTTCTTGGGTCATCTTCACTGCCGTCGGTATCGCATGGGCCATGCGCTACGCCATGCGCGTCAAGAAAAACCCCGAGTCGTCCATTGTGTACGAGGACGATAAGCTCAAACGTGTTGAGTTTTCCGTGACCGATGCCTCCATCGAGGAAGAGTTCACTATCCGTCAGAAGCTCGTGCTTATCGATTTTGCTTGCGGTATGGGCATTATCGTCTGGGGTCTTGTTACCCAGGGCTGGTACATGAATCAGATTTCCGCCGTGTTCCTTGGCATGGGCTTGCTTGCCGGTATCCTGGGCGGCCTTGACCAGCAGACGATCGCAGAGGAGTTCGTTAAGGGTCTCGCCGACTTTGCGTACGCTGCCGTCGTTATCGGTATCGCTCGCGGTATTCTGGTCATCGCCGAGGGCGGCATGATCATCGACACCATCCTCCAGGCGCTCGCTACCGCGCTCGCCGGTGCACCCGCCGCCGTCTACACCACGTTTATGTATGTCGTCCTTGGCCTGCTCTCTTTGCTGGTTCCCTCGAGTTCTGGCCTGGCGGCGCTCACCATGCCCGTTATGGGCCCCCTGACCGAGCTCATGGGCCTCAATCCCGAGGCGGCCGTCACCGCGCTCCAGTTTGCCAACCAGACCATCAACACCATCAGCCCCGTGGCGGGCATGACGGTCGCCGGTCTTGCCGTGGCTAGGATTTCGTTTGGCCAATGGTGGAAGACCATTTGGAAGTTCTTCATTTTCATGGTCGTCTTTGGCCTGATCGTAACGGCAATCTCTGGCATGCTTCCGGTGTAGGTGGTTGTGATGTCTGATCGTTTGACGGTCCTGACGACTAAGAGCGTCTTTACCGGTACGGGGGACCTGCCGTTTGAAGGTTTCGTAGCGGTCCGTGGCAATCGAATTGAGGCTGTTGGCACCAAGTGTGAGGTAGCTTCGTATTTGACCCAGGCGGACGAGGTAGTTGACCTGGGCGACCGCACTGTCATGCCTGGCCTGATCGATGTGCATACCTTCTATACAGGTTGGGCGCTGCGGACGTTGGGTTCTGATCTGTCCGGCATCGCTGATGCCAAAGAGGCTGTGTCGCTCTTGCGTGCGTGGAAAGAAGATCATCCGGATTGCGCGGCGGTTTTTGGCCACAACCTACCCGAAACGTTGGCATCGGATGCCGAGAACGCAAATACGGCAGCTGTGTTTGACGATTGTTTTGGCGATATCCCTGTCGTCTGCTTTACACCGGGAGCGGAGACCTGCGTTCTCAATGCTGCCGCCAGTGCGCGATACGGCTTTACGCCCCAGGCGTGCTATGCCGAGAAGATCTGGCGCATGATGAGCGATTTCCTCGCGCTGCCCGAGGTGCGTGCTGGGTATTCGGACTACATGAGCATGCTTAACGAGCGCGGCGTTACCGCCATCAAGGAAATGGCGTTTGATGACTACTACGGCTTTGCCGACGAAATGGCTCGCCGTGAGGAATCTGGTGAGCTGACGGTTCGCGTCTCTATGATGTCGCAGCCGGTGGGCGCCGGTGCAAATCTGGCATATGCCCGCGAGGCGCGAGAGCGCTTCCGGGGACCGTTCGTTCGTTTTTCTGGCTTCAACCGTATGACCGATCGCGGCGTATGGGTGGGGCTTGCCGAGATGATAGACCCCTATGAGGACTCGGCCGATGCGGGCGCTGCCGGCAAGACGGTCGTCGAGGAGCCAGAGTGGGATCTGATTGAGAACGAGCTGCGTGCAATTGATGCTGACGGCTTCCGATATTCCTTGCATTGCCAGGGCGATGGCGCCGTTCGTCGCACCGTGGCGCTCTATGCCTCGCTGCCTCGAGACGAGCATGGACGGATGCTTCGCCGCCATGCGATTACCGATCTCGAGAACTCTGACCCGACCGATCTTGTCGAGTTTGGCAAGTTAGGTGGAATTTGCGAGGTCTATCCGCAGATTCTAACGCTGGACCGGCGCGAGGATTGCCTGTCGATGATGCGTCGACAAATTGGTGAGACGCGACTTTTGCACAGCTGGAATCGCCGCGGCATGGAAGATTCCGGATGCACAGTGTGCTGTGGCACGGATCTGCCGCTGCTGATTCCGAGCCTGGGCGAGTCAATCTACAGCGCGTGCGGCGGATTCTTCGCCGACGGACTGCCCGTGAATGAGGTCAACACGCTGACGCTTGTCGAGCTCTTGCGCGCTTGGACTGCCGGGGGCGCGTACGATCTGATGCGCGAAGACGAGCTGGGTACGCTTGAGGTTGGCAAGCTTGCCGATATCTGCGTGCTCGATCGGGATGTGTTCGACCTCGATTATCGCGACGCACGCGATCTTGCGGTTGATATGACGATGTCGGATGGACAAATCGTGTTCGATCGAAATAAGGAGGCATAAGATGTCTGAATCCAAACCGACGCTGCACCGCGAACAGATTGCGGGCATGAATATCCACTACATCATGTGGTCGCTCGATTACTTCCTTGATGTGCAGCAGCGCTTGGGCTTTGAGTCCATTGAGCTGTGGTGCGCAGAGCCGCATGTGACGCTCGACCACACGGGCTACTTTGAGGCTGAGGTCCTGGCGAAAAAGGCTGCAGACCGTGGGCTTAGGTATCGTACTCTGTGCCCCGAGAATGTTGTCTATCCTTGGCAGTATTGCGCACGCAAACCGCTGCATGAGCAGCGCAGCCTGGCGTACTTTAAGCACGGCATTGAGCTTGCTGAGGTGCTTGGGTGCGACCGCATGTCCATCAACTCGGGCTGGGGCGACTGGGACGAGGACCGCGAGGAAGCCTGGAAGCGCAGCCGCGAGCACTTGTCCATTCTGGCGGAGTATGCCGGCGAGCACGGTCTGGTGCTCACGATGGAAAGCCTGCGTCCCGAGGAGAGCAACCTTGTGACGACGGTTTCCGATGCGAAGCGCATGATTGACGAGGTCGCGAGCCCGTACTTACAGCCCATGGTTGATACAACCGCGATGGGCGTTGCAGGCGAGACGCTCGAGGACTGGTTTGCCGCCTTTGGTGATGGGGCAATTCACGAGATGCACTTTATCGACGGTGACCCGTATGGCCATCTGGTGTGGGGCGATGGCAAGCACGATATGGACGCCTTCGTCGCCACGCTCAACGCCCATGGTTTCGACGGCATGCTGGGCCAGGAAATCACGGACGGTCGTTACTACGATGACCCGGCGGCGGCAGATGCCAAGAACATGGCCGCATTTGAGAAATATCTGATTGACTAAAACAACTATCGGCCACGCAACCAACGTCATTGATTGCGGGCCAAATAAGAAAGGAACTGGAAATGAACGCACACGATCTGATCAAAGAGGCAATTGCCGAGAAGGGCAAGTTCGACAGCGTCTACTGGATTGCTTGCGGTGGCTCCATGATCGATTTGATCCCGGCTCATGAGCTTCTGCAGCGCGAGGCAACCACCTTCACTTCGTATATCTATACGGCTCGCGAGTTCGATATCATGCGTCCGCGTCGTCTGGGCGAGAAGTCCCTGGTCATCGCTTGTAGCCACAGTGGCAACACCCCGGAGGTCGTCGAGGGCTGCGAGATTGCCCTTGCTGCCGGCGCTACGGTGATCGCCCAGACCGACAACGCTGGATCTAAGATCGACGCCGGTAAATGGACCACGTGGGTCTACCCGTGGGGCGAGGGCGTGCCGCAGGCCGAGGTCCCCGCTGGCATTTCGCTGTCGCTTGCGGCAGAGCTGCTCGATCAGCAGGAGGGTTACGCTGATCTTGCCGATATGTATGCCGGTATCGCCGAGATGGATAAGATTCTTCCCCCGGCACGCGAGAAGGTAAATGCCGAGCTGGGCGATCGCTTTGCCAAGCTTTGCCAGGAGCACGAGTTCTTCTATATTCTGGGCAGCGGTCCCAACTTTAGCCAGACCTACGGTTTCGCTATCTGCTCTCTTATGGAGATGCAGTGGCAGCACTGCAGCTACATCCACTCTGCCGAGTACTTCCATGGCCCCTTCGAGGCTACTCAGGATGGCGTTTTTTACTTCCTGCAGATGGGCTCCAGCGAGTGCCGTGCTATGGACGAGCGCGCCCTGGCGTTCCTTAAGACGCATACCGATACGCTGATGGTGCTCGATGCCAAGGAGTACGGTATGGAAGCCGTGCCGGCGAGCGTCCGTGCCTATCTGGACCCGGTGCTGTTCTACGCCATGAACTGCGAGCTGCGTGCCGCACGCGGCAAGGTGTTTGATCACGATCCCGATTTCCGTCGCTATATGGGTGTTGTCGAGTACTAGAAGGGGCAAAGGCCATGGCATTTAACGTTAACGCGCTCGGATTTGGCGACAACGTCGTCGATCGCTACGAGCATATCCACACCATGTATCCCGGCGGCAATGCGGTGAACTTCGCCGTTTATGCCAAGAAATGCGGTGCCGCACGCTCCGCATACATGGGCATTTTTGGCAATGACGCCGCTGCCGAGCATGTCATTGCAAGCCTCGAGGATGAAGGTATCGAGCTTGACAAGTGCGAGCAGATGATTGGCGAGAACGGAGCGGCTCGCGTGACCGTCGTTGACGGTGACCGTGTCTTCCTCGGCTCCAACGAGGGCGGTATCCGTGGCGATGCGCGCTATGTCCTCGATCGCTTTGACCTTTCGTACATGAAGCAGTTCGATGTGGTTCATTCGGGCAACTATTGCTTTACCGAGCGCGAGCTGCCCAAGCTGAAGGCTGCGGGCGTCACGGTCTCTTTTGACTTTTCGGACGACTCCACCGACGAGTACTACGAGCAGATTGCGCCCTACGTCGATTTCGCTTTCTTTAGTGCGGCGGATGCCGCGAGTGAGGACGAGATTCGCGAGCGTCTGGCATGGGTGAAGGGCCTGGGTCCGCGTTTTGTGTCGGCTACGGCGGGCGCCGAGGGCTGCATTGCTTACGACGGCGAGCGTTATTACCGCCAGCTGGCTAAACCGGTAACGGACATGAAGGACACCATGGGGGCGGGCGACTCGTTCCTCACCTCGTTTTTGATGTGCTATCTCGATTCCGCCAAGCGTGGTGAGGATGGCGCCGAGGCCATCGAGCGCTCGCTCGACTTTGCTGCCGGGTTTGCCTCGACCGTGTGCGGCATGGAAGGTTCTTGGGGCCACGGAGCACCAATCGTCGAATAGCCGAGCTGTCCCGGGGAGCTGTATTGGTGCCTTCCCGTGACTCGGTGGTCAAAAAAAGCCAAATATGAGTACTGTGACTAATTTAGTCGCAGCAAAATCGACCCCTTCAGACGTGATTTGAGCGTTTGGAGGGGTCTAAGATTGCGAAAATGCAGGATGGGTGACTGTAAAAGTGTTAGTTAATGGACAATCGTAGATTATTCTGGTGGTCGGAAAGCTCAGAGTAATGTATCCATTTCGCTAGCAGTACTCATATTTGACGTTTTTTGACCACAGGGGTTAGCGAAGGCTAAAAACAGCGTGCGCATTTGCTAAAACTACCGACTCGATGCGCTTTGCGTCACTGTTTTTGAGTGAGGCAATGCGTATCGAGGTCCTTGCGAGCGATCTGATGAGCGACTGCGCGCTTGTTTCTGTGTTTGGCTCGGCCGGCGCATCGGTTTCGAGCAGTAGGCGGTCGAGTGGAATCTGTCGTGCGTATTCGCGTCCTCGTTTAGATGCGAGCATGCGTTCGTTGACGGAAAAATAACAGCCCGCATTACGCGCGCGGACGAGTTCGTCCGAAGTACCGCTAAACCAGTGAAAGATGATAACGGGGGAGTCGGGGTTTGGGATGAGTAGTCCATGCGATTCGAGGACGTCCAGTACGGCTCCTGCCGAACGAACGGCGTGAATTGATATCACGCGCCCGGTAAGAGGATGCTGCACAAGCGCATCGCAGAGCCGGTTAAGTGCCTGTATTTGTAGCGGCTCACTTCCAGCAAAGCGCGCGGAAAAGTCGAGTCCGACTTCGCCGATGTAGCGTTCTTGGGCAGCAACTTCACAAAGCAGATTGACTTCGACAAAACCGCAGTGGCCATCGGCGAGCCACCAGGGGTGAAGCCCAACGCCGGCGATGATGCCTGGTTGGCGACAGGCGCGCTCGTTTGCGGCCGAAAAGTCGCGTGGATCGACGCCGCAGTCAAATAGACCCAAGCCCAGCGCCGTCGCCTCATCGGCAACGGCGTCCGGGTGAGCCATTAAATCAAGATGGCAGTGTGCATCAAATAACCGGGGCTCCATCTCGGTGCGCTCCGCTAGTCCAGACGTTGGCCATCGGAGCGTACGCGCTCAGTGCCGCGGCCGCTGATCTGGCGGATAACCTCGCCGGCAATCATCTGACCCATGATGGGCGGCATAAAGCTGGCGGTTCCCAGCTCGGTGCGCTCGTGGATGTTGGAAGGGTCGCGGGGCTGTGTCTTAACCGATTCCTCGCAGCTAAACAGTACATGCAGGCTCTTGATTCCGCGCTTCTTGCATTCTTTGCGCATGATGCGGCTCATGGGGTCACGTACCGTATCGAAAATGTCGGCAAAGCGGAGGCACTCGGGATGGAGCTTGTTGGCCCCGCCCATGGAGCTAACCAAACGAATGTCGTGGTCCTGAGCATATTTGGCAATGGTGAGCTTGGCCGAGATGGTGTCGATGGCGTCGACGACGTAGTCGAGCTTGCCGTCCGTCTGCTCCAAAACGCTCGCGAAGAAATCATCGATGTTGTCGCTCAGCAAGTATTCAGTTCGCTTGATGACGGCAGCGGCGGGATTGATGTCGTGGATCATGGCTTCCATCACGTCAACCTTGCGCTTTCCGATGGTGCTGTGAAAGGCGATGGCCTGGCGATTGATATTACTGGGCGCGATGATGTCCTTATCCAGAATGACGAAATGACCGATGCCGCCGCGGGCGAGTGCCTCGCAGCAGTTGGAGCCCACGCCTCCGCAGCCGAGCACTAGCACCGTAGCATCGGCGAGCTTATCGAGTGCCTCGCGGCCCATGATAATCTCGAGCTTGGTGTCGCGTGTCTCGATGGGAGTTACGGCTGTGGTTTCGGTCATAGATATCCTCCGATGGGGAAGCGAATCGTGTTTTAGCTATCGTCATTATAGGTAATCGCCCATAGGTTGCGATGGCGTTTGCTTTGATGTGGTTTGAAGCATTGCAATTAGATAGTTAGACAAACATCTAAATATCGAGTATAGTGTGCACGTCATGAGAGATGATGAGAGGAGGTCTTATGCCGGGAGAGGGTTTTAAGGCGCTTGCCGATCCAACGCGACGGCGCATTTTGGAGTTGCTGCGCGAGGGCAATTGCACGGCGGGGGAGCTTGCCGAGCATTTCGATATCAGTAAGCCGTCGCTAAGCCATCACTTGGCGACGCTCAAAAACGCCGGGTTGGTGACCGACGAGCGCCATGGCCAAAACATCGTATACAGCTTAAACACCACCGTCATGCAGGATTTAATTGGCTGGTTTATGGGCTTTACAAACACGGAAGGTGATAAGGATGAATAACGAAAACAAGGGCATTCACCCCACGGGGGTATCGTCGCGCGTGTGGATTGTGCTGGTCGCTCTGTGCGTCGCCAATGTCGTAGCGCACCTCATGGTGATGCCGAGCTTGCCTGCGCAGATTCCCACGCACTGGGGCGCGAACGGTGCCGTCGACGGTTGGGGTCCTAGCTGGATGGCCTCCGCGCTCGGCGTGCTGCCTCTGGCGCTTCTCGCAATGTTCTGCGTGGTGCCGCGCATCGACCCCAAAGGTGAGGCATATCGAACCTCGGGCAAGTTCTATCAGGGCTTCGTAATCGCCTTCACCTTGTTCATGTGCGCCATAAGCTGGCTGGGAGAGCTTACGGTCTGGGGCGTGGTGCCGGCGGTCGGTTCGGTTAACGTGCTGATTTCCGGTGTTGTCGGTTTGCTGTTCATCGGCGTAGGCAACTACTTGCCGCGTGTGAAGCAGAACTATACGCTCGGTATCAAGACACCTTGGGCGCTTGCCGATTCCGAGAACTGGCGCCGTACGCAGCGTTTTGGCGGCGCCTGCTTTATGGTGCTGGGTATTGGCCTGATTGTGATGGGCGTGGCAGGCAGCGTGCTTTCGAGTGAAGTCGTCGCCGCGGTGATTGCGGTTCTGGCGTTTGGTTCGGTTGGAGCCGTCTACGTCTACTCGTATCTGTTGTGGCGCAAATCGCAGCGAGCCGCTCGTTAAGGTTGCGGAAAACTAGCGTACGCAGTTCATAGTATGTTCTGGGGGACTTTTCCCAGGTAGTATTAGGGGGTGTGGGCAACCATGCCCCTTTTTCGTTACGTTTCAGAGCTGGTTCCCTCATTTCGTTTCCACTAAAGCGAATCAAGAATAGGGAAACAACAGGTAGAAAGGATAAAACAGGCAAATGGCGGAGTTTATCTACCAGATGTATCAGGCTCGCAAGGCCCATGGCGACAAGGTAATCCTTGACGACGTGACCCTGAGCTTCTACCCCGGTGCCAAGATCGGCGTCGTGGGTCCCAACGGCATGGGCAAGTCGACCCTGCTCAAGATCATGGCCGGCATCGAGGAGGTCTCCAACGGCGATGCCAGGCTCACCCCCGGCTACACCGTGGGCATCCTGCAGCAGGAGCCGCCGCTCGATGACGACAAGACCGTTATCGAGAACGTGCGCATGGCGTTTGGCGATATGATCGCCAAGGTCGATCGCTTCAATAAGATCGGCGAGGAGATGTGCGACCCGGATTGCGACATGGACGCCCTCATGGCCGAGATGGGAAAGCTCCAGGACGAGATCGACGCCGCCGACGGCTGGGACCTCGACTCCCAGCTCGAGCAGGCAATGGACGCCCTGCAGTGCCCGGACCCGGACACCCCGGTCAACGTGTGCTCCGGTGGCGAGCGCCGCCGTGTGGCCCTGTGCAAGCTGCTGCTTGAGGCCCCGGACCTG
>URNC01000033.1 GCA_900549065.1 uncultured Collinsella sp. | reverse complement strand
GTCTCGTGGGCTCGGAGATGTGTATAAGAGACAGACGCAACTGCTCCAGCTGCGTGCACAGCAGATCGGCATCTAGGGGCACGGCATCCACAATGCGCACGTCACTCAGACGCGCCACGTCCAGCAGCACCATAGCCCCCGCAGCATCGTACGCCGCACGAACCCTGTCCGCCGTATTGGCGCGCAGCTTTACCTCGATAAACGCAAGCGTCTGCTCCAAACGGACCAGCAGCTCGGCCTTGTCCTCCATACGCAAAAAGGCAGCATAGCGACGCTCCATCCGCAGCGGGCCAACAATGCCCACCCGCTTCCGAGCGCGTACAAGCGCAGCGCCCTCAACACGACGGACATACCCGTCAACAGCCCGTACGGCAGACTCGCGCGCAGCGCGCTCGGCAGTCTCGACGTCCCTAAGCACGCCCAGCAGCTCGCGGGAGCGCGCCTTGCGCACCAGCTCCCCGCGATCGTACTGCTCAAGCGCCGTCTGACGCTTGGCTACCGATTCAAAGCCAAACAGCTCGTCGAGCAACTCGCCAACAGAACGCTCGTCCGCCATGGCAAGGCCTCCCTACTCGAACACGCCAACATGCTCGCGGGGCGCCCGAACACCGGACGCCCCGCGAGCCCGCATTCCTACAGATCCAGAGCCTTTTTCGCGGCGTCGACGGGATCGCCATCCATGTAGAACACCGGGCTCAGACCCGAGATAATCTCGGACGAAACGCTCTGCAGGCCCGCGATGGCACTCAACGGCAAAATCACGCGCTTGGCGCCGGCGTTTTTGGCCACGCGCATAATGTCCTCGAGCCCGCGGATCTCGTCCATAGAGCCCGACATGCGCAAGATTCCCGGAATCGCCAGCGCAGGCATCACCGGGCGGTTGCATGCCGCAGAGCAAAGTCCCACAAACTCGGCGAGCGAAACTTCCTCGGACAGGCCCTTGCTCTGCAGGTCGTTGTAGAACAGCAGGTAATCCTTGGAGCCAATGTGCATGCCCGGCGCCACGCGGTTCGCCAGGTTCACAAAGTTGTCGAACGCGGCCTCCAGCGTATCGCGCACCGGCTTGTTAAAGGCCACGCCCTCGTACTTAAACTTGCACTCGCCGGCAACGGCCTTGTTCTCCAGCTTGTATACGGCAACCTCGCCGCCCTGCGAACTGCCCACGCCAAATACGTGGCCGGACAGCAGCGGTCCGTCGGGAATCAGCGTGTCCTCGGTCTGCTCGGGCACGCGCACCACGTGCACGTCCTGCGGGTTGTCGGCATCCATATAGCCCAGGTTGACGTCGATAAACTCGACGCCCGCCATAATCTTGAGCTGCTCCTTTACGCGGCGACGGCCTTCGATGGCATAGTCCAGCAGCCAGCGCACGTCGTCCTTGTCCATGGCCTCGTCGGGGAACAGTAGCTTGGCCAGACCGCTAAAGGTCTTGCGCACGGCGATCTCGTCGCGCTTGTTAAAGTCGCTGTTAAAGCGGAAATACCGGTCGATATGGTGCGTAAAGTCCTTGCGGCGCATCTCCTTGCAAAACTCCGACAGGCAGTCGGTGATCAGGCCATAATGCCCGGTCAGCAGGCTCGAGCGCATCTTGGGAATCTCCCAGCCCGGCAGGTAATAGTGGATACGGTCGAAGAAGGCCGAATCGTTGTTAAACTCCGGCGGGAACGGATCAAACAGGTGCGTGGTCTTAAGGACGTTTTGCACGGTATCGTTGATGTTGCCCTCAAAGACCATGGAGGCGTCGGCGTTAATCTGATCGCGGCCGCGTGCGTAACTGCCACTCGCCATGTAGTCCTTCATGATCTGCACGGCGTTGGTGTCCTTAAACCGCATGCCGGCGACCTCGTCAAACGTCACACAGTCCCAGTGTCCCACCAGGCCCACGCGGTCGGCGCGCATAGAGTTCATACGGCCGAACAGGTTGGCCGTGGTGGTCTGGCCGCCCGAAAGCAAAATGGCGTAGGGCGAGACCTCTTTGTAGATATGGCTCTTACCGGTACCGCGGGGACCCAGCTCGCACAGGTTGTAGTTGCGCTCGATGAGCGGCACCATACGCTCGATAAAGTGCAGGCGCTCTTTCTCGGAAAGCTCGCTGGGTTCGTAGCCAGCCGAGCGCAGCAGCATATTGAGCCACTCGTCGCGCGTAAAGTACTGGCGCTCGTCGATCATGGCATCCAGGTCCAGATTGGGCATCTGGATGGGCGTGAGCGACGCCACGCTAAACGGAGAGTCCTCGGGTCCGCGCTTTTTGCGCTTGGCCTTGGAGCGGCGCGGCGCATCGTCGCCAAAGACCTCCATGCCAAACTCGTCTTCCTCATCCACGGGATGACGATACTCGATGCTCATAATGCACCAAATGCCGCCCTGCAGAATCTTGGAATAGTCGCGCACGTACTCGGCCGGCATCACAAACGGCTCGATGGTCAGGTTGGCAAACGACGCCACGTAGATATCTTTGTACTCGTCGAGTTTAGCCGTCACCTTGTCGATAATGGTAAAGCGGCCCAGTTCGCGGATCTTGGACTTAATGCGCTCGGACTCGTCGGGACGCACGTAGTTATCGGTGAGGATCTTGCGGATGCGCTCCAGACCCTCCGCCACAGCATCCTCGTCGTCGGTTGAGCAGTACATGCCCAACAGGTACTCCAACACAAAAGTGGGCACGTTGGCGCCACGCTTCATAAGGGCCGTGAGGTCCTTGCGCACGATCTTGCCGCCAAAGTGCTCGAGCAGCTTGCCGTCCAGTCCATCCATGTCGTAACCGTCGTCCTCGGGAGCCTCAGCCACGGCTTGGGCATAGCCATCGGTCGAGGATTCGTCCTCGACGGGCACCGCAACCTCAACAGGCGCAGTAGTCTCCACCGGCTCCAGAGCGGACATGGCAGTCACGGCCTCCTCTGCAGACACCGCAGCCCGTACCGGCACATCCACATCAATCGAAGGAACTTCCCACAGATCGTCGTCATGGTTATCAAACATAGGGCACACTCCTAAAAACCAAAGTCAGCAACAGGGGCAAACGAAACAGCGATGGTGTACGTCTCGCGCCAAACGATCTTGCCCGTCTCGCGCTCGCGGCAGACCAGATAGTACGGACCCTTTGCCGAGAATCCATCCGCCGCACGCAGCGCAAACTTGGCATGCACTACGCGCTCTTGCGAATTAACGGAAGTCTTGTTGGCATGCGCCTTGACCGTATCGCTCACCTCGTTGCCGCTTGCGTCGGTAAACACCAGCTCATACTCGCACGGCAAGACCTTGCCTTGGGCGGGTTCTTCCTGGATCAAGTTGACCGAGAAGAGCGAGTTGGTCACTCGACGTCCCTCGCTTAGCACGCGCAGCGTCGCCACGCGCGTATCGACAAAGTCCTTGGAACCCGAGCGCGCACGCCAAAATCCGATAACGGGCACGCAAAGCTCCTGCAGGCTCATGCCGCCGTGGACGTAGTTGTTAGTGCCGCCGGGACGCTTGAAGTGCACGTTCTCGCGCGGGGCAAATCCCTCAAAACCGGCACCTAAACGTCCCATGCCAACATTAACAAACACCTCGCATGCCTCTTCCGAAAGCTTGGCCACGGCCTCGTTGGGCACCACCAGATGACGCTTGCCGTGCATGACAGGAGCGTCAAGGAAGGGTAGGTCTGGCTTGCCGAGCATCTGGCACTCGTTGAGCTCACGACGCGTGTAGATGAAGCCGTGATCCGCCGTTATAACAACACGCGCGCCCGGGGCGTCGGTGCACACGCGGCGCGCCAACGCGGCAAGTTCCTCCACGGTGTCCGCGCAGGCATCGAAAACGTCATCCTGCGTAGCTGCCTTCTCGCCCGTGGCGTCGATCTTGTTGTGGTAGAGATAAACGAGCCTGGAGTCTTTGAGCAGCGCTTTGCGCTCGGTTCCCGCCATGTTGAGGTATGCGCTCGAGCGCAAAGCGCGGGCCGTGGGCTCAACGTGGGTAAGTACGGCCTCGCGCTGCGGAGTCGTCGCAGTGGGCATGCCGTCAGCCAACACAAACGCGCCATCCTCTGCAAGCTCAAGCACCTGGTGCGGCAGCAGCGCAGGCATGCCCACCTCGGTAATGGAGGGAAAGACCGCCTGCATGCTAGAAACCTTGACGTTGCCGCCGCGTTCGCGCTCGAGCAGCGCCGCAACGTCGCGGGCAACCTCATAGCGCAGCGCATCGCTCACGATAACGACCGTTGTTTTGGCAGAACCCACAAAGGCGGGCAGCACATGCCAGTAAAACTCATCCTGCCGTGCGGGACCATCGATGTAGCCGCAATCGGCCCACTCCCCTTGCGCAGCAGCCGCCCAGCAGGCATTGGCATCCGTCAAGAACCAGTTGCTGTAGAGATTCTCCGCCCAGTCCGCCACGGCGCGGGCAGGTTCCTCGAGCGCATCGCACTCGACGGAGCGTGCCCGCAGATACGCGGTGCACATATGGCGATAGGCAGCGTCCATGGCATACCAATCGGACGAATAGGCATCCCACACCTGCTGGGACTGCGCCAGATGGAACCCGCCCGCGTGCGTCTGCCTAAACGCGCACATATCGGCCACAGCGACAAGCAGGTCAAAGTAGCTCTCGACACGACGGTACCAGCTTAGGTCGCAGCGACGCGCCACAAAGGCACGCGCATCCTCAACACGGTCTGCACCTTGCGCAAACGAGCAGAACAGCTGCGAGAGCACAGCCTCATTGACGCACGGAAACACATCAAGCGAGGTCAGCACATCGATCGGCAAGGTCTCGAACCGTGCAAAGAGTCCGCGGGCGTCCTCAACCAAACGGCAAATCTCAAATAGGTCCTCGCTCGATGCCTGGGTATCGGCGGTCTGGTCCCACGTACGCACCGCCTCAAGGCAATAGGGCCCGTAGGCGGGAGCCACATGGCTCTCAAGCCCCTTGAGCGCTCCCTCGGGAAGCGCGGTGGATGCCGCCGTAAGGAGCACATGGGATGCAAGCATAAGCAATGAGTCACGCTCGTAAAGCGGCCCATCAAACCCATAGCAACGCACGATGAAGGCAGAGAGTACATCATGCACGCAGTACTTGTCCACCAACTCGGCCAGCGCCTCGGGACCCTCGTGCAGCAGCATGGTCATACAGCCACGCAGCACAAACGCGGGGCGCGCGTCACCAAGCTCTTTACCGCCAAAAATCACCGTAAGGATGCCGAGTTCGATATCGGATGCGCTCGAGGCATGCGGAACACACGCGGCAAACTTAGCGCAGCGGGTCTTGGCATCAAAGAACGTCTTGTGCTCGCGCAGGCTCTCGCGCACGGCGTCGATATTCTCGATGCCTAGCTGATCGGCCAAAAGCGAAAGATAGTCAGCCTGGAACTGATCGGCATACAGCTCAACATCGGCAAGCCAATCACCCTCAAGCCTGCCGCGCGGGCAACGGCGATACAGCAAGATATCGCTCACAAGGTCATCGCGGTTGACGAGCTTCTTGACGGCAAACATGCGGCCCTCGCAGGCTTCAACAAACCGCACTGGGCGCTCAAAGTCACCGTGAGCGGGCATAACGCTGTCATCAGTCCCCGCACCGTCGAAGCCCTCGGCGGCCAAACGTTCAAACTCAGGAGCAAACTCGCCGTCCGCATCGTGCCAAACCACCACACGGCGGGGCATGCATGCGAGCAACGGTTGCAAAAACCGCAACTTGAGCTGTTCTTCTACATCGATCTTGGGCATGAATATCCTTACCGTATCTGCAGTTACTTAATCTTTGCTAGCACATCCTGAAACTTGGCGTAGTTGACCTTGACGCCGTCATCCAGGTCGATCTTAATCATCTGGTCTGCCAAGTGGTGCAGCTTCTCCTCGTAGCCAATGGTCTCTTTGAGCTGGTCGTTGAGCTTTTTGACGCGCTTGTCCAAGCGCACGCGCTCGCCGCGCTCGGCACCAGCAAGGGCATCGTTGGCATAGCCGATCTGGGCACGGTAGCGCTCCTGCTGCTCATGCACATAGTCGGTGCGGATGCGAGCCAATAGGTCAGGCTGGTAGCGATGCATGTAAACAAGACACTTGAAACCGTTCTTCTTACCGCTGTCGAACAGCCAGTAGATGGG
Source organism: uncultured Collinsella sp. (assembly GCA_900549065.1). Taxonomy (GTDB): domain Bacteria; phylum Actinomycetota; class Coriobacteriia; order Coriobacteriales; family Coriobacteriaceae; genus Collinsella. The sequence goes on along the minus strand of URNC01000033.1, from coordinate 8,641 downwards.
GCGCTTCTTATACGTCTGGCAGTGGTCCTTAAAGAAGTCCTTCAAAAAGTAGCCGCGAATCACCTCGCGCGAGGCTCCCCTGCCGCCAAGGGCCTCGGCAATAAACGCGAGGTTCTGCTCGAGGGTCTCCTCGCCATACACCGTGCGCACAAAGTCGATAAAGTAGCGCACGATGTCGTCGTCAAAGTACTCGTCGTCGGTGATGGGCAGCACGTTATCGGCATCGGGCATAAAGGTCACATGCGCGGGGTCGGGCATCTTGGCCAGATAGTCGGTAACAGTGGCGCCTTGGTCTGCTAGCACCAGGCCATCGACATCGAGCGAATAGCGGCCAAACATGCAGCCCACGGCATAGCTTATGAGCGAGGTAATCTCGTCGCGCTTGGTGCGCACGTACTTGTTGCCCTTGTAGCTCTCCGGAATCTCTTCTGCCGTATCGAAGATGCGCGCCACCGAGACGTACTTGTCCTCGACCTCGATGGGCACCTCGCCCTCCATGTTGTAGATCTTGGCAAAGATCCGGTTGAGCTCCTCCTCGTTGGCGCGAAGCTGCTCAAAGCGAGCGTTGACCTCGGCCTTGCGAGCCTCGTATTTTTCTTGAAGTAAAGTGGCCATATTTGACCGCCCTCTCATTTAAAAACGCCGACTAATTTCATTTAAAAGGTCACTTTCGAGAGACAGCGAGTCTCTTTGCAATAAAAAACGTTAGAAGCTCATTCGACACGCCGTTCTTTGCAATCAAAGATGAAGCATCTCTTACTCACGGATTTGCGTCACCAGTAAGTTCCCATTTTCGATTAGAACGTGAATAAGCAATAAGCCCTTGGGCCTTCAGCTCGCCAAGCAATTTATCTAAATTACGCTTAGATAGCTCACAGTCCTTCCCGAGATCATCTTTATTTGAGTAGGACCCACTCGAGATTCGAGACAAAACCAATTGACGCTTGTTTTCCCACTCCCGTTCTGAGGTCTCTTTCTTGCGGGCAATTTCTTCCGCCTCATATATAGCCTCGGACTTAACCACAGCAATCCAATCAATGAGAGTGCTGCATTTAAGAAATAAACGAGAACTCACCTCAAATGAATCCGCTCCAATGAGATCTTTTCCTGGCATACCGTTTTCAAAAGCAATGAAATCCACACCGTTCTTTTCGACCAATTGAAAGCGACAATGTGCCAACGAATTTCTAATAATCCGAAATAAATCAAGCACAAAATTGCTGTTGATGAGCGCCACAACGCGATTTGAGGTACAAGTTGAAGCAAAATTGCCAGGCATATCAGCATCAACAAACCTATTTTTCATCTCTTCTTTTCGTGTGGCCGTAAATAGCGTCGACCCATCGCAGAGATTGGCCACTTCCAATAATCTTCGGTGAAGGTACCCGGATTTAGGAGGAACACTATCGGCCCATCCATAATCGAGAAGCGATATCCCTCTGCTACTCACACCTTTACAAGGAGATTCAACCAGAAAAAACTGAATAATAGAACCCATGACATCGTTATGGTCATTAACCTTAACAGCCTTTATCCAGCTTGGCTTAGGTTCGACATATTCAATTTTTGTCTTATCGACAGGCTTGCGCCTCTTCTTTTCAGCCATGGCGATCACCTAGACAAGAGGATTACGTTTAAAATCCCAAGAGGTTTCAAACGAATCGTAGTCCGCCTTTGAAATTGAGCGAGATTCTTCAACGAGTGAACAGACAGTCGGCTCGGCAGCCTCATCTTGGATGATTGGCAACTGACCGATTTGGCCTACCTCAAAGTTTAGAGTCGGCGACATAAACGCCAAATCAATTTCGGCAATGGAACAGTTGCAGAAAGCCTGGATGTATCGGAGCTCGTTCGGCTCCGCAAAAAGACATGCTCCAGCTACCTCAAAAAGCATCCCTCGAGGCGCAAACCTAAAGGAGGCGAGGCTGGAAGAAATTTTAGACCAGGAAACTGCGGGCTTGAAATAGTCGTTCTGGTTCTTGATCACAAAATCAGGTGTAGAGAGATAAGTATACTTGGACAGAATTGCTTCCTTCATCTCCCGACCGTCATCAAACCAGTTAACCACCTCGTCGTAGTCACCCCACCACTTTCGATAGGAGCCGCCCCGAATAATCGGGAACCAACGGGAGCCACTCTGCTTTGCCTCAGGCCTGCCGCTACAATCTCGCGATGTGTTGGAAGGCGCTACTTCCCACCATTTCCTCAAAAAGCGGCCATTATCGCTCGTCGCCAAGCCCTGTCGCGGAGTAGCAACAGCATCGAGCCTCCTTCCTTTTGTGAACGATTCAACAAGGGCATCACTGGCCCAGTAGGCTATGGGGGTGCCGGGGATCTGCCTGAAGGTCTCGGCGTTGCGGCGGTAGAACCAGCCGCAGTCGGGGTTTTGGATTGCCTCGAGGGCCTTGGGAGCCTGGACAGCGGCGCCAACGAAGTCAGAAAGGCGCACGTAGCCTCCCTTGTAGCCTTTGATGAGTGAGTTGTGAAACGTGTAGGTGCAGATGGGCATAGTCGCGCCAGCGAAGCCCGAGTACTCAAGTTGAATGAGGGAGGTAAGCGTTCTGTTGTCGATAATCTCGTTGCGGAGCTTCTCATAGCTTCCGATGAACATCCAGACGAAAGGCGACATGACTCCGCACTCGCCGTGGTCCTTGGCGAGACTGAACATGCGAACGACAAAGCTGGAGAAGAGGTCGCTCTTCACGTCGGGGTAGTTCTTCTTGACCCACTTGCTCATGAAGGGGTTAAAGCTGCTGCTGCCCATATACGGAGGATTCGCAACGGTGCAGGTAAAACGACGGGACAGCTTCTCGCAGATGGCGGCAGCGCTTTCGAGCTTAGTTTTGGCCGTAGCGGCAAAAAGGTCATCGGAACAACTCGCGGCGGCAGCCTTGAGCTCGTCGATCTCGTCCTCTGAGGGATTGAGCAGCGAACCGATCTCGCCCAAATGACTCAGCTCCTCGGCGAGCTTCTTGTTACCCGGCAGCTCGTCCTCCCCTAGCGGGATGCTCGAGAGCACGGTAACGTCGGCGCGAACGCCACGCCTAAAGAAGCGACGGTCGTGCTCGCGGGCGCACATGGCAAGCGCCAGCTCCGCGATCTGTGCCGCGCGGGAATCGATTTCCATACCTGCAAGGTTTTTAGTAAGAATGAGCTCGGGAATCTCGCGCTCACGATAGCCGCGCTCCTCGTACATATGGAAGAGCAGCTCAAACGCATAGACCAAGATATGGCCCGAGCCGCATGCGGGGTCGCAGAGGGTTATCTCCTCGGGACTCGAAATGCGGATGAAGTCCTCGTGCTCAGCATCGGGCTCGATGTAATACTCCATGCGCTCGCGTAGCGAACTCCCCGGATTGTTGAGCATCCACAGACGGCCGAGCGAGTTCTCGACCATATAGCGCACGATCCACTCGGGGGTGAAGAGCTGCGTGGCGGGCGCGATGTCCGCCGCCGCTGCCTTGCGCTTGGACTTGAAGAACTCGTCTTTAACGTCGGCATTGTAGTACTGATACATCCAGCCCAGAACGGTCACGCCCTCGCGCCAGTCCTCGTCAGCGAGGATGGCATTGAGTTTGCCCACCACACTATCAGCCATCATGAGGCCCTGGGGCAACAGCAGCTCCATGGCTCCGCCCACGCGTTCAAAGACGCCCGCCAGGCAATCGGCAAGCTCCTCGCACTGAGCAACAAACAGGTAGCGCCACAACGGTTCATCCAAGCCCGCCATCTTGAGCTCGGCTATGCGATCGGTATCGGCCGTCGTTATTTCCACGTCCAGTGCGTTCTCCACGGCCTCGCTGCCATGGCTGCCGTCCGCACGACTTAGCATGCGCATACGGCTGGGAAGCCATCCGCGTGCATCCATGAAGCGAATGGCCACGATGCGGTTGAACCAGGTGTAGGCCGCACGGTCGCGCAGCGCTTCGTGACCCACCTCCGCCTGCATGCGCAGCAGTTCGTCGCGTTGCTCAATCTCAGCCGGACTTAGGGGCAGGCCGTTGACGGTCTCGGACCCAACGGGCGCGGGTGCAGGTTCGGTGATGCCGTAGCGCACCATCTGTGCCTCCACGCCTTTGATGAGCTCTGTACGGGCCCAGGTGCAGAAGCTCTTAAGAGCAGAATCGTTCATGGTTGATGAGCCTTTCTAAACGCCATAAGCCACCGGTGCGCGCTTTGGTACCGGTGGCTCCGCGGGTTAGTTGATACGGATCTCGTCGTTTGCAGCGAGCTCCTGCATAAGGCGAGAGCGCAGGTCGTCCACGTAGCGCTCCACGTCCTCTGCGGACAAGAGACGACTCGGCTTGGCCAGATCGGCGCGGCGCACGGTCTTGATCTTGCGCTGGGGCTTGGACGCGGGCACGGGCGCAGACGATGCGGCACCCTTGTTGGAGATCTTCTTGACCACCTCACCCGTACTCGTGACCTCGATGCTGCGGCGCTCGTTGTCCATACGCATGCGGGCCTCATCCACGGCGTCGTACATCTCGTTGGCTGCCGCGCTGAGCCAGTCGCCCCAGTTAGTCGCAGCAACGCTCAGCTCGTTGAGGCTTTGAGCACTGTGGGCACGGTTTTTGAACGACTCGTATTTGGCGCCGGCATCCGCTATGGCATCCTTGGCTTGATTGACAAAGCCCTTTTGACTCTCAGCCTGCGCCTGTAGGTCTTGCAGATCATTCTCGATGCGGCACAAAAACTCATTGCGACGGATACCCAGCAGCTTTTTCATGTCGTCCTCGACGGGATTCATAAGCGGCTGCAGATCTTTAATGCGGCCGTAGGGCTTGGGATCTTTGAGGATCTCGCGAACCTTTGCCACGTTCTCAACCGCGCTAGGAATGTCATCGGAGGCATACTCGATACCCTCGGTGCGGTTCAAGAAATCCCTGGCGTGGTCAAACGCTGTTCGTTGGTTGGACTCGAAGAACTCAACCACCTTGTCAAAGTCTTCCTTGGCATCGAGCAGGCGGTCCTCGTGCTTGGTGAACGTGGTCAAGAACGCCTCGGAATCGCTCTGGTCCTTAAGAACGTCGGCGACCTCCGAGCGCATCTTCTCGCACTCGTCCTCACCGGGATACGGGTAGGCCGGCTTGATACCCGTGTAGTAGTCGCGTGCCATGGCGACGCACACCTCACGCAAGCCCTCAAGGCGCTCCTTGAGCTCGGCCACGAGCTTATCCTCGTTGGAGGGCACGGTCTTGAGATCAAACAGGTCACGCATAAGCTCGCCCGTGGCGCGCAGCAACCGGTCGCTCATGCGCACGCGCAAACGCACCTGGGCCTTATCGGCATCCTTACGCAGGAGCGACACCATGCGGCTGTCGTTAGCTTGAACCGTCTGACCGCCAAACAGCACCTGCGCGCGCTGCTCCACTACAAGCTGCGCCACCACATTTGCGATGTCAACCTCGCGCCAGCCATAGGGCTTTTGCTGGTACCTGCGCTGGATATCGCCCATAGCGGTATCCAGGTGGCGCTGGTGCTGAACTTTGAGGTAGTCCTCGACCTCCTTGAGCGCACGCGTGTTGCCCGCGTCCATGCCAGCGAGCCCCGCTTGAACGTTGCCCGCCAGAGTGGAGCGGATATCGGAATCGCTCGTGACCGGCGCGCCGATATAGTCGGCCTTTTCAAAGACCACATCGCACAGCTGCGCCAGCACTTGCTCAAAGACCTGAGCGGGTTTGGCCGCGCGGACCTCAATTATGCGGCTGTTGACCGCGCAACGTGCATGGAGTACGGCCTCGCTCAAAAGGACATCGGCCTCTTTCTCGTTATAGGCTGCCTCGCGCATCTTGGACTCGACGATCTGGCGCGTACTCGGCTGAAGCTCCTGGAGATTTCGCGTCTTGGCGTACTTGCGGATCTTGGCGGCGTTGACGAGCGTCTCCCAATAATCCGCCTCGTCGCTCAAAGCCACGATGGCTTTGCCCGAAGAAGCCAAGGCCAGCTCGGTATCGTCCGCACGGCCCAGATCGCTCGCCATAGTCGCCACGCAAAGCTCCATGCCGCCCATGCTGGCACCGTGGATTGAGCCGTCCACATAGCGGTCAAACGGAAAGTCGTTGGCCCCGCGGTTGAGTTTACGCGCGGTGTAGATGCTGTCGAACAGGCGCTTTTTGATAGACTCGATCACCTGCGCGTTATCGACCGGAGTGCGTGCGATCTCCTGCGCTATCTCCTGCTCCTCGTCGGTGAGGAAGCTATAGGCATCACCCTGGCGTGCCACGTAGTTCTCGCGCTCCAGGCGGGCAAGGGACTCCTTGACGCGGTCCTTGAGGGCGCGCATGTCCACGTCGAGGCCGTCGATCATGAAGATGGAGATGTTCTCGACCGTGGCCTTAACGTAGCCGATGTAACGAATCAGGTACAGGAGCTTGAGCACCTGAACATCGTAGGGTTCAAGGCCCTTTGCGTCCTCGGCCGCACGGACCGCGCGGTCGACCACCTGGTTGATGCCGTGCTCAAGGTCTTTGGAGATAGTGTCGAAGAAGCACCAGAACGGCACGAGTGCACCGGTCTGGTCATACTGGATGGCCTGAGCGCTCTCCTGGAACGCGCTCAGCATGGAGCGCTCGCCCGTTGACATGTGCTTGGCCTTGACACCGTGCTTGCGCACCTCGGTCATCACGTCGGGCAGGAGCTTAAACTGGTAGCCCACAAACGGGTAGCTGGCCACAAAATCCTTGGAGTTGGCGTAGCCGGCAAGGTCGGAGCGCGAGCCACCCTCAAAGGTAAAGTTGTTTTTAAGCACGGCGGCGTCTTGCTCGTAGACCTGTGCAAGCATATCGGCCGCCGGCGCGGTCTTCTCGAGCACACGGCGCTGGATGACCTCGTCCACGCTGGAGCTGGAGAGCGAAAGGCGGGTATTGAAGCGGCCCTGGATCTTTGAAAAGTCGTTGCCCACGGGCAGGCTCAGGTTGTCGATGGCCTCCTGGCTCGTAACCATCACCCACACGCGGCCACCGCAGGCGGCACCCAGCTCCTCGACGATGGTCTGAAGGCTCAGCATAAGGCTTGGGTCCTTGTCGTTTGTAATAAACTGACCCACCTCGTCGACCATAAAGAGCAAACGGAAGTTGCCGCCGTGGGCCGCTGCCTGAGCGTCTACGTAGTCCTTGACCTTTTTGGCAAAGACATCGGGGGCCAAAACCTCGTCCTCAGAACCCTCGAGCCAGTTCCATGCGGCCTTTTCGCTCATGCCGAGCACGCTCTGCAGCACCTCGACCACGTCGTCCTCAAAGTAGCTGTAGGTGTCGCGGGTCTGGAGCCAAGACTCGCCGTTCACGCGCTCAAAGGCCTCGCGGAACTCCTGGGTCTTGCCCAGGGAATCGATGTAGTCCTCGAGCTTTGCAAGCTTGAGGTCCTCGCCGTAGAAGCCGCGCGCCTCGTAGAACATGCGCTCAAAGCCGCGAAGCAGCGCCGTGGGAGCCGTATCGCCCTGCTTCCACTGGCCCGCCTTGCTATCGATGTTAAAGAGGATGGCCTGCGTGGGCACCGAGCAGGCGCGCTCCATGGCAGCCGCGACCATGGGGTGACGATCTTGCCGTCAAAGTAGCGGATGGCGCTCTTACCGCCGATCTGGCGATTCTCGAGCAGGTAGCTCAGCATCTTGAGGAAGTGCGATTTACCGGAACCGAAGAAACCACTGATCCACACGCCGATCTTGTCGGTGCGCGCATCGATGGCATCGCCGTAGGCCTTGAAGAACGTGGCAAAGTGCCTCTGCAACTCGCGCGTCACCACGTACTCGTCAAGCTCTTGGCGGATGGACCCATCTTTTGAATCCTGGACCTTGACCACGCCGTTGATGGAGCGGTTAATGTCTTTTGCAAAGAGGTCGCGAATGATCGTGTTGTCCATGGGTGCTCCTTTGGGTTTGGGAACGTTATGGCAAAGGGTTGTTACCGGCGGCAAGGACTTGCCTGCGGGGAGCCGTGCTTACGAGATATCGATGGCGCGGTAGTAGTTGTCGGCCGGCAGACGGTTAAAGAGCTGGAAAGAAGAGCCGTTGAAACTGCCCGGATAGGCGGCGACCACAGGCACCTCATCAAAATCCGCAAGCATGCAATGGAGAAGCGTGTGCATGCGAAAGAATGGGAAGACCTCGCCCGCGCCGGTGAGGAGAACGACGTCTCCGGGCGCGTGCGGCTCGGTCTGCTCAAGGATGTACGCGGCGACTTTCTCGGGCGAGGCGAACTTGGCCACGTCCTCGAGCACGCGCTGGGCACCGCGGCGCTCCTCTTGGTGCGGGATAGCATTGAGGACACGGCGCTTTTCGAGAATTGCCAGCACGGCGTCGTAAAGGTTCACGACCTTGAGCGTGCACGGAAGCTTGTCGGCCTCGGCATCGCGTGAAAGGGTGTCAAATAATGCACGCGCCTCAAACTCCAGCGCGGGGTCATAGCAAAAAGTGTGAAAGCCGATCTCATTGCCTATGCCCTTGTTGGCCAAAAAGTCCTCGCTGCACAGGCACTCGCGCAGAAGCTGCGCACGGCGCTCAAATTCCTGACAGGCGCGCTCGGAGCGGGCATGCGCCGCCACGACGCTCTTGCGGGAATGGATGCCGATATTGGTGGTGAGATCGGTCGCCGGGGTGATAACAGGGTCGACGGCGCTTTTGACGGGAGCCACGCTACATCAC
>URNC01000032.1 GCA_900549065.1 uncultured Collinsella sp. | reverse complement strand
CCCGCAGCTCGGTCCACACGGCAGCCGGGTAGCACTCACGCGCCTGGCGATCGTGGGTCACGCGGGCGAGCACAACGGGGCCGCGCGCCGCCTGCATCGCGCGGCCAAAGCGCACGCGCAGCAGGGCCGCGGGCTCAAGCGTCACGCCGCTGCGCCCCAGCTTGGCCGTCAGCGTGGCCAGCGGTCCCTCCTCGTGCGAGAGCGGATAACTGTCCAGATCGACGTCGGCAAACAGCACGGCATCGTAGCTATCGGGGCGCAGGGCTGCCGCATCGGCAAGCGACGCAAAGCGCACCTGGGCGCGCGGCGCGCGGTCGACCTCGTAGGTCTCGTAATCGTATGCGGTGCTGCGCTTGTCCACCTTGGCGCGAACGTCGTCGAGCACGGGCACGGTCGCGGCCTGCGACACGTCGAGCGCGCGAGCATCGTTCATAAGGATGTCGATGGCATGTCGCAGCAGGGCGGTCTCCGCCTGGCGACGAGCCTGGCCGTCAAGGCCTCCAAGGGCGCGATCGGGCAACGCCTCGGCGACGGCGAGCATTGCCTTGAGTGCCGTCACGGGTTTGTCGCGCCACAGCGCTTGGAACACGTCCGAGACCACGCACGGCACGTTCTTAAACCAGTTTTCTTCGCTGGCAGCCTTGCGCGTGCCCCTGACCTGGCCCTGCACGCTCTGCAGCAGGCTCTTGACGGCCGTGGTGGTCTTGCCACGCGACAGGCGCATGTTCTTGTCGAAGGTGCGGGCGCTCGCGGCGTCGGCACCCGAAAGCGGACTGTAGATCCAGTCGGTAAGCTCCGGCGCGGGCCACCACTCGGTCTTTGACGCCATGCCCTCATCGGCGGCCTTCATGCGCTCGATCAGGCCGGCAAGCGCCGCAAACTGCCTGCCCGCGATGGACTGGGAAAACGCCGTGAACTCAGTTGTCTCGGCAGCGATATGACGAGCCGCCAGACGAGAGGCGAGCTCACCGAACAGCTGGGGTGCCCGGGCAGAAACGGCAAGCACGCGCACGGGGTCGGCAGAGGCGCCGTCGACCTCGGAACCCCGGCACGTTTTTACCAGATCATCAATTGCGTCCGCATAAGCATGAGCACGGGCATGGGGGCCAGCGACCTCAATAAAGGCAGGCTGAGCGGCGGTCCCGCAAGCGGCATCAGACGCGCCGACATCCTCCCCTAGCGGCGCGATCTCAAACAACACATCGCGGGCATCAAATGCCGCGGCAAGCTCCTCGCGCATCGCCGCCTGTTCGCGGGCAAGCAGCACGACGACCTCTCCCCCATTGTTCGCCACGGCAGACAGCAGCTCGAGCAGACCGTGCGTAAACGACGTGATACCGCGCACGCATACGGCGCGAGTGCACGCCGGCAGGCTATCGGCCAGGACACTGGTCATAATGTCAGCTGCCTCGCAGGGCTCAACCATATCTCGACGGTCCAAACCGCCCGCGTAGGCGCGCAAAAGCTCGAACACACGAGCCTCGGCATCGCTTTTTGGCTCAGGCTGGCAGTTGTCGCCACGGCATCGTTCGGCACCCGTCCCCGCAACGCCCGGCAACACGTCGCGGGCCATGCGCGCGAGCATGCGCACTGTGCCCTGACTGTGCGAAAGCGGCTGCAGGTCGGCATCGTCGAGACGCGTGACCATGTCCGAGAACAGCATCTGGCGCTGCAGGTTATCCACAAAGCTGCGGCCATCGCCCATAAGCTCCCACAGCGAGCGGAGCCACGATGTGGGCGTCTTGTAATCGATACCCAGTGAAACCCCGGCTTCTGCCGCATCATGACGGCACAAGTCGAGCTCGGCAAACGAGGGCGCCAACAGAACAGCGCGCCCGTGGCGGGCAACCAGGTCGGCCAGCAGCGCCGCCTCGGCATCGCTCAAATCCGTGCCGGCATTGGTGGTATAGATTCGAACAGGCATGGTCCTCCACTCAAACTGTTCGCAATATTCAACGCATCTATCCTACCCGCCCGCACGGACAACATGGCACCACACCAACATGTTTTGGCGCATCGGGGTCAGGTTACTTTGCACCAGACCCCCTCGATGATCCGTTCTCCTCCGTCCCCAGGGAATCAATTTTCGACACACAAAAACCGCCCCCGAAGGGGCGGCTCCAGCTGATTCGTTTGTTGCCGTTGGCCTACTCGCCATCCTCCAGCTTGATGAGGATCTTGCGATAGCCACCGTACTCGCCGTTGAGCGCCTTGGAAACACGGCTCACCGTGGTGGACGAAGCGCCCGTGCGGGCCTGAACCTCAACATAGGGCTCGCCCTCATCCAGATAACGCGCGACCTGCAGGCGTTGCGAAAGATCGCAAATCTCGCGCGGCGTGCAGATATCGGTCAAAAACGCCTGGATATCCTTCTCGTCGTCCAAAAGGCTAAATGCGTGGACCAGCTGCTTGACATCAGGCTTGTCAAACATGTTCTCGATATTCATCGATCACCGCCAAACCCGCCAAAAGGCATCGAAGTTGATACTGACATCGGGCATCGTTCGCCCGTTCTATGCAATAGGGCAACGCCTGTGGCTTTTGCCCGTAGCAGTGTAGCAGACCACCAAACTAAAGCGACAAGACTCTCTGCCAGCGGCGCGTTTTTCAGGACGAACGCCGTTTAGAAACCGTATGCGCACGTAAGCTCCACGAATATTTGAGACAATGGGCGCCCAAACACCGCGGCGCGCCCGCGCAACCATCCAGGTCGCCGCCGCAAGCCGCTTCACGCGACGCCAGCAACCCCGGCGCAAGAAAGGATTCACGCCATGCGCTTTATGCTTAACTGGCTCTTCACCTCGATCGCCATCGCGATCGCAACGTTTCTCGTCCCCGGCATTCAGCCCTTCGGCATGGCCGACGCCTGGGTCTGCTTTGCCTTTGTGGGACTGTTCCTGAACATTGTCGATTCGCTCGTCAAGCCGTTCCTGACCGTCATCTCACTGCCGCTCACTATTATTACGCTTGGTGTTTTTCAGCTCGTAGTCAACAGCTTTATGCTCGAGCTGGCCAGCTACCTGTCGGTCAATCTGCTGGGCGCGGGCATCTCCATCGCCAGCTTTGGATCGGCCTTTATGGGCAGTATCCTGGTATCCATCACGCGCAGCATCCTCGACAGCATCGCCGAGGATTAAAACGGCCATTCCGACCGTGTCCGTCTAAACAGCCCAAAACGAAGCCGCCCATCGCAAAAATGGGCGGCCTTCTTATTTGTCAATCCTCAGAGGGCAAGAAAATCTACCATTTCCACCCCGTCCCCAAATGGCAGGTGGGCTAGATGACGTAGTCGTAGCCTTCGCTGGGGGCGACGAGCTGGTCGAGCGTCACGCCGTCGAGGTAGTCGTTGATGAGCTTGTCCAGGTTCTTCCACACATCGAGCGTGGGGCACTCATCCGAGCGCGAGCAGCCCTTGCAGTCGCCATCCAGGCAGGCGACCGGCGCCAGACTACCCTCGGTCAGGCGCAGGATCTCGCCCACCGTGTACTGCTCGGGCGGACGCGTGAGCACATAGCCGCCGCCCTTGCCACGCATGCCCGAAAGCATGTTGGCGCGCACGAGCGTAGCCAAGATGTTCTCGAGATATTTCTCGGAAATCCCCTGTCGCGCCGCGATCTCTTTGAGCGGGATGCGACCGGCCGCCTGGTGCTCGGCCAGATCGACCATAACGCGCAGGGCGTACCTGCCCTTAGTAGAAACCAACATATATAGTGCTGCCTTTCGGTCTTTTAGTCCGTTGAAATTCTAGCCGAAAAAATGGGTTTGAAAATACCCGTTCCGATCAAGATGGTTAATCGACTCGTAATAATCTTCTATTTCCTATTGCATTACTAGGCTTTAGTGTCTACTATGCTTGCCAACAGCTAAACGAACAACCTATAAGGTTTATGGGTTTAGCTGCTAGACACACCGTAAAACCACACGGCAACCAGCAACTTGAACACTTTGGAGGTTCACCATGAGCAAGGTTTACACGTCCATCGATCAGCTTATCGGCCACACCCCGCTTCTGGAGCTCACCCACTTTGAGGCCGACGAGGACCTCAAGGCTCGCGTGCTCGTCAAACTGGAATACTTCAACCCCGCCGGATCCGTTAAAGACCGCGTCGCCAAGAACATGATTGACGAGGCCGAGAAGGCAGGCAAGCTCGTGCGCGGCGGCGACTACACCATCATCGAGCCCACGAGCGGCAACACCGGCGTCGGCATCGCCTCGGTGGCGGCGGCTCGCGGCTACAAGGTGATCATCACCATGCCCGAGACTATGTCCGTCGAACGCCGCAAGCTTATGCAGGCATATGGCGCACAGCTCGTGCTCACCGACGGTTCCAAGGGCATGAAGGGCGCCATCGCCAAGGCCGAGGAGCTGCAGAAGGAGACGCCTAACAGCATCATCGCCGGCCAGTTTGTGAACCCCGCCAACCCCGCCATCCACAAGGCCACGACCGGCCCCGAGATCTGGGATGACACCGACGGCAAGGTCGACATCTTCGTCGCCGGCGTCGGCACCGGCGGCACCGTGACCGGCGTGGGCGAGTTCCTCAAGGAGCAGAACCCCGAGATTCAGGTCGTCGCCGTCGAGCCCGCTACCTCCCCGGTGCTCTCCAAGGGCCAGGCCGGCCCGCACAAGATCCAGGGTATCGGCGCCGGTTTTGTGCCCGACGTCCTCGACACCCAGGTCTATGACGAGATCATCCCCGTCGAGAACGACGACGCCTTTGCGACCGGCCGCGCCGTGGGCCACAAGGAGGGCGTGCTCGTAGGCATTTCGTCCGGCGCCGCCGTGTGGGCCGCACTGCAGCTGGCCAAGCGCCCCGAGAACGAGGGCAAGACCATCGTGGCGCTGCTCGCCGACACCGGTGAGCGTTACCTGTCCACGGCGCTCTTCCAGGACTAAGGGCCCGTCACTTGTCGATGGGCCCAAGGCACGCCGGTCTACCCTCTCTTCTGGCTGCCTGAGCCCATCTCGTTAGGGTGTCCCACGAGACGTCCGAACTTGCTACAATGTCTGCGGCGCGGAACCAGCCTCCCGCGCCGCTTTTCTTTTTTGGCCACATGCCACCAAGGAGAACCTCCCCATGCACAACAAGCGCGTGCTCGTCGCCATGAGCGGCGGCGTCGATTCCAGCGTGACCGCGTACCTGCTCAAAAGCCAGGGCTACGAATGCGTCGGCGCCACCATGCGCCTCACCTGCCCCGCACCCGACCCCGCCACGGGCATGAGCAAAGTCGACCGCGACATCGCCGACGCGAAGGCGGTCGCCGAGCGCCTGGGGATCCCCCATCATGTGCTCGACCTGCAGCAGACGTTCGACCACAGCGTTATCGAGCGCTTTGTGAACGCCTACCAGGAGGGGCTGACGCCCAACCCGTGCATTATCTGCAACCGCCACATTAAGTTTGGCGCGCTGCTCGATGCGGCGCTGGACATGGGCTGCGACTACATCGCAACGGGACATTACGCCAAAACAAGCCAGGCGGCAGACGGCACCTGGCAGCTACATCGCGGCGAAGATCCCAAAAAGGACCAAAGCTACTTTTTGTATTCGCTTACGCAGGAGCGCCTGGCGCACACGATCTTTCCGCTGGCAGGCCTAGACAAAGAGCGCGACGTGCGCCGCATAGCCGCCGAGCAGGGCTTTACCAACGCCAAGAAGGCCGAAAGCGAGGACATCTGCTTTATTCCAGACGATGACTACGCGGGCTATATCGAGCGCCGCTGCGGACATCCCGCTGCACCGGGCGACATTGTGTGGCGCGACGGCAGCGTGGTCGGGCGCCACAATGGCGCGCTGCGCTACACCATCGGCCAGCGCAAGGGCCTGGGCGTCGCGATGGCCCATCCCGTGTACGTAACGGGCGTCGATGCCGCCAGCAACACCGTACATCTGGGCGAGGCGGAAGATCTGACCGCCGCGGCGCTCACGGCCAACGACTGGATCTGGAGCGCCCCTGCCGACCGCATGGAGGCAGAGCTCACGTCCGGCGGCATTCGCGTGGGCGCCAAGTACCGCTACCGTCAAAAGGACCAGGCAGCGACCCTTACACGTGGCGCCGACGGGCAAATGCTGCTGACTTTTGACGAGCCGCAGCGAGCCATCGCCCCCGGCCAAGCCGTTGTAGTCTACCGCGGCGACATCGTCCTCGGCGGCGGCACGGTGACCGGCGCCATCAAGTAGTCACATCCCCTTCATAAGTTGCGGTGAAATAGGGACTGTTTAAGCGTTTAAAACCGCCAAACAGTCCCTATTTCACCGCAACTTAGAGAGGACGGCCTCGGTCGGTACTGCCGTATCAGCCGAGGCCGCTGCATCGTTAGCGCTGAACGTAGGCGCGAACCAGCTCGTAAGTGTTGCGCACGCCGTCCATGTGGCTGCGCTCGTAGTTGTGGCTCGCGTACACGCCGGGGCCGATCAGGCCGTGACGGATGTCGTAGCCGGCGGAAAGCGTGGCCTCAACGTCCGAGCCGTAATGCGGGTACACGTCGATAGCGTAATCGAGCTCAAGCTCGCGCGCGATATTGGACAGCGTGGTCACCAGGTCGTAGTTGTACGGACCGCCCGAATCCTTGGCGCAGATCGACACCATGCGCTCGGTGCAGCCCAGGTCATCGCCCACGCAACCCATGTCAACGCTAATCATCTCGCGCGTGTCGGCCGGCACGAAGGCGCCGCCGTGGCCCACCTCCTCGTACACGGTAAAGAGCAGCGAAACCTTACGCGAAAGCGTCATCTCGCCAGCGGCGACGGCACGCGCCAAGCCCAGCAAAATGGCGGCCGATAGCTTGTCATCCAGGAAGCGGCTCTTAATGTAGCCGCTCTCCGTCACCGTCGTGCGAGGATCCATAGCGATGATGTCGCCGGTCTGAATACCCAGCTCGAGCACATCGTCCTTGCTGTCGACGTTCTCGTCGAGCAAGATCTCCATGTTCTTCTCGATGGTCTTGACCGGCTCGTCGGCCACGTGCGCCGAAGGCTCGGTGTTAAGAACCACGCCCGTGTAGACATTGCCGTCGCGCGTGTAGACGGTGCAGTTCTCGCCATCGGCCGTAGACCACTGATGCCCGCCGAGCGTCGTGGGGCGCAGGCGACCATTGTCCTTAATGGAGCGCACCATGGCGCCCAGGGTATCGACATGGCTCGCCAACACGAGCGGCTCGCCCTCACCACCAAGCTCAACGAGCACATTGCCCTTGTTAGAACGCTCGGGGCCAAAGCCCATATCGCGCAACGTTTCCATTAGATAATCAGTCGCCGCACGGGTATAGCCCGTAGGCGAGGCGATAGAAGTCAGCGTCTTAAGCTGTCCCGCGATATAGGAGAGCGTCCCCTCTAGAGAAGCATCAACATTAGAAGCCATATGCATCCTTCCAAGTAAAACTAAGACCGAGTCCTGATTTTAACCGTTCTGCACGGTCAATGCCCTAGGAGCCGAGCCGCCTCCCGACGTCCCCGCACCGGTTTTGTGCACGCGCACGGTTTACAACCCGAATCTTGCATAAATCCTATCGGTATCTGCATAAATATGAGACATCTTTTTACTTCGTCTCAGGGTACCCCACCTTGGACCGTGCAAAAAACGGAGTATTCAGCACCGTGGGTCCCAACGACCCCATCACAAACGATAAAACGACGCGGTTACAGCAGTGTTGTAGACCGTCGCAAACCAAAAACGCGGCGACAGCCATCTCCGTCCATCAATAGCCCGCCCACAGGGGCTGTCGATGGGCGCCCGCGGGCCACTACGGCCCATTCACAACGTTATGCATTTTTAAGAGCTTGCTGAATACTCCCAAAAATGCACGCTGGGAAGTGCACCACCTATCCGCAGCGGGCAGCATGCCTTGGTTTTGCCCATCTCGGGGCATCGACGAGGCACAAAAAGCCCCGCCGCGCGTAGCGCGGCGGGGCCAGCGGCAAGTCAAAAGACCATACGCCTACAGGCGAAAGAACACCAAACGAGGCTAGGCAGCCGGGCAGATCTTCTTGAAGAGCTCGATGACGTCGTCGAGCGTCGCCTCGCGCGGGTTGCCCGGGAAGCAGGCGTCGGCCATGGCGTCCTTGGCCAGGACCTCGATCTCGTCAGCCTTCATGGCCTCGCAGACGTGCGGGATGTTCACGTCGGCGGAAAGCTGCTTGACGGCGGCGATGGCAGCATCGGCGGCCTCGTCGGTGCTCATGCCCGTGGTGTCAACGCCCATGGCGACGGCAACCTTGGCCAGGAGCTCGGCGCAAACCGGCTTGTTGAACTCCATGGCAATCGGCAGCAGCATGGCGCAAGCGACGCCGTGCGGGGTGTCGTAGTGAGCGGACAGGGTGTGAGCCATGGCGTGGTCGATGCCCAGGCCAACGTTGGAGAAGCCCATGCCAGCGACATACTGGCCAAGAGCCATGCCCTCGCGGCCGGAGCCGGGCTTGCCGGACTTGGCCTCGGCGACGGAGTCGCGCAGGTTCTCGCTGATCAGCTTGATAGCCTCAAAGTGGAACATGTCGGAGAGCTCCCAAGCGCCCTTGGTGGTGTAGCCCTCGATGGCGTGGGTCAGAGCGTCCATGCCAGTGGAAGCGGTCAGGCCGGCGGGCATGGAAGCCATCATGTCGGGGTCGACGACGGCGACCTCGGGGGCGTCGTTGGTGTCGACGCACACGAACTTGCGGACCTTCTCGGGGTCGGTGATGACGTAGTTGATGGTCACCTCAGCGGCGGTACCGGCGGTCGTCGGCACGGCGATGGTGAACACGGCGTGGTTCTTAGTGGGAGCAACGCCCTCGAGGCTGCGGACATCGGCAAACTCGGGGTTGTTGATAATAATGCCGATGGCCTTAGCGGTGTCCATGGAGGAGCCGCCACCGATGGTCACGATAGCGTCAGCCTCGGCGGCCTTGAAGGCCTCGACGCCGTCCTTGACGTTCTGGATAGTGGGGTTGGGCTTGATCTCGGAGTAGAGGCTCCAAGCGATGCCGGCAGCGTCGAGCTCGTCGGTCACCTTAGCGGTAACGCCGAACTTGACCAGGTCGGGGTCGGAGCAGACGAAGATCTTCTTGTAGCCGCGACGCTGGAGCTCGCCGGGGATCTCCTTGATGGCGCCGGAACCATGATAAGAGATGGTATTGAGAACGAAACGATTAGCCATTGATAGCCTCCCGTCGTGTGCGGGGCATCCATTACGCCCCACGCTATGAGTCCCATCCTAACGCTTTTGAAACAGAAAACGCGTGAGAACGTCAAAAGTGTTAAAGCGTTTCAACAGATGATGAAAAATATTGCGGCAAAGGGACAGCCCCTTTGCCGCATTCGGTTACTTTCGGCAGCCCTCTTTCCAAGCCTCGGCCGCAACCTTCCAGCGTAAGCGCAAGTCGCGCTCGCGGTCGATGAACATGATGGCAAACGCGACAAACAGCAGCAAGCTCGCCACGACGATGGCGTGCAGGCCCATGCGCTCAATACACCAGTTGCCCAACACGGCGCCAAACACAAAGGTAAAGATCACGCCAAAGTACAGCAGGCCGTTTTCCAAAAAGCCGCGCCTGTGGGTGATGATGTAATCGTCCACGTTTTGCAGCGCGTTGCGCAAATTGCCGATGCACATGGTCGTAGCGATGCCGTGACCGTGGATCTTGCGGAAGCTCTCGACCTGCATGCCGCAGGCAAACGAGGTGAGGCAGTTGGCGAGCAGGTTGAAATTGCCGCCCGGGATAAAGCTCACGCCCAGTAAGATGACGGCTTCAAAGAACACCGTCACCTGACGCCAGTGGATCACGCTGCCAAACCGCTCGTGTACCAGATCGGCAAGCATAATACCCACGGCAAACGACACCACAGGGAAGAAGTAGCGCTCCGCAAGTGCCCAGTTGCCCTCCGAGATGCTCACGCCCACGAGCAGGATGTTGCCTGTCTGCGCGTTGGCGAAAACATGGTCGCGCCCAATGTACGAATACACGTCCATAAAGCCACCGGCGAGCGCCAAGATGATGCCCAGCTCAATAGACTCCGATATCTGTTTGGCACGCTGCATCGTCGTGCATCCTCCTTGTTGACGACTCTCTCGTGCGTTGGCGGAAACATAGCCGCCGTTCATACTGTAACCCATTGACAACATGGCGTGCGCGCGAGACGGGTTCTCCAACGCGCAGATACACAGTCTGGAAACAAACGATCCCCGCATCGACGCGCCGATCCCCAGCTCATGTACTCCCCCAGTCTTTTTAGCCCCGTCCCAAAAAGACTGGTTACAATTACGTGCAGCATACAGACACCGGGAGGGATCGTGGCAAAAAAGCCTCAGCACGCTCAGAACAGCCAACGCGGACAGCAGGGCAAACAGGGCCAGCAGCAAAAGCGCGGCGGTAAGGCGCAGGGTGGGCACACCACGCATACCCCAGCAGCGCCCACGCGCCCCTGGCGTCCGGGCCGCGACAAGTTCCTCCCCGTCAGCCGCGCCGATATGGACGCGCGAGGCTGGGACCAGTGCGACTTCGTCTACATCTGCGGCGACGCCTACGTGGACCACCCAAGCTTTGGCATGGCCATCATCAGTCGCGTCCTCGACGCGCACGGCTACAAGGTGGGCATCATCTGCCAACCCGACTGGACCGACCCCGCCAGCATCACTGTGCTCGGCGAGCCGCGCCTGGGCTTTCTCGTCAGCGCCGGCAACATGGACTCCATGGTCAACCACTATTCGGTAACCAAGCACCGCCGCCACACCGACGCCTATACCCCCGGCGGCGAGGAAGGTCACCGCCCCAACCGTGCCGTCACGGTCTACGGCAACCTCATCCGTCAGACGTTTAAGGACGCTCCCATCATTATCGGCGGCATCGAGGCAAGCCTGCGCCGCCTGGCCCACTACGACTACTGGCAGGACAAGCTCAAGCGCTCGGTGCTGCTCGACTCGGGCGCTGACATCCTCATCTACGGCATGGGCGAGCACGCAATCGTCGAGATCGCCGACGCACTCGACGCGGGGCTGCCTGTCGATCAGATCACCTATATCAACGGCACCGTTTACCGCACGGGTTCGCTCGACGAGGTCTACGACTACGACCTGCTGCCCAGCTGGGACGACCTTGCCGCCGACAAGCTCAACTACGCCCGCAGCTTTAACGTGCAGCAGCAGAATATGGACCCCATCACCGGGCATCGTCTGGTAGAGCCCTACCCCAACAACGTCTATGTGGTGCAAAACCCGCCGTCGACGACGCTCACCACCGACGAGATGGACGAGGTGGCCGAGCTCCCCTACGCACGCGATTGGCATCCCGACTACGACGCGGCGGGCGGCGTGCCGGCCTTTGCCGAGATCAAGTTTTCCATTAGCTCCAACCGTGGCTGTTTTGGTGAGTGCTCATTTTGCGCCCTCACCTTCCACCAGGGGCGCGTGCTGCAGATGCGCAGCCACGATTCAATCATGCGCGAGGCCGAGCTGCTCACGCGCGATCCCGAGTTTAAGGGCTACATCAATGACGTGGGCGGACCGACGGCCAACTTTAGCCGCCCTGCCTGCGACAAGCAGCTCAAGCACGGCGTGTGCAAGAACAAGCGCTGCCTGTGGCCGAGCGTGTGCAAGAACATGGTAGTCGACGAGAGCGGCTACACGCAGCTGTTGCGCGACCTGCGCCAGCTGCCGGGCGTCAAGAAGGTCTTCGTCCGCAGCGGCATCCGTTTTGACTACACCATGGCCGATGCCTCGGACGAGTTTTTACGCGAGCTGCTGGAACACCATGTCTCGGGCCAGCTGCGCGTAGCGCCCGAGCACGTGAGCGACGCGGTACTGTCCGTGATGGGCAAGCCGAGCCGAGCTGTCTACGACGCATTCTGCCGTAAATTTGAACGCTTGAACCGCGTGTACGGACTCAAGCAGTACGTGGTGCCGTATCTGATCTCGAGCCACCCCGGCTCGACGATGAAGGAAGCCGTGGACCTTGCCGAAGCCGTGCGCGACATGGGCTACATGCCCGAGCAGGTGCAGGACTTCTACCCCACGCCGTCCACCATGTCGACCTGCATGTACTACACTGGCGTGGATCCGCGCACCATGCAGCCGATCTACGTGGCGCGCGACCCACACGAAAAGGCCATGCAGCGTGCGCTCATCCAGTATCGCAAGCCCGAGAACTACAAGCTGGTACGCGAGGCGCTGGAAAAGGCTGGCCGTCGCGACCTGATCGGCTACACCAAGCATTGCCTGATCCGTCCCGTGCCGCCGCGCCCGGGCGAGACGTCTGCCGGCGGCGGACACGGCACCGGCAAGAAGGGCAGCAAGGGCCACGGCGGCATGTCGCGTGCGCAGAACACCGCAGGCCGCAACCGCGCGGCCCAGGGACGACAGGGCGCCAACGGAGGCGGGCGTCGCAACTAGGGCAGCGGTGCGCTCGCTGCGTCCATCCCACACGCGTGGTGCAGCGAGCGCATCGCCTCTACCAGCACAAAGCCGGCGATGCCAACCGTGACCACAACGTCGAGCGGTGTGCTCACAAACCACAGCAGCCCCATGAGATACGACCCGGCATTAAACGCAAAGTGCAGCAGAATCGTGTAGCGGAGCTTTCCGGTGGTCACGAGTACCCAACCAAAAATGAGGCCGGCAGCGCCCGCATAGCAGCCCTGCACCCAGTTCATGTGCATAAAGCCGAAGACCGCCGCCTGCAGCACGATTGCCGCGGCGACGCCCCAGGTACTCGGGGCCGCCCAGGGCACTATGGCGCCGTCCTGCGCGTTCGCGCGGCGCCGGCGCTTCCAGAACGAACGGCACTGTGGATTAAACGCACGCAGCGAAAACTCAAAGATGATGCCGCGCACCAGGAGCTCTTCGCAAAACGGAGCGCCGAGCACTGTGGTCAAGACAGCAAGAAGGCTGGTATCGCCCATGCCCGTCTCCTCGACGAGCTCGCTATAGTCTGCCGCGACCTCGGGCAGCAGCGACAGTACGCCGTCGCATAGGTAGCTAATGACCACCTGCATGGATAGGCCGATCACGACAACGCAGGCAATGCGCTTCCATGCCGCGCCTGCTCCCCCGCCGAGTGGGCGTTCGCCTTGCCGGCGCGCCATGAAGGAGCGGGGCCACAGATAGCGCCACCACAGCAGCGCCATCAAAAATGACGCCGTCTGAGCGGCAGCCTGGAACCATTGGATATCGAGATTGTCGATCGGATAGCCCGTCAGCACCGACACGGCATCGAGAACTGAAAACAGAACCATGCTCAGGGCAATATCGGCAGCAACAACACCAAAACAGGCAAGCGCCCAAATCATCGCATTGAGCATGCCAACCTCCTCAAAACCCGGCACTTAGGGACGTTCCTTAACTGCCGGCAGAAAAGGAACGTCCCCAAGTGCCGGCAGTTTGGAACAGTCATTGTTGATGAGAATCGGGCGCAGCGCCAAAGGCCCCGTTGGGCGAAATGTCGAACGGAAAGGTGCCGCAGCGATTGAAGGCGGCGATGAACATGCGGATGGCGTTGGACGGCGTAGTGCCCACGAGCTGGGTTGCCGCCGCGAAGGCCGCCTTTTCCTCGGGCAAGACCTTCGCGACAACCGGGGTCATGTGTTCTGCCATGGCGCTTCCTTTTTGAAACGACGGTGGTGCGGATGGATGCGGGCCACGCGGCTGGGCGACGGGCTGTGAAGGCAACCCGATTGGCCCGCATCTGGAGTTTGTTCTACGGTGTTGGTATTACTTTGTATTCCTAAGTATTACCCCGCAGATAGAATACCATACCCGACCCCATGGGGACGGAGAAAAAACGGATCAATTTGTTGCTGAGTAAGTCTTTAGAGCGTGATGATGTCCGAGATATTGAGGGCCCGAGCGTCAGCGGAATCGTGCGTGGCAAGCAACAGCATACGGCCGTCGAGCAAGTCGAGCACGACCTCGGTGCATGCGTCGCGCGCAGCGATGTCTAGACCGGTAAAGGGCTCGTCCAGAATCACCGCGTCGCCTGGGCACAGCAGGGCTCGGGCAATCTCGACGCGACGGCGCTGCCCGCCCGAGAGCTCGGCCACACGAGCATGTACATCGACCCCCGGCACCAGCAGGCGCAACAGGGCTGCGGCACTCGAGGCATCCACGCGCGCGTCGGCGCACACCAGCACGTTATCCAAAGCCGAGGCGCCCTCTACCAGGCGCACATCCTGAAACACCATGGAGCACGGCGCGCACTCGCCCGCCGCCAGCGCAAGCAGCGTCGACTTGCCCACGCCCGAAGCGCCCATCACGCAGGTGCGCCCACCAGCAGAAACGCGAAGTACCAGTCCATCGAGCGCCGGCGCCCAGGGCGCTCGGTCGCCCACGGCGAGCGCAAGCTCCGCAGCAGCCCTGCCGCCAGCAGAGCCGCCCGCACGTCCGCGACTACCACACCCATGCGCCCGCACGGCAGCGCGCCACGCTACGGGCCCCGAAACCCGCAGCAGCCACACCAGCACACGCTCGCACGCCCACGAGGCGGCAACGACCAGCACGGTCCACGCCAGCAGGTCAGCCGTCTCGATGAGCAGCTTCGCCTGATAGATGCGTTCGCCCACGGTGCCCGTCGCCATGCCGATGAGCTCCGCCGCCACGCCGGCCTTCCAGCTCATGCCAATCACGGCGCGGGAACACGAAAGCACAAACGGCAGGACCTCGCGCCAGGTGTGGGCGCAAAACAGACGCCAACCCCGCACGCCATGCAGCTGTCTCTTATACACATCTCCGAGCCCACGAGACTACGCTGCATCTCG
>URNC01000031.1 GCA_900549065.1 uncultured Collinsella sp. | reverse complement strand
TCTACACCTAAGCCTTCGTCGGCAGCGTCAGATGTGTATAAGAGACAGGTGCTCTACGAACAGGTCCTCGTCGTATGGGGCGGTCGGCAGGCCGTGGTAGAGGTTTTCGCTTTCGGGCGAAATCTGACGGCTCGCCTCGTAATCCAGAACCAGGCGGCTCAGGTGATCGTCGAAGCGGTAGTAGATTTTCTTGGCGTCGTAGGCCATGCGCGCTCCTCTCCGGTCCGCTTTGGGGCCGCGCGCTTGGACGATATGACGTCAAGCTGCCCCGAGCGGCTTGTTCGCTACAGGCGGTACATAAAGTTAAAGACGTCCTCGCGCTGAATGGACACGTTGACGCCCGAAAGCTCGCCTGCCTCGGCCAGGGCCTTCTGCAGCTCAGCGAAGTCGAGCTTGGACTCGGCGGTGTCGGCCAGCATGGTCATGGTGAAGATGTCCTCGATAATGGACTGCGTAATGTCGCGGATGTCGACGTTGGCCTCGCCCAGAACACGGGTGACGCCGGCGACGATACCGGGGCGGTTCTTGCCAAGGACGGTGATGACGATGCGGGAGGACGAGATCTCGGCCATGGGAAACCCTTTCGCGTGATTGCGGCGCGCGCGGGGCGCTCCGCTACGGTACAGTGTTCATCATTGTACCTGTCTGGCGCAAAAAAGGCGCGCTCGCTGCGGCGTTACATGCCTGCAACATGAGCGTAAGGGGGAAGGCCGCACGGGGAAGAGCCGTCTGGCGCGTGTCCGGCTCGTGTTGGGTTGATTTCCGATCTCAGCCGAACACATTGAGCGGACAGGCCGTTCCCGCAGTCAGCCGAACGCCTCCGACGGCTGATTCCGAACTGGAAGCGGAGGGCATCCCCGCCCTTCGGTAGGGGATACCGCTCCGCGGCGCATGCCGCGGGCGGCGCCCCTATCGGACCACCGTGACCTCAGTTGGGATGGGCCCAGCACTGCCGCGTACTCGGTGAGCTAGAGCCAACTGTTCGTCTTCACGTCGCGTATGGCGATATTTCGGTCGTCCGGCTCGGTGATGCCGTAGCCGAACGCCTGGAGCGTCTCGATGGACTCCTGGATCCTCTGTTGGAACATGGGACCCGGATCGACCCTCGGCCCGAGGTGCCCGCGCCAAAGGCACGGCGTGGCGCGCAGCATGTTATGGATTTTGGAGATGGGCTCGATGTCGGCGTAGACGTTGAGCGTCGCCATGGCGTCCTTGTGGCCGAGGATCGATTGGAGCGCCTTGATATCGCCGCCTTGGCGGATCCACTGCGTTGCGAACGTGTGGCGAAGGCCGTGGAACGTGATCAGCTCGTCGTTGGTGCCCATGAGGCCGTTGGTCTCCGAGAACGTCTTGAACGCCCTGCGGATATAGCTTGTCGTCGCGAAGGTCGCGCCCGGCTCCGACAGGATGTAGCAGTCCCCGATCTCGACCGCCCCGGTAAGGCCGCGCAATCGCAGCTTTCCGCAGTCGATCTCGTGGGTCTCCTTCAGGAAGGGGAGTAGGCCGACCGGGTCGATGGGGATACCCCTGGCGTCATGGGTCTTGGTGTCCTTGATAAACGAACCCATTCCCTTCGCGTACGCCACCGAGTGTCTGATCGAGATCAGGCCCGTCTCGAAATCCACATCGCACCACCGAAGGCCGCAGACCTCGCCGATTCGCATCCCCGTGTGCAGGGCGAGTACGACCGCCCTCTAATCCTCGGCGGACCAATCGAGTCCGAACTCCTTTCGGGCATCCTCTTCGCTCATGACTTCGAGAAGGTCTCCGGGTTGGCAACGAAGGGCGAGGCATAGCTGCTCGAGTGTGTTGAAGCGAATGCCGCGAATATGCCCTTTTTTAATACGGGACAGGTTCACGGGCGTGGTTCCAATCCTTTCGGCAAGTTCGTTCGAGGAAATCTTTCGCTCGGCCATGATCTTGTCGAGGCGAACAATTACGGGCATGGCGTTTCCTTACGCAATCTCGTCGGAGTCGAGGTACAGCTCTCGGGCGTACAAGAAGAGCTGGGAAAGCATGAACAGGACGATGCCGAGAACCAGAGAGGTCCAATCGAATGATGAAGCGATCTCTTGGGCGCCGACGGCCCCCTCGCCGCCAAACATCGAAACGGAGGTTTTGAGTGAGCCGGCGTAGAGGCTGGTGGCAGCTTGAACAACGAAGAGAATGCCGAGCACCTTCAAGCATGTCGCAGACCCTTTCTTGAAGGGGTCTCCGCTCTTGATCGTCCACACGAGAACGGCGCTGAGGATGGTCGTAGCGATACCGATGACGGCAGGGACCAATGTCGAGATCGCAAGGGCTGGATACGCGGGGGAGTCTGCAATTACAGGGTTGTCGAGCACTTCGATTGCTGGCTTTAAGGAGAACGCCACTTGTGCGATGGCGGTGGCGCAAAGGGTCGCAGAGGCTATCGCACATGCGATGCGGAAGGAATGAAGCCGGGGAGTGCGATTGTCGGAACTCATAATAACCTCCGAAGAATTTAAAAAACTCAGGTTACTTTTTAACAGTTTATGTTAAATTGACTTTGCCGGCAAGTAATAAGGGCCGAGCATTTTGTTCGGCCCCTCTGTTCCGACTGGATGAGGTTGAGGTTGGCGATGAATATGCTCAAAATCTCGAAGGCGATCTTTAGGTCGCTTCTCTCCTCCAGGTCGCTCTGTGTTGTCGTTGTTGCGTTGATGGTTCTTTGTGCTCTGCCCGTCTTCAGGAGCGCGGCTGGCATCGACGGACGGGTCGAATACCTCGAGTCGGGAATAACCCGTGTTGAGCAGGAATTGTCAGCATCCTATGCGGATGCGCTTGTGAATGCGGGGGAGGACGGTGTCTATACCTCTTCATCAAGCATGCCCGCGCTTCTGTACCCTCTTGCCGCGGGACGTCTTATCTTGGCACCGCTCTCTCCCCTACTTCCGTTTCTGCAGATATCGGATGGAGAGTACACCTATTATGACGGATCGAAGGAGTACTTGCTATGGGTCGCAACGGCCGTTGCCGTCTCGTTCCTTGCCGCGCGTCTTAACAAACGTGAAAAGCTCATCATCCAGGCACCGATGGGCGAGCTGGGTAGACTTGTTGCATCGAGCGTATGGGCGAGTGTTTTTGCAATGCTTGCCGTCCTCGCCATCAATCTTCCAGGGATAATCGCCGCGCTTGTGAAGAATGGCCCGGGCTCGCCGTTCTATCCGATAGGCTACATTCAATATGCGACTCCGGTTATCAAACCGGCTTGGCTGGTGTTCGCGCAGACGGCCATCTTGCAATTCTTGGTGGCAGCGTTCATCTCGCTTGTCGTTCACCTTGCCGTGAAGATTGCCAATAACCCTACGCTTGGAATCGTGTTCGTATGTGCCCTGATGGGGGTGACGATGGTTCCCGGGTATTACGGAAGATCCATCGCTTTACGTGAGTTCGCCCTGTTGAATCCCCTTACGTATGCGAACACTGAGTTGACCGTCGGCGCCTATAGCCCGTACCCGACAACGCAGATAGTGAATCTGCCTGGACTTTGCTTCGAGCGTGGCGCGATTGCCCTCGTATGCGCAATCGGGATCGAGGTGCTGGCAATTAGCCTGCTTTGCGTTGCTGGAAAGAGCGGCTGCGCGTGCCCGATATCCCCGATTTGTCTTGAGAGAGGTTCCTTCACTGCATCGAGAACGGCAACTCGTTCGAGCGCTTGTGCCTCCGCCGTTGCATACGTAAGAACGATGGGGAAACTGCTCCTGCGTTCTCCTACCCTCGCCGTATGCGCGATTGCAATGTCGACGACGATGCTGGCCCCGGCTCTGGTCGAGATGTTTCCTGACGCTGATAACGTTTCCGCTGTTCGGTATAGGGATGGGGAGCTCCGTTCAATAGATCGGTATCTAGAGCAGAACGCTGCGAATATGGACGTCGAGGGCAAAGCGGCCCTGGAAGACATGCGGGATGCTCTTTCGGGTTTCGTGTACGCGCCTATGCCTGCGGAGGGGTTTCGAAGCCTTGCGACGTACGAGCGCGCTCGAGGTGAGCTGGGCGCGGCAGATGCGACTCTCCTGCAATCGATCGGAATCGAGCCGGAGACTCCTTCTCGTGCGGAGGCGCGCGCCCTTCTGCTTGAGTCGATCGCGAGCTTGCCGGACCCCAAGGTTTACGAGTTAAGTACGAAGATGCCCCCATTAATCCTCCTTTCGTATCTCCAGGCAGCGCTTCCCCCCTTATTTTTGCTGTTGCCCGTGGTTGTCACATCGCTCGCGTGCACCCACCTGCAGTGTCGTTCCCTTCTGGTTCTCCAGATCCCCGCAACAGCGCATGTGCGTTTTCTGACGGCTGTTGCGCTGGCTCTCCTGCTTGGCTTGGTGCTGCTTTTGGTGTCGATGGTTCCCGCTGTCGTTGTGTCCGTGATTAAGAACGGTGCGGGTGGATCGGAGTATCCCGTCGCTCTCATTCGGGCGGGAGCTTCGACAACGTCCATGGTGGGGGAGGCGGTGTTGTGCAGTATTCCGTTGCTGGTCATGGCATACGGCGTGATTTCCGTCGTCGCTGCGTTGACAGCAGCGATTAGCCGCAACCCCGTTGTCACCGGAATGGTTTGCGCGGTTCTCTTGGTGTTGGGTTCGTTGAGCGCTCATGTTGAAAGCGTGGGCATGGGCGTCGCGCTGCTGACTCCATTCGCCTCGTTTGATCCCGCTTCCCAGGTGGGGACGATTGGGTTCCTTGGGCGAGGGACGAACGCGATGCCTTTTGGAGAGGTCGTCGGCGCATCGGGCGCTCTGCTGGTGGTCTTGGGCGCCGTATCTCCGTTGATGGTGCGCCTGAGTGTTCCAAAGATCGAAAGGGGATGATCTCGATGATTGACCTTCAAACGCTGACGATCTCTTATGGAAAGAAGGTGCTCGTAGATTCGGTGAACGCTGAGTTTGCCCCGGGTACGGTCTACGGTCTCGTCGCTCCGAACGGGCATGGAAAGACGACGTTGCTGCGTGCGATGGCAGGTTTGCCGGGTCCTCGCGTGGACGGGAGCATCGTTCTGGATGAGGTGCAGGGTACGGGTGCGAGAGAGGTCCGTTCTATGATCTTCTATGCACCTGGTGAGGGGACGCTGCTGTATCCCGGATTGCGTGCGGAAGATCACCTCAAGATGGTTTGCGATATGTGGCCGCATGCTCGCGATATCGAAGAGATAGTGGAACAAACGCAGATAGGCGAGTTCGCGAAGATGAGGATCCGCACTCTGAGCCAGGGCATGAAGCAGCAGCTTACCCTGGCGATTGCGTATGCGACGGGCGCGCGGTACCTTCTATTAGATGAGCCCATGAACGCGCTCGACCCCAGCAGGGTGGACTTGCATTCCGAGATTCTCAGGAAGCTGGCCGATTCTGGTACGTGCATCATCATGTCATCCCACATCTTGGATTCGGTCGATAGGCTGTGCGATGAGATTCTGTTTTTGAAGGATGGGAGGCTCATTAGAAGCATTCCGCAAGATGATGCTGCGCCGAAGTCTCCTGGATCCCATTTCGCAAAGCCTGCCGGACGCGCCGAGGGTGCGCTAAGCACGTATCGGCGACTCTACGAAAAGGGCGGGTAGAAATGCAAGTTAAAAATCTATGTGGCCAATGTGATACCGTTGAACCCGCATATCGATACCGCTCAGCCATTCGCCTCGCCCCCGCCGCGCGTATCTTCATCCGGTCTGTTACTTTTAATCTAACGATTCTTTGAGGAACGTAGGTGCTTCTGAATGTACTGTCGACTTCTTCTCAAACTAATCCTAAGAGACAGGGCCGTATGGATTTCCACGCTCGTTCTCGCTGCAGCCTTTTCCGTCCCCATTGCGTTCAATTCACCCATCTACGGGCCCTTCTTTATGAAACAGGGCATGCAGAGCTTTGTCGACGCATTCAATACGCGCGCGCCCCAGGCCAGCGGCACAGACCTATCTCCAGAGCAGCAAGATGACGCGGAGCTTGCAAGATACGCGAACGCCGCCCTTGCCGCTCAAACCGACGCCGCCTTTCTCGATTCTGCCGAGAGCTACTACGCGCTCATGGGCGAAGGCTTCCAATCCGGGTCCATCGTGGGAGACCGAGAGACCAATGACGCAGCGCTCGCATATTGCCGTGCCCTGAGCAGCTCCGGCATCGCGGATATCCCGGCCTCCGCAAACGACCTGCCGTTCCTTTCCTTCCTGCCTTACGCCATTGCCACGGCGCCGTCTTTCCTTCCCTTCATCCCCTTCCTTCTCTCGTCGATACTCGTGCTCGGCGCCACAAGGCCCGGGACCCTGGCGGCAAAGGCGCCCGTGCCCAAATTCCGGCGCCTTATCCAGATCGTGTTTTCGATAATCGTCGCGGGGACCGCGATGCTCCTCGCCGGCCTCGCACCCGGGGGCATTTACGCCTTGGTCCTAAACGGCTTCGGGCAAATTGGGTACCCGATCGCCTTCTTCCATGACGGCGCGCTTACCACCACGACCGCGGGAGACGTCTTCACGACCCTGCTTCTCGCGCTGCTTGCGGGCGGAACCTTGATATCCGTTTGCTCCGCCGTCCTATCGACCGCAACGAGGCGCGTCCTCGCGGGCCCCCTTACCTCCGCGCTGCTTGTCGCGGCCCCGGCATTCCCGTTATTGTCCGATTCGGCACTGGGGCATAACGCCGCGCTCAATCTCCTGCCGCTGCCCGTATTCTCGCCTATCGAGGCAACGGGTTACGTAGGATGCTTCCCGACAGAATTCATTGGCTCCGGTTCGGGCAGCGCATCGATGCTTGCCGTGGCCCTGGCATACGTCGCGGTCTTTTTTGCGGTCGGCGCCGTTGCGACACGTTCCCCCAAACAGCCTGGACCCGCGAAAAAGCACCATGGGCTCGAGCTTCTGGACGCGAGCGTGGGATACGGAAGCACGACGATACTTTCAATCGGGTCGCTTTTCCTGAGCCCGGGAACGGCGGCGGGCCTCGTTGCTCCCAACGGCTCGGGGAAAACCACCCTTCTTGAAGCGCTGTCGGGCCAATTTCCCACCCGCATCCGCTCGGGAAGCCTGGCGGCAGACGGAATCTGCCAACGTCGATCAGCCGAATTTGCAGAACTCGTCTACCTGAGCTCTTCGGGCAGCGCGGATCTCTATCCCACGCTATCGGCCATCGAGCACCTTGCTTTCGTTAGGGAGGCGTGGAAATCGGCCGCCGACATCGACTCGCTCTGCGACTCCCTCGGAATCTCCCCATATCTCGACAAGCCGACCCGTAAACTCTCGACAGGAATGAAGCAGCAGGTAAAGCTTGCCATGGCGATAGCGACCGATTGTCCGTACCTCATCCTCGATGAACCGCTGAACGGCCTCGATCCGGGAAAACGGAAAACCTCCTGCGACGCGATGCGCAGCGAAGTGGCGCGGGGACGCAGCGTGCTCATTTCAAGCCATCTACTCGACGACCTGGCAGACCTCACCAACTCGTTCTACTTCATCGAAGCCGGCACGCTCGTGGAAAAGATCAAGTCGTCCTCGCAGACGCTCAAGCAGGAATACCTCGATACATACGAAGGAGGTGAATGACATGAAACTATTTGAACAGCTGAAGTCCAATGCGTCGCGCATGGCTGTCTACGCCATCCTCGTGGCAACGGCTTTATGCGGAATCGCGGCACCCGTCTATGCGCTCAACGGGGAGAAAGGCGATGTCGAACCCGCGTACATGGCTTCGACGGTTAAGGACCGGTACAAAGCCTTCTCTGGAGACACGTTTTACGTAGCAGAGTACGACACGACCTACCGTCAGCTTCGCTACAACAAGGGCTACGACTATCTAGGCGCAGAGGCAATCAGCTATACGTCGGGTTGGTACCGCTCCAACTATGGACACATAACCCAGTTCAAGTGTAACTACCGTGTGTACAACTAAAGCAACCGGCCGGGACGAGGGGTGACGCAAAAGCGTCGCCCCTCGTTTTTAACCATGTCAACTGAACCTAGTTCAGTTTGGTTGATTTCCGATCTCAGCCGAACACATTGAGCGGAAAGGCCGTTCCCGCAGTCAGTCGAACGTCCCCGGGGCCCTTCTCAGGCCCCGGGGACGGCATTTTCCCAGTTGAAGGAACGGTGGAGATGTGTTTCGATGGGTCAGATTCGTGTCGTTCCGAAAAGACCGTGAACCTTTTGTGGGACACGCGGCGCCGTGGTACCATAGCCAAGTTTGTTGTCTTGGTCGGAAACCAAGACGCCTTATGCGCTGATCGGTAACCAGCGCCTGACCAATAAGGAGTCCTACCATGAAGCAGGGTATCCATCCCCAGTATGTCGAGTGCACGGTGACGTGCTCCTGCGGCAACACCTTCAAGACGCACGCTACCGTGTCCGAGATGAAGGTCGAGCTTTGCAACGAGTGCCACCCGTTCTACACCGGCCAGCAGAAGTTCGTCGACACCGGTGGACGCGTCCAGCGCTTCGCCGACAAGTTCGGTGGCGCCGCTGCCGCCCAGCTCAAGAAGGCTGAGGAGGCCAAGGCTGCCAAGGCCGCCAAGGCTGCTGAGGCCGAGGCTGCTCGCAAGGCCGCCGCTGAGGCTAAGGCTGCCGAGAAGGCTAAGCGTGCCGCTAAGTTCGCCGAGGAGGCTGCCAAGCAGGCCGCCGAGGCTCCTGCAGAGGCTCCCGTCGAGGAGGCCGCTGCCGAGGCCGAGACCACCGAGGCCGCTGAGTAAATAGCTCGCCGCGGAATCGCTCGCATTCATGGCATGAGGGCCGTGCATCCATTTGGGTGCACGGCCCTTTTCTTTTTGATTAGTGCAAACTAACCTGTCCCCATGGCACCACATGGCGGAGAGGCGGCGTTTGCCCAGATAAATCCTCCAAAATTAACCTGTTCCATTGTGGCAGGTTGGTCGTAGTTATTACGTGGCGGCCGAGGTCGACCGTATAGGCCGCGCCTTGTTTGGCTAAAGTACAATCATCTGTGTTTAACTCGCCCGCAGCTGCACGGCGTGGGCGATGGCCAAAAAGGAAAACCACATGGGATTCATGTCAAAGCTGCTGTCCTTTGGATCCGATAAGGACCTTAAGCGCTACTACAAGATCGTCGACCAGATCAACGGTCTTGAGCCCCAGTTTGAGAAGATGACCGAGGAGGAACTCCGCGCCCAGACCGATAAGTTCCGTGAGCGTTACGCCAACGGCGAGTCGCTCGACGACATGCTCCCCGAGGCTTTTGCCACCGTGCGTGAGGCTTCCAAGCGCATCACGGGCATGCGTCACTTTGACGTACAGCTCATCGGCGCCATGGCGCTTCATGAGGGGCATATCGCCGAGATGAAGACCGGCGAAGGCAAGACCCTGGTCTCCACGCTGGCCGGCTACCTCAACGCTATTGCCGGCAAGGGTGTGCATGTCGTTACCGTCAACGATTACCTGGCCAAGCGCGACTCCGAGTGGATGGGCCGCATCTACAAGTACCTGGGAATGACCGTCGGTCTGCTCCAGAACAACATGCCGCTCGAGCTCAAGCGTCCGGCCTACCAGGCAGACGTCACCTACGGCACCAACTCCGAGTTCGGTTTCGATTACCTGCGCGACAACATGGTCACCCGTCCCGAGCAGCGCGTGCAGCGCGGTCACAACTACGCCATCGTCGACGAGGTTGACTCCATCCTGATCGATGAGGCCCGCACCCCGCTGATCATCTCGGGCGCTGGCACCAAGTCCGCCAGTACCTACAAGGACTTCGCGCGTGCCGTGCGTGGCCTTGAGCGCGGCGAGGACGTGTCGCACGACATGCTCACCGCCACCGAGGACGTGGAGCCCACGGGCGACTACGTCATGGACGAGGCCAAGCACACCATTGCCGCCACCGAGCGCGGCCTTAAGAAAATCGAGCGCCGCCTGGGTATCGATGACATCTATGCCGATCTCTCCGGCCAGCTGGTCAACCACCTGCAGCAGGCGCTGAAGGCCCAGTACATGTTCCACCGCGATAAGCAGTACGTGGTCACCAACGGCGAGGTCAAGATCGTCGACGAGTTCACCGGCCGCATTATGGAAGGCCGCCGCTATTCTGAGGGCCTGCACCAGGCCATCGAGGCCAAAGAGGGCGTGCTCGTACGCGAGGAGAACCAGACACTCGCCACCATCACCCTGCAGAACTACTTCCGTCTGTATGACAAGCTCTCCGGCATGACCGGCACGGCACTTACCGAGGATGCCGAGTTCCGCGAGATCTACAAGCTGCCCGTC
The DNA here is from genome assembly GCA_900549065.1 of uncultured Collinsella sp. Classification (GTDB taxonomy): domain Bacteria; phylum Actinomycetota; class Coriobacteriia; order Coriobacteriales; family Coriobacteriaceae; genus Collinsella. The sequence goes on along the minus strand of URNC01000031.1, from coordinate 5,146 downwards.
GAAGTCATCCCTTCCAACAAGCCCGTGCAGCGCGTGGATCACGAGGACCTGGTGTACCGCACCATTCAGGCCAAGTACAACGCCGTCGCCGACGATGTCGAGCGACGTCACGCCAAGGGCCAGCCGGTCCTGGTGGGCACCGTCTCCATCGAGAGTTCCGAGAAGCTGTCCGCCGCCCTTACCAAGCGCGGTATCGCACACGAGGTCCTCAACGCCAAGCACCATGAACGCGAGGCCCACATCGTTGCCCAGGCCGGACGCTACGGCGCCGTGACCATCGCTACTAACATGGCCGGTCGTGGTACCGACATCCTGCTGGGCGGCAACCCCGACGAGCTGGTGCGCGAGCGCCTGGAGTACGAGGGCCTGACCATGGAGGATGTGACGCCCGAGCAGCTCGAGCAGTTTAACGCCGAGGCCAAGGAGACTTGCAAGGCCGAGCGCGAGCGCGTGCTTGCCGCCGGCGGCCTGACCGTCATCGGCACCGAGCGCCATGAGTCCCGTCGTATCGACAACCAGCTGCGCGGCCGTTCCGGCCGTCAGGGCGATCCGGGCGAGACCCAGTTCTACCTGTCGCTCGAGGACGACCTCATGCGCCTGTTCGGCGGCGACAAGATGGACCGCGTCTCCAAGATGATGGTCACGGCCGACATGGGCGACGACATGCCCATCCAGCACAAGATCATCTCCAAGGCCGTCGAGAGCGCCCAGCACAAGGTCGAGAGCATCAACTTCTCCATGCGTAAGAGCGTCCTTGAGTACGACGACGTCATGAACAAGCAGCGCCAGGTCATCTACGCCGAGCGCAATAAGATTCTGGACGGCAAGGACCTGACCGACCACATCACCGAGGTCATGCACGACACCGTGTACCGCTGCGTGCAGGAGTTCTGCACCAAGGACAGTCACGATGGCGAGCGCGACCTGGAGGGCCTGCGCAAGTGGGTTGTGGAGCTCACCGGCCACATCGATACGCCGAAGTTCCCCGACGAGGATTATGAGGCCCTGGCCGCCGATGTCCTGGCTTACGTAGAGAAGTGCTACAACATGAAGGCCGAACGCTTGGGTGAGGACCTGATGCGCGAGCTCAACACCCAGGTCATGCTGCGCGTCATCGATACCCGCTGGATGAACTACCTGCAGGAGATGGACTACCTCAAGACCGGCATCGGCCTGCGCGGCTTTGGCCAGCGCGACCCGCTGGTTGAGTACAAGACCGAGGCCTACGGCGCGTTCCAGATACTCGTCGATACCATGTACGAGGATTACCTGCGCACGGTTCTGCGTATCGAGATCAAGGCTGCCCCGCGTGCCGTGGAGCACAAGGAGGACCCCGCACTCGAGGGCGCGCGCTTCTCCGGTCCTGCCGAGGTCGATGGTGACAACGGCGACTCGGTGTTGCGCAAGCAGGCGCAGGTGCAGGCCCGCACGGCTGTCCAGGGTGGTCCGGCTGCCGTCAACAACGGTGGCAAGGTGACCACCTATCGCAAGTCCGAGAGCGACGATCCGTACGTCAACGTGGGCCGCAACGACCCGTGCCCCTGCGGTAGCGGCAAGAAGTTTAAGTACTGCCACGGCAGGAATCGTTAATGGCTGAGGCTTTAGAGGTAACGCCCGCCGAGCTGGACGCGTTTGCGGACCGGCTCGGCGAGGTCGAGTCGTATCTCCATTTGGACGAAAAGCGCACGCGCGTGACCGAGCTCGAGGCTAAAAGCGTGGCCCCCGGCTTTTGGGATGACGCCGACGCCGCCCGTGCCACCATGGAGGAGATCGCGCGCACCAAGGAAGATATCGCTGCCGTGGATACCGCGCGCGGCGAGCTTTCCGATGCCCGCGCCGCGCTGGAGCTTGCCGAGGAGATGGGGGATGACCCCGACGCCGCCGCCCTTCGCGAGGAGGCTGCAGTCACGGCTGAGCGCTTGGCCCGTGCCATCGATGAGCTTGAGCTTTCGAGCTGGTTTACCGGTGAGTTCGATCACGGCGATGCCATTGTGACCATCAAGCCCGGACAGGGTGGTCTGGAGGCCCAGGACTGGACCTTCATGCTCTTTAAGATGTACATGAAGTACTGCCAGCGTCGCGGCTGGAAGGTCACCATCAACGACTGTCCCGCGGCCGAGGTCATCGGCATCGACCGCGCGACCTTTACCGTCGAGGGCAAGGACGCATTTGGCATGCTGCGCGCCGAGGCCGGCGTCCATCGCTTGGTTCGCATTAGCCCCACCGACGACAAGAAGCGCCGCCAGACCACGTTTGCCGGCGTCGAGGTCATCCCCGTGCTACCCGATGATATCGACATCGAAATCAGTCCCGATGACATCCGCGTGGACGTGTACCACGCGAGCGGCCCGGGCGGTCAGGGCGTCAACACCACCGACTCCGCCGTGCGCGTGACGCATTTTCCCAGCGGCATTGTGGTCACCTGCCAAAACGAGCGCAGCCAGATCCAGAACAAGGCCGCGTGCATGCAGATCCTCAAGGCTCGCTTGTACGAGATTGAGCTCGAGAAGCGCGCCGAGGCGCTCGATGAGATCCGCGGACCCAAGACCACGATTGGTTTTGGCAACCAGATTCGCAGCTACGTGCTCTACCCGTACCAGATGGTCAAAGACCTACGCACGGGCGTGGAGACCAGCAATGTCGAGGCCGTCCTTGACGATGGCGACCTGGACCCGTTTGTTATTGGCTACCATCGTTGGGCCACCGGCAACGCCGATGCAGAAGGCTCGGAGGTCTAAAACATCGGGCGGCTTCAAGCCGATGCCAAGCCCAACGGTTGGACGGGTTTGTATCCAGAATAAACCCTGCGCAGGGGTGGTTTTTGTTCGGCGAATCGTTAGAATCGAATACAAGAAGAAGTTCAAAGCGCATCCGTTTGGGTGCGCTTTTTTGAGGGAGGCAGCATGGCATATCGTCTGGACATCAAGCGCATTCTTTCGATGAACTTCTTTCACGATCTGCCCCAGATCATGTTGGGGTGCGCTCTGGCCGCTATTGCGACCGACCTGTTTTTGATTCCCAACGGCCTTGCTGCCGGTGGCGTTACGGGCCTTGCCACCATTATCCAGGCGGTCGGCGCATCGCGTGGCCTATCGCTTCCCGTTGGTATTCAGACGGTCGTGATGAACGCCTTGCTGTTGTTGGTCGTTATGCGCGAGGGTGGCATGTTCTACGTGGTGCAGACCGCGACGGGCTTTGTGCTGCTGGGCTTCTTTACCGATCTGTTCGCCCCGTTTGTAGCACCTCTGGCGGATGCGGACCTGATGCTCCCTGCCATGTGGGGCGGCATTATTACGGGCATCGGTTACGGCATGGTGTTGCGCGCCGGCGCCAACACCGGCGGCTCGGACACGATTGGCCAAATCATATCGCGTAACACCTCGCTGCCGGTGGGCTCGACCGTCATGGCGATCGATGTTGCCGTATGCGCGCTGTCGGCTCCGGTCTTTTCAATCGAAAACGCACTATATGCAGGCCTTTCGATGGTCATTAGCGGCTACGTGATCGATGCCGTGGTCGATGGTGGCAACAAACGCCGTATGGTACTCATCATCTCGGACAAGTTCCCTGATATCGCTGCCGATATCATGTATGGCCTGGGTCGTGGTTGTACCAAGTTTAAGGCGACTGGCATGTATTCGGGTGCCGAGAAGCCGGTGATTATGGTCATCGTGAGCCGTCGAGAGCTCAATACCCTCAAGACGATCGTGCGCGAGCGCGATCCTCACGCCATTGTGACGGTCGCTGACGTTACGGAAGCCTTCGGCGAGGGATTCAAGGACATTAGCGCGTAGGGTTGACCGCGTTCTATCCAAAAGACGTTCACATTGATAAACCGTTTCATCAGCGGTTCTGCCTGCTAAATTGTTCAAATAATGATAAAAACTCTGGTAAAGCCATCAGTTTCCAGCATAATGAATGACGTACGTGCATTGCGGCTGTGTTGGGATTACCTTCGGTGCCGTGCGCATTTTGTCTAATGAGGATGAAAGGAAGGCACAATGAGCGACGAAGAGCTCAAAAAGGTTGCCAACGAGGTAAGGAAGGGCATCGTCACCGGCGTGCACGCTGCCAAGTCCGGCCATCCGGGCGGTTCGCTCGGCGCTGCCGACATCATGACCTATCTGTACTTTGAGGAAATGAACGTCGACCCGGCCGATCCCCGCAAGGCCGATCGCGACCGTTTTGTGCTCTCCAAGGGCCATTGCGCTCCGGGCCTGTACGCCGTGCTCGCCGAGCGTGGGTTCTTCCCCAAGGAGGATCTCGAGACGCTGCGCCATATCGGCAGCCACCTGCAGGGTCATCCCAACATGAACGACACCCCGGGCGTCGACATGTCCACCGGCTCGCTCGGCCAGGGTATCTCCGCCGCCGTGGGTATGGCCGTTGCCGCCAAGCACTGGGGCGATACTTACCGCACGTACGCCCTGCTGGGCGATGGCGAGAGCGAGGAGGGCCAGGTCTGGGAGGCCGCCATGTTTGCCGGCAACCAGCAGCTCGATAACCTCTGCGTGATCGTCGACCACAACGGCCTGCAGATCGACGGCCCCGTCGAGGAGGTCAACGACCCCATGCCGCTCGCCGACAAGTTCCGCGCCTTTAAGTTCCATGTGGTGGAGCTCGCCGACGGCAACGATTTCGATCAGATCCGCGCCGCCTTTGCCGAGGCCCGCGCCACCAAGGGTCAGCCGACCGCCATTATCGCCGAGACCATGAAGGGCAAGGGCGTTTCCTTTATGGAGAACCAGGTGGGCTGGCACGGTAAGGCCCCCAACGATGAACAGTTTGAGCAGGCCATGGCAGAGCTCACGGCCGCCGGAGAGGAGCTCTAGGATGGCAGACGTCAAGAAAATCGCCACGCGCGTAAGCTACGGCGAGGCCCTCGTCGAGCTCGCCAACGAGCACGATGACTTTGTGGTCCTCGACGCCGACCTGGCCGCCGCCACGCAGACCGGCAAGTTCAAGGCAGCCTGCCCCGACCGCTTCTTCGATGTAGGCATTGCCGAGAGCAACCTGATGGGTGTTGCCGCCGGTATCGCAACCACCGGCCGCGTTGCCTTCGCGAGCAGCTTTGCCATGTTCGCCGCAGGCCGCGCCTTTGAGCCTGTCTCTTATACACATCTCCGAGCCCACGAGACTACGCTGC
>URNC01000030.1 GCA_900549065.1 uncultured Collinsella sp. | reverse complement strand
GGCAGATTGCCGCTCTGGCGGGCTTGCAGCGTCGGCCGGTCCGCCGTTCGTCAGAACGGCGGAACCAACCCTACATCACCATAACGTAGCGCGATCCCACGTAGTACTGCTTACCCATCAGGACCGGTTCGCCATTGGGGCCCGTAAAGCCGGCACGCAGATTGAGCAGCGGATCGTGCGGAGCAATGCCCAGCTCGGCCGCCTGTTCGGCGTTAGCTCGAACGGCCTCGACCGTACGGTAGCCAACCGAGACAATCGGGATTCCGCCAACACGCTCGACCTCGGCAAAAATAGACTTGTCCTCAAGATCGGCCGTCAACAGCTCACGGTAGGCATCAAACGGCACAAAGATGTTCTCCTCAAAGATGGGCTCGCCGTCGGCCGTACGCACGCGCTTGATATGCAGCAGCAGCGCATCCTTCTGCAGGCCAAAGAACTCCATCTCGTTTTGGCGCGCCGGAACGATCTGGCGATCGATCACGTGCGCACCGGCCTTCATGCCGTTGCCGGCACACAGCGCGGTAAACGTCTGCAGCGTCGAGGCGTGAAACTGGCGATTGATGTGCGGCGTGGAGACAAAGGTGCCACGGCCCTGCTGCTTAACCAGGTAGCCATCGGAGCACAGCTCCTCGACGGCGCGGCGCACCGTAATGCGGCTCACGTCGTACTGCTCGGCTAGCTCAAGCTCGGACGGAATACGCTCCTTGGGTGCATAAACACCTTTCTCGATCGCATCCTTGATTTCGTCGTAAATCTGCTGGTAAAGCGGTGCATTTTTGGGCGCAGGCATATCTAATCACTCTTATCGAAATAACTAATACGTATATAACGTCTAGTTTCATATTACCTCATAATGATAAAACGATACACCCTCCCTACCAAAAAGCGACAGCTTCATTTTGGTAGGTTTTATCTGGGCAAACGAGAGCCTCTCGAAAGCAACGGGGCTTTCGGGGGGGCTCGTTCGGATGGGTTGCGCAGGACCGGCAAAATGCCAATACCCTACTTGCCGTCGTCCTGCTGCAGGCTGTCCTGTTCGCTGAGGCGCGCCTGCCTGCTGGCCATGCGTGCGGGCTTGTCGGGATCGGGAACGGCCGTGGGCATGGGCTCGTCGACATGACCACCCCACCAGCCGCCCACAAAGTTGAGCGTGTGGAACACGTTGATCACGGCGCCGGGATCAACGTCGCACACCAGCTTGATAATGTCCTGACTCTCGTAGGTCGAGACAACGGTGTTCAGCAGGTACATCTTTTCGCGGCTGTATCCGCCGACGACCTCGGCGCAGCTAATGCCGTGCTGAAAATGGTTTACGTAGGCAGTCATGACCTCGTCTGCCTTACGCGTCGTGATCTGCAGCGTCACGCGATCGTAGCGACGATAGAAACTGTCGATGGTCTTGGTCGAAATAAACTGGAACACAATGGAATACGCCGCCTTGTCCCAGCCAAACATAAAGCCAAAGATCGCCAGGATAAAGCAGTTGAAACCAAAGATGACGCCCCAGATGGTCTTGCCCGTGTGGTTGGAAACCCACAGCGCGATAAAGTCGGTGCCGCCGGTGGATGCGCCGGATTTAAGCGCGATGGCAGCGCCCAGACCCGAGACCACGCCGCCAAAAATGATGAGCATGATCTTGTCGCCCAAAAACGGCGCGAAGTGAAAGACGTTGAGGAACAGCGACGAGAGCACGACCTGCATCATCGAGAAGATGACGAAGCGCTTGCTGATGCCGCTCCAGCATAGGAGCGCCACGGGGATGTTGAGCGCGAGCATACCGAGCGAGATGTCGATGTGAACGCCGCCCAGCGAGGTAACGCGATCGAGCAGGACCGCAACGCCGGTGAGGCCGCTCGGAAGCAAGTCGGCGGGCTGAATGAACGCCTGGATCAGGAATGTCTGGAGAACGGCGGAAATCGTGACCGCCACGGCAGTAATAGCGCGGCGGACGATGGTGAGGCGGCCGAGTACGAGCACTCGGTCCGTGAGCTGATCGATGGCGTTCGCCACGCAGGCTCCTTTCGAAGGCAGATGTAGTTGTGGGGTATGTCCGCGATTGTAGCATGGAGCGTGCGGGGGCGCTTCAATTCACCCTCTCCCGACAACCAAAGCGGGACCAGCAACCCCACGACCAAAGGCCCAAATTACAAGTGAGTAAACTTTACGCGACCTGCAGAGCACACCCAAAACCGCCACCCCTGTGACCTGCGGTTTTACAAAGGAAGATATGCATTGTGCTCGGCCTGCGCCAAAAAGTCTACTCACTTAGTCCGAATCGAAGCCAAACGGATCCAAATAGATGACAAATTAAGCCAATCCGCAGCAAAAGACGCGTGAATCAGTGCTTCTCGCGGCGGATTGACGCTACAGAGCGGCCAAAATGTCGGTCAGATTATCGATAACGGCATCGGCTCGCGATTGATCGAGGTTGACACCCTCGTGCGGACGCAGCGCCAGGACGCGGGCGCCGGAGCGCTTGCCAGCCTCGATGCCCAAAGGCGAGTCCTCGATAACCAGGCACTCGGCAGGCTCCACCCCCAGCGCCTCCATGGCACGCAGGTAGATCTCGGGGTCGGGCTTAAACGCACTGCACTCGTGACCGCTGATGGTGTAGTCCAGCACATCGGCGATACCGGCAATCTCTACCAGCTCGTCAATGAGCTCACGATAAGACGAGCTCGCGATGGCACACTTCACGCCGCGCTCGTGCAGTGCGCGCATCACCGGCTCCGTCTGCTCGTTGAGCAGCTCGGCATACGGAACGGGGTGGTCCGGGCTGTAGACCTGCTTGTACTCCACGCGCAGACGCTCGCGCAGCTCAATATCGTCGGGCACCAGCGCCTCCCAAATGGCGGGCTCGTTAGACCCCGAAAGATCGGGGATCTCGTCAAAGTGGAACCCCTTCTCTTCCATAAACGCCACGCGGCGACGGTTGTAGAACCACTCGGTATCGACCAGCACGCCGTCCATGTCAAACAGCACTGCCTTGATCATACGCATCTCCTCCCACCTGCCAAAAAGGGACAGGTTTATTTTGGTAGGTTTTATCTGGGATTTGCGACGCGACAGACACGCCCTCCCCAGAGCAAAAAAGGGGACGGGGCGCAAACCCCATCCCCTCTCAATCAACCCGTAAGGTCTACTTACTTGTGATTAGTAGGAAAGCTTCCACATGTAGCGACGCATGGTCAGCGGGTGCTGACGGGCCTCGGCGATCTGGTTGCCGTACTCGCGCATGACGGCGAGGTGCAGCAGCGGGTTGAAGTAGGTGACGACGCTCGCGGGCACGGCGTCGGCCAGGCCGTAGTCCTTGGAGTCGATCAGAGCGACCTTGGCGCCCATGCGCTCAAGGAAGGTGAGGGCGCGGGCGTCCATCGGACGGGTGGCGCCATCGGACATGAAGAAGACGTAGGGCTTACCCTCGGTGGAAACCTCGAACGGGCCGTGGAAGTACTCGCCGGTGTTGTAGGCGGCGGCGTCGATCCACTGCATCTCGGTGAACAGGAAGGCAGCGTGAGAATAAGCCATCTTCTCGGAGGCACCGGAAGCCATGAAGTAGATCATCTTGTCGTCCTTGAAGTCCTCGGCGAACTTCTTGGCGAGTTTCTTGCAGGACTGAGCGGCGTTCTCGCAGAGCTCGAAGACGTTGGTGAGGCCGGTGATCATGTCCTCGTAGTGGTCATAACCCTCGGTCTGCTGAAGGATCTCGACAGCAAGAGCGATGGCGTAGCCGGGCTTCTCGCACTTGGCAGCGAAGTTGGCGTGGAAGCCGTGAACGATGACGTAGTCAGCGTCAACGGTCAGAGCGGAGCCAGCCTTGTTGGTGAGGGAGACGACCGGGCAGTTGTGCTTCTTCGCGGTCTTGTTGGCCTCGACGGTCTCGGGCGTGGAGCCACCGAGGGAGCAGGTGATCACAAAGGTGTGCTCGTTGACCCAGGAAGGCGTGTCGTAGTTGAACTCGTTAGCGGTGAAGATCTGAACGTTCAGCTTGTCCGTGTTGTTGGCCAGGAAGTACTTGGCGGGGTAAAGGTCGGACATGGAGGCACCGCAGCCGACGAAGGCGACGCTGTGGATCTCGTGGTTGGACAGGACGTCAGCGACGATCTGCTTAGGGAGGTTAAGGTCGATCTCGTACATCTGACACATTCCTTTCAATTTTTGCGGCGCCACATTGCCGGGCGCTCGCAGGGTTACCGTGGTTTGGACCGAGTCGCCGGCCCGTTGAGGATGCGACAAAGGGACTGTCCCATTGTCGCATTTTGGGGATGGAAGCCTGCCTGGGGTATGGGATGCCAGGCAGGCCCCCGGGGGAAAGCGGTTAGGCGCTTAGTCGCGACTAGGCCAGGATGCCGACCGCGGAGAGGGCGATGCCGCCCACAATGGCGATCACGAGAAGCCAACCGGTGTTGACGTTCTTCTTGATGAGCCAGTACATAAGGCCGGTGAGGCCAAGGGAGATCATCTGGGGCATCATGCTGTCCAGGATGTCCTGGATAACGACGGTGCCGTCAGCGAACTGCAGCGGGGTGGTGGCGCCGATCAGCGTGGCGATCATGCCGCCCACGGACATAAGACCCACGATGCCGCAGACATACATGAGCTTCTCCATGAGGTCGCCGCCCTGAAGCTTGCTCAGGTACTCGTGGCCGCCCTGATAGCCCATCTTGGCTGCGAACCAAGTAATCAGCACGGAGGGGACGATGGAGATGAGAAGGGCCAGGATCGGGCCCATGATGGAGCCCTGCTGAGCCAGCTGAACGCCCAAGCCAAAGGCGATAACGCGGATGGTGCCCTGGAAGAAGGAGTCACCGATGCCGGAAAGCGGGCCCATAAGGGAGGTCTTGACAGCGTTAATCGAATCGGGGTTGAAGTTCTCGGGATCCTTGGCGTACTCCTCCTCCATGGAGGCGGCGAGGCCCAGGATGAAAGCGCTCGTCTGCGGGGTGCAGTTGTAGAACGCCATGTGACGGTGGTAAGCCTCTTTCTTAGCAGCAAGCTGCTTGGGGTCGGACTCGTCCGGATAGAGGCGATCGAGCGTGGGAACCATACCGTAGAGGAAGCCCATGTTCATCTGACGCTCGTAGTTCCAAGAAGCCTGGATGGCCCAGGAGCGCCAGAAGAACTGGCTGACCTTCTTGTTCAGGGACACGTCCTTGGTTGCGGTTGCCATAGTGTGTTCCTCCTTAGTCTTCGTCGTCTTCGAGCGGATCGTAGTCGGAATCGACACCGGCGGCTGCATGGGAACCGTTGAACTTGAAGCCCATGAAGACGACAGCCAGGCACACACCGATCAGAGCGACCGCGATGACGGACAGGTTGAGGTAAGCGGCGAGCAGGAAACCGATGAACAGGAACGGAGTCATACCCTTCTTGATCATCATGGTGAGCAGCAGGGCCAAGCCGTAGGCGGTCATGATCTTGGTCGAAACGTTAAGACCAGTGGACAGCCACTCGGGAACCATGTTGACGATGGCCTGAACCAGGTCGGTGCCAACAAAGACGGCGAGGAAGATCGGCAGGAAGTACATGATGGCGTACAAACCGGAGCCGGCGCAGATGTGCATACGGTAGGCGGTCTTGAACTTTCCGTTATCGATCGCGTTATCTGCCACATGGGTGAGGACGGCGATGATGGAACGGAACACGATGCCGAGGAGCTGACCCAGGACGGCGACCGGGATGGCGATCGTCATGGCGGTCTCGGCGGAAGCATCGGTCAGGCACGCAAAGGCAGCGGCCACGATGCCGCCCAGGACCATATCGGGCGGAACGGCGGCGCCGACCTGCACCAGGCCCATGGACACGAGCTCGACGGCGGCACCGACGGCAAGGCCGGTGGGCACATCGCCCAGCAGCAGACCGACGAGCGTAGCGCCAACGAGGGGCTGCTCGAAGTTAAGACGACCGAGCAGGCGGGAGTCCCACATGCAGAACACGCCGACGAGGCCGACGAGCACCGCACTGATGAACGTATTCATACCCTTCTCCTTTCAGTCAGGCAAAAGCCTGGTTGATTACAGCTTGGCGTCGATGTCGACGCTCTGATACGTAGGGGTCTGCTGGACGTAGAGCTTGATGCCCATGTCGAGCAGCTGGTTGACGTCGGCCTTCTGGGTGGCGTCGAAGAAGACGGAGCTGTCCTTGCCGCCAATCTGATCGGCACCGTCGTGGTTGGCGGTGGCGCCCAGGTTGATGGCGTCGAGCTTGTAGCCCTGGCAGAACTGCAGCATCTCGGCAGTGTTGCCAAAGACGAACATGACGCGCTCGCCGAGGGTGTTGAGCTTGTCCATCTTGGCGAGGGCACGCTCGACGGTGAAGACGTTCAGGCGCACGCCCTGGGGCTTGGCCAGCTTAAGAGCGCCCTTCTTGATGTCATCGTTGGCGGCAGCGTTGTCGACGACGATGATGCGCTCGGCCTGAACCTTGGTGGTCCAGGTAAAGACGACCTGGCCGTGCAGCAGACGGTAGTCAAGACGTGCGAGGACAATCTTGGCGGGACCGGAGCTGTGACGGGACGCCTTGGCCTTCTTGGCGGGAGCCGCGGCGGCCTCGACCGGTGCGTTGGGGTTGGTCAGACCGGTGCGGGCCTCGTTGATGAGGGCCGCGAGCTCGGCGCCCTTGACGGGGACGGGGCTCATAGCGAGCGTCAGTGCCAACGGGATGTTGAAACCGCTGACAACCGTGAACTTCGTGCCGTTCTTGGAAAGCTCGACCATGTTGTTGTTGACCGAGCTGCCGAGCATATCGGTCAGCACATAGACGGTGTCGTCCGCGTTGAACGTGGCGATCATAGCCTCAACCTTATTGGTGATGGGCTCCTTGTCGTCACGAGCAAGCGACACGACGTGGACGTTCGACACGTCGCCGAGAACCATCTCGAGCGTGTCTTTGGCGCCTGCGGCCAGGCCGCCATGAGATGCGAGAATGATCTGATTCATCTTGCCTCCTCCTTTTTATTATGGTCATTATAACGTCTTATACGTTGCTTATATTGCTAATTAGTATAAAGACCGTTCGCGGGTGAAAATCGACCGTTGACGGGTTTAACGTACTCGAAACGTTTGGCTGGGTAGGCCGGCGCTAGCTGGATAACCCCAGGTCAGACCCTGCGCGCAATCCCCTATCGCACGAAGTACCAGGGGCTTTCCTGTACGGTGGGTTCCAGCGCAATGCCGGTGCGTTCCTTAAACAGATCCATGTCCTGAGATTTTTCGGTCCACCACGCGTTGGGCTTAAAGGTCATGCTCTCAATGACATGACCGACAAACACACTGTTGCGCAGCTTGGAGAAGTCGGTGTTCATAATCAGGATGGACGCGAGCACCAGCACGATGCCCAGGACTTTAATCGCGCCGGCGGGCTCGGCGTAGACACCAATGCCCACCAGTACGGTGACGACCGTCTCGAATGACATTACGACGGGAACTTTCGACGTCTCGAGCCCCATGGACAGACCCTGCATATATAAGACATAGGCCACGGCTGTGGGGATGAGTCCAAAACCAAAGAACAGCAGCAGCAGCTGTGGCGACATTGCCGCGGCGACATCTGGCCACGGAGCCGCGATAGCCGCCATAACCGCACCGCCAAAAACAAGGCCCCAAAACGTGACAGCCAGCGGGTGGACCGTCTTGGTTGCTATCCGGCTAAACACCGCGAGCGACGCGCCACAAAAGCCCGCGATCACGCCCGACGTGACGCCCCAAACCGAAAAATGGAAACCGGAAAGGTCGCCATTGGTCACTGCAAGTACACAGCCACCGATATTAAAAGCGATGGCAACGAGCTTGTTGGGAGTCACATCCTCGCGATAAAGCACGCGGCCGAGCATGACGCCAAACACCGGCGAGGTGTAGAGCAGCACCGAGGCCGTGGACATGCCCACCTCGCCCATGCACTCGTAATAAAGCGTGTTAGCGGTGGCGAGGCCGATAATGCCAAGAAGCGCACAGGGAACAAGCTCTTTAGGACTTGCCTTGAACAGTGCCAGGGGACCCGATGCTTTTCCCTCACGATCGCCTCCCTGGCAACCCATGAACGCCAAGACCGGAGCCATTAAGACGGCACCCGACAACAGGCGAAAGGCCGCCATGCTCTGAGACGAAACACCCATGGCCGAGATGCCGTTTACAAAGATTCCGATGCTGCCCCACATAAGCGCGGCGATCAGCACCAGCACATAGCCCAGATTGCTTTTCTTCAACGCAGCCTCCTCGGTATTGTTTCCAATATGTTTCACACTACGTTATAGTCGTTATATACATTTTTCAAGACACAAATCGGCGAGCGGAAAAATCTGCTCTACCGCTACAACCCATTGGTGCAAAGGGGTCAGGTTCATATGCGCCAACTTGGCGTAAAGTAACCTGTCCCCAATGCACCAATCCCTTAACAAGCACGGCGACGCCGACGTTTTGGCAACATCAGCGAGCGCCCGTCATTTGAGCCAAGGTGCCGTGAAATGAAAAGGCGCTGACCTTTTGGTCGCGCCTTTGAAATTGAACGGCAGATTGGCCAAATGCCGGGCGCGCAGCGTCGGCTGGTCCGCCGTTCGGTAGAACGGCGGAACTAATACTCCTAGTAGTCCAGCTTCCACATGTAGCGGCGCGTCATGTAGTCCTTGTGGGTAACGGCGGAGAGCGCGCGCATATACACGTTGTTGAGGATCGGAGCAAAGATCAGGTGGTTGAAGTACTCGCTCACGCTGTCCTTGATGTCGTTGAGGCCGAGCTCCTTGGCGTCGAGCTGATAGACGCGCTCGCCACCGTACTGGTTGACGAAGCGGATGCCGCGCTCGTCGTTGCAGCGGCTGCGGCCGACGCTGATGAGCTGGAACAGCGAGGTGCGCTTGTCCAGGATCTCGAAGGGGCCATGGAAGAAGTCGCAGGTGTTGATGGTGCAGGAGTCGATCTGCAGCATCTCCTGCACGTTGCAGATGCTAAAGACGTAGGCGGCACCAAAGAGCGGGCCCTGGGCCATGACGTTGATGCAGGGCTTGTCGGCGTTCTGCTCGGCCCACTTGGCAGCGAGCGGACGGGTGTACTCGACGGCCTTGCGATAGATGGGGTCGACCAAGTCGAAGGCGGCCATAGCGGTCTCGTACTCGGCATAGCCCTCGGTCTGCTGCGTAAGCTCCATGGCGATCATGGTCACGACGGCAGAGTTGGTGCGGCCCATGCAGGACTCGTCGACGGCCAGGCTGTCGTACTGGATCTTGTAGTCGCAGACCTCGGTGAGGCCGGACTCGTCAACATAGATGGCGATGGTGCTGGCGCCGTGGTCCTTGGCGACCTGGGCGGCAACGATGGTCTCCTTGGTGCCGCGCATGGACACGACGACGGCCAGGGTGTTCTCGTTGACGTAGGCCGGGGTGGCGTGCACGAACTCGTTGCTGGTGTAGCTGGAGCTCACGACCTGCGTGGCCTCGTGCTCCATAAAGTACTGGGCAGGATAGTTACCGCCGTTGGATCCGCCGGCGCCAATCCACACGACGCGCTTGATGCCGCCCTTGTCAGCCTTGTCAGCCAAAACCTGGGAGACGACGTCCTTAACCTGTTCCTGAGTAGTCATCGTGCATCAGCCTTTCTTCTCGTTTGATGCTCTCGATGGCATACAAGTTACATACATGTTTTGGTTATGTCGACTAGTTGTATGCTATATTTGTCTTAGATATTTTGCTGATGCGGTTTTCGACAACTGGCTACCAGCGGTTTTATTGTTGTATTGAATACATGCTTGCTTAGATAGGCATACAAGTTAGATACAGGTTGATCACATGAACGCTTCGTCTAAAAAGAAACTGAGCCAATACGAGCGCTTGGCGGGCATGTTGCGCGACCGCATCGCCACCGGTATCTACGCACGCGGAGACAAGCTGCCGTCCGAGATGGAACTCATGGACGAATCGGGGCTGTCGCGCAGCACCGTGCGCCACGCCCTTAAGGTTCTTGTTGATGAGGGCCTGGTGCGCACCGAGCGCGGGCGTGGCGCCTTTGTGGCCGACACGCCCGCGCTCCACGAGAACAACCTAGTGTTTTCGAGCTATACCAAGCAGGTCGAAGGTCAGGGCATGAAGCCCACCACGCGCACCGTGGACTCGGGCTTTGCCAAGGCGGCCGGCAGCATAGCTAAGTTCTTTGACGCCGCCGTGGGCAGCAAGCTCGTCAAACTTGTCCGCCTGCGCTACCTGGACGACGTGCCGCTGTGCCTGGAGACCACCTACCTGCCGCCAAGCTTCGAGACGCTCATCGATCGCGATATCAACGGTTCGCTCTACGCGACGCTGCGCCAAGAATTCCATCGCGCGCCAGCACAGGGACATAAGACCTTTGAGGTGTGCTATGCCTCGCAAAACGAGGCGTTTTTGCTCAACGTCGAGCGCGGGCAGGCGCTGATCCTGATCACCGACTACGTCTACGACACCGACGGCCGACCGCTCCATGTCTCTAAGCGCATCCAACGCACCGACCGCGCCAAATACACCGAGCCAATCGGCTAACCTGCCAAAATAAACCTGTCCCTAAATGGTAGGTTTGGGGAGGTCGGGGAACCAGGTTGGTTTGGGTTGGTTGGACGTGCGCTCGGCCAGGACCAACTCCATCCAGCACATGTCGTACCAGCGGCCAAACTTTTGGGCACAGCGATCGAAGGCGCCCACCAAGCGATATCCCATATGGGCATGGAAGTCCTGGCTATTGTGCGTTAGATACTCGTCGTCCTTGTCGTGCGGCACGGCGATGAGCGCGCACATATTGGTGATGCCCATCGCGATTAGGCACTGCTTGAGCGCATCGTGCAGCTTGCGACCCAGCCCGCCATGGCGCACATCGCGTGCCAGGTAGATCGACGTCTCGACCGACCAGTCGTATGCCTCGCGGCTGTTAAGCGGACTCACGTAGGCATAGCCTACCGGACGCCCGTCCAACTCCATCACCAAATACGGATAGCGCTTGAGCGTACGCTCGATGCGCCCGGCGAACTCCTCAACGCTCGGCACCTCGTATTCGCAGGTAATCGCCGTCTGGCGCACATACGGCTCATAGATGGCAAGCAACGCCGGCGCATCATCGGGCGTCGCCAGGCGAATCGTCGGCTCGGACATCTCGGTCATACAACCCTTCCCCCTCAAAAACAGAGGCCGCCTTGCGCCAAACCCAGCGCAAGGCGGCCCCCCGTCATTACATCAGGCTACAGGACAGCCGCCAACGCGTCGATATCCTCCTGCGTCGTGGCCCAGCTGGTGCAAAAGCGCACCACCGTGTGGGTCTCGTCGTACTTTTCCCAGTACTCGATCGCCGCATGCTCGCGAATGCGCGCCATGTCCTCGTTGGGCAGAATCACGAACTGCTGGTTAGTCGGCGTCTCCAAGAAGAACCGGTAGCCGTGCTCGTGCAGCACGCGACGAAGCGCCTGCGCGGTTTCGATCGCCTGACGGCCAATCTCAAAATACAGGCCGTCGGTAAAGAGCGCCTCAAACTGCACGCCCGTCAGGCGGCCCTTGGCCAACAGCGCGCCGTGCTGCTTAATACGCGGAATGGGATGCGCCGGGGCGCGCATGCCGCAGAACACCACAGCCTCGCCGCAGAGCGCGCCGCACTTGGTGCCGCCGATGTAGAACACGTCGCACAGCTGCGCCAGCTCGGGCAGGGTAATGTCGCACTCATCGGCCGCCAGCGCATAGGCCAGGCGGGCGCCATCCACAAACAGCGGAATCTCGCGCTTCTGACACACTGCGTGAATCGCCGCGAGCTCGGCCTTGGAGTACAGCGTGCCGTACTCGGTCGATAGGCTCACGTACACGGCACCCGGGAACACCGTGTGCTCGTAGCTCTCGTTTTCGTAGAACACCTGGATATAGTTCTCGAGGTCCTCGGCGTGCATCTTGCCCTCGTAGCCGGGGATGGTGAGCACCTTGTGGCCGCCAAACTCGATGGCGCCCGCCTCGTGGCAGGCAACGTGGCCAGTCTCGGCAGCAACGACGCCCTCGTACGGCGCAAGCAGCATGTCGATCACCGTCGCGTTAGCCTGCGTGCCGCCCACCAGGAAAAACACGTCGGCGTCAGGCGCCTGGCAGGCCTCGCGAATAAGTTGCTTGGCACGCTCGGTATGTGCATCGGTACCGTAGCCGGGCTGCGGCTCCATATTGGTGTCGACGAGCGCCTGCAGCACCGCTGGGTGTGCGCCGTGGGAATAGTCGTTGTTGAACGCGAGCATGGCAATCCTCTCTTACCGGGTATCGGCCAGATGATTCAAACGGAGCTATTGTACGCCGCTGGGATAGGCAATGCGCGCGGCAAGGCACTCAAGTGCCAGTACCAGAGCAAAACCGCAGCTCACGTCACTCAAAAAGTGCGCTCCGATCACGATGCGGCCAAAGGCGACGAGCGCCGCGACCACAGCCGCCGTCCAAAAGACCACCCGGCGGCGCGACGGCTTTTCCTTAAAGGCCGTCGCGGGAAGCCCAGCGAGCATGAGGCCGATTGCCGCGTGCGCCGTGTGTCCGCTCGCAAACGACTTAAAGCCGTCCTTGACTACACCGGCGGCAATATAGGCCCACTTGTCGGGGTTGCCGATCACCCACCACGGCTGAAACTCGAGTCCCTGCGTCACCTCGATCACGCGCATGCGTGGGCGCGACCACAGCGGCTTGACAATCACGTTGAGGATGATGGCCTGAGCGACCCACACGACAAGCACCATCAACGCCCAGCGCGTGAGCTCGTCGGGCTCGGTCGTGCGCGTGAGGCGATAAACGACAAGGTTAGCGGCGATGACCAGCACAAACGTCAGCACCAACTGAACCGCGATGAGTTTGCCGCCAACCCGCAGGGACGAAACGATCTCGTAGCCGGCCAGGCCAATGTTGACGAGGATGCCGAGCACGGCGAGCCATTTGCTCCCCCTGGAGTCGGGACGCACCGCGCGCACGAGCATAACGCCCGCGATGCTCGCCGTCAGCTCGAACGGCAGCTCGCCGGCGGCCTCGATAAAGCGACCGTACATGCTGCCGATATTGAACAGCGCGCTCGAGATCTGATAATCGAAGAAACTGCCCGCGCCCAGACAAAGACACAGGACAACCGCGATAATGGCGACATCTTTCTTATAGATGTATCCGAACATGCTTTCCTTTCGATGGGCCTGGAATCAACCTGCAACGTGGCGGGACAAAGATGACTTCGTCCCGCCACGTCCCCTACTCGTTAGTCATCATCACTAGCACCCAGCTGTTGCAGCAGCATGAGCGCCGCCGCCACCGGGCCGGTGCCGTCGTTGGCGTCGAGACCGCGACCCAGGCCGCTGCCCGCACCGGCGCCCGCCTTGTAGGGCACCGACAGCTTGCGGCTCTTGGGAAAGTTCACCGCACCATAGCGGGTCTTAAGCTCAAAGGCCACCTTCTTGGGCACGTCGACGCCCAAAAAGGTGATGCGGCCGCCGCTGAGCGTGACGCTCTCGAGCCCTAGGCGCTCGCCACGGATGCGGATGCGCGCGCGATTGAACAGGTTGAGTCCCGCCAACGGCAGCTCGCCATGCGCAGCCTCGGTCTCCTCCTGCACCTCATCGATGCTCTCCAGGTCCTCGGCCGCTGCGAGCTTACGGTACACGAGCACGCGCTGGTCCACCGCCGGCAGGTACTCCTCGGACAAGAAGTAGTCGGCCGGTAGGTTAATGCCCACGCTCGCCGCCTCCACGCCGGCATCGTCATCGCCGCGCGCCTCGGCCACTGCCTGGCCCAGCATCTGCGTAAACAGGTCAAAGCCCACGCTCGACAGGTTGCCATGCTGCTCGGCGCCCATAAGCGAGCCGGCGCCGCGAATCTCCAGGTCGCGCATGGCGATGCGCATGCCGCTGCCCAAGTCCTGGAACTCGGAAAGTGCGGTCAGACGCGCCGTGGCCTCCTCGGTGAGTGGCAGCTCGCCCGGGAACATAAAGTACGCGTAGGCCTGCGTGGCAGAACGGCCCACACGACCCTTGAGTTGATAGAGCTGTGCCAGGCCCAAGCGCTGCGAGTCCTCGATGATGAGCGTGTTGGCGGTCGCGTTGTCGATACCGCTCTCCACGATGGTCGTGGCGATGAGCACGTCGATCTTTTTGGTCGCGAACTCGATCATCACATCCTCGACCTCGCGCGGGCTCATCTTGCCGTGCGCTACGCCCACGCGCGCCTCGGGCGCGGCCTCGTGCACGCGCGCCACGGCGTCGTCGATGGTCTTGACGCGGTTGGACACGTAGTACACCTGACCGCCGCGGCCCACCTCCAGGCGAATCGCCGCGCTCACCACGTCGGGGTCGTACTCTCCCACGTGCACGATTACGGGGCGGCGCCCGGTCGGCGGCGTCGTGATCAAGCTCATGTCGCGCACGCCGCTCGTGGCCATCTGCATGGTTCGCGGAATAGGCGTTGCCGAAAGCGTGAGCACGTCAATCTGCTCGCGCAGGTTCTTGAGCTGCTCCTTGTGCTGCACGCCAAAGCGCTGTTCCTCGTCGATGATCACCAGGCCCAAGTTCTTTGGGTTCACATCGGCCGAAAGCAAGCGGTGCGTGCCGATGAGCACATCGATCGTGCCCTCGGCAAACGCCTTGAGCGCGCGCTTCTGCTGCGCCGGCGTGCGGAAGCGGCTGAGCACCTCGACCTCGAGGCCAAACGGGGCAAAGCGCTCAAAGAAGGTCTCGTAGTGCTGCTGGGCCAGAATGGTCGTGGGACAGAGCACCATGACCTGACGGCCGGAGTCCACACACTTAAACGCCGCACGCAGGGCGACCTCGGTCTTGCCAAAGCCCACGTCGCCGCAGAGCAGGCGGTCCATGGGCTTGGGCGCCTCCATGTCGGCCTTAATATCGGCGATGGCCTCCAGCTGGTCGCGCGTCTCGTCGTAAGGGAAGCTCTCCTCCATCTCAATCTGCTCGGGCGTGTCGGGCGGGCAGGCGATACCGGTAATCGACGAGCGGCGCGTATACAGGTCGACCAGGTCAAACGCCAGCTTTTTGGCGTTCTTGCGCGCCTTGTTGGTAGCGCGCGTCCAGTCGGCTGTGTTGAGCCTGGTCAGGCGCGGCTTGTCGCCGTCGGGGCCAACGTAGCGCGTGATGCGGTCGACCTGCTCGAGCGGCACGTAGAGCTTGTCGCCATCGGCATATTCCAGCAAAAAGTAGTCGCGTTCCTTGCCGCCCACTTCCTGGCGCGCGATCTCGCTAAAGAGCGCGATGCCGTGGGTAGCGTGCACCACGTAGTCGCCCGGCTTAAACGGGAAGGTGATCTGCGTAATGTCAACCTTGCGGCGGCTGCGCGCGCGGTTGGCATCCATGCGGGCATTGAGGTCGGCAATCGAGAACACGGCCAAATTGGCGTCGGGCACCACCACGCCCTGCGGCAGGGCAGCGTCCACAAAGGTCACGCGCCCGCGCGAGATGGTGGGCACGGCAGCGCCGGCGGCAGCC
>URNC01000029.1 GCA_900549065.1 uncultured Collinsella sp. | reverse complement strand
AGTCTCGTGGGCTCGGAGATGTGTATAAGAGACAGCCTCTACGTTGTCCACAATTGCGGGAGTAGTGTTTTCCGGTGACTTTTTCACCATTTGTGTCTCCTTGCGATCGGAGATTTACCCTACGCCTTGCATGATAGCAAGAAATTATTCGGCGAACGGTAAGATTCCTCTAAAAGGCACACTAAAACGCTTCAATAAAATGAATCGTTTTAACTAAAACTATCTGCCTGCTGCATCGCCCCGCTCATTGGGTACAGACTCTCATGAGTATTTCAATGGGAAAACGGGACATCTGTTTGATAATCGCTATTCGCGGGTCGCGGTTGAGTCGGACACACAGGCGGTGCAGCTACTCGATTATATCCATCTCAATCCTGTGAAAGGTGCGCTCGACTCACTTGAGGTGTACCGTTGGTCAAGCTTTAAGGCATATCAGCTGGGCTACGATCCCTTTGACATCTGCAAACCCTCATATAAGTCTGTCCCCAATGAGTGCAAAAAGGCGCCCTCCGTAGAGGAGGGCGCCTTTGGTAAGTTCTATGTGAACGCGAGGTCTTTGACCCGGAGAGTCCGAGGTACTTGTTGTTAAGACCTTATTTAGGAGCGCGCAACCTTGCCAGACTTGAGGCAGGTGGAGCAAACGTTCATCTTGCGACGGTGACCATCGACGACGACGTAGACGCGCTGGATGTTGGGGCGGAACTTACGGTTGGTGACGCGGTGAGAGTGGCTGATGGAGCGACCGGCAACGGGGTGCTTACCGCAAACTTCGCAAACTTTGGACATAACTGACCCTCCTTGGGCGACAAACGAACATGTCGCGTTAACAAACAAGCCTGAACTATAGCACAGAAGTCGCTCCCTGTGCGCAATCTACACAGAGATATTCCTCTTTTGGCGATAGTGCCCACGCCACGGCCCTGGACGTAGATCCGATTTGCGTGCAGCAGAGGGGATTATGCCAGCTCGTGCGTGTGTTTTCAAGCTCGTCCCACAAATATATATAGGTTTATGGAGCATTGGGCTCCGTTTACGGATTGCTCTGTATTTATGCTCGCAATTAAGCTCGAGGTTGGCTACACTATCCCTTGACCATTAAAGGGGTACGAGATACCCACATGGAATTACATAGATGCCAAAGAGCAGCCTTTCCTGTGGGTGTCTGGTCCGCTTTAAGCGGTCGGGCATCTATTTTTTTGACTGTGTCAGCAGTCAAGACATGTGAGGAAGGAGATCGATGGGCACGACTTCCCCCAAGGCGGTCATCATGGACGAGACCGCCGTCAATCGAGCGATGACCCGCATCGCGCACGAGATTCTCGAGCGCAACGAGGGCTGTGAAGACCTCGCTCTGGTCGGCATCGTCACGCGCGGCGACCTTCTGGCAAAGAAACTCGCCGAGGAGATCAAGGAGATCGAGGGCGTCGACGTTCCGCTCGGCAGCCTCGACATCAGCTTCTACCGCGATGACTATGCGACCAATTTCGCTCCCGCGATCCACGCCACCAACATTCCCTTTAGCGTCGACGGCAAACGCGTCGTGCTGGTGGACGACATCCTGTATACGGGCCGTACCATTCGCGCCGCTCTGGACGCCGTCATGGACCTGGGCCGTCCGAGCCGCATTGAGCTGGCAGTTCTCGTTGACCGCGGCCACCGTGAGCTCCCCATCTCGCCGGACTTTGTCGGCAAGAACGTTCCCTCGTCGCACGAGGAGAACGTGCACCTATATATGAAGGAAGTCGACGGCCACACAGCCGTCGAGATTAACGACGTCGCGCCGGGTTCCCATGTGGGCTCCGCGCCGCTGGGAGGTGAGTAGTACCGTGGCGTTCAACCATAAGCACCTGATCGACATTACCGAGTACTCCGAAGAGGACATCAAGCTCATCCTCGAGACCGCCAAGGCGTTCTCCGAGGTCAACGAGCGTGCGATCAAGAAGGTCCCCACGCTCAAGGGCAAGACCATCGTCAACATGTTCAACGAGCCCTCGACACGCACCCGCAGCTCCTTCGAGCTCGCCGAGAAGCGCCTTTCGGCCGACAGCCTCAACTTTGGCGGCTCCTCGACCTCTACGGTCAAGGGAGAGAGCCTCGTCGACACCGTCGAGACCCTCAACGCCTATAAGATCGACTGCATCGTCGTGCGTGACAAGCATGCCGGTGCTCCCTACATCGTCACGCAGAATTCGCCCGCGAGTGTTATCTGCGCCGGTGACGGTAAGCACAACCACCCCACGCAGGCTCTGCTCGACCTGTACACCATCTGGGAGCACAAGGGTGACTTCCACGGTCTGAAGGTCGCCGTCATCGGCGACATCTCCCACTCCCGCGTGTGCGGCTCGCTGATCCCCGCGTTGAAGATCATGGGCTGCGAGACCTACGCCGTCGCCCCCGGCACGCTGCTGCCGCCGGCGCCCGAGGTTCTGGGCTGCGACCACGTGACGAGCGACCTCGATTCCGTCCTGCCCGAGCTGGACGTCGTCTACATGCTGCGCGTTCAGCAGGAGCGCCTCGAGGGTGCCCCGTTCCCGACCATTCGCGAGTACCACAAACTCTTCGGCCTGACAAAGGACCGTGAGAAGCTCATGAAGCCCGACGCGATCATTTGCCACCCGGGCCCCATCAACCGCGGCGTCGAGTTCGACTCCTATATGGCCGACCACCCGCAACGCTCCGTCATCCTGGAGCAGGTCTACGCCGGTATCTGCGTGCGTATGGCTATCCTGTATCTGCTGCTTGGAGGTGCCGATAATGGCCTTGCTTCTTAAGAATGCCCACGTCGTCGACCCGTCCGTCGAGCTTGACGGTGTCGTTGACGTCCTGATCGACGGCGACAAGATCGCCGAGGTCGGCGAGAACCTCGCCGCCGAGGGAGCCGAGGTCCGCGACCTTTCCGGTAAGTACCTCGTCCCCGGCCTGGTGGACATGCATGTCCACCTACGCGAGCCCGGCTACGAGGTCAAAGAGGACATCGAGAGCGGCACCCGCGCAGCTGCCAAGGGCGGCTTCACCGGCGTGTGCGCCATGCCCAACACCGACCCCGTTACCGATAACGGCACCGTCGTTGAGTTCGTCAAGTCCCGCGCTGCCGAGGTCGGCCACTGCCGCGTCTATCCTTCTGGCGCCATGACCCGCGGTCTTAAGGGCGAGGCTATGTCCGAGATGGGCGATATGGTTGCCCACGGCGCCGTCGCCTTCACCGACGACGGTCGCGGCGTGCAGGGTGCAGGCATGCTCCGTCGCTGCATGGACTACGGTAAGATGTTCGGCAAGGTCTTTATGAGCCATTGCCAGGACGAGGACCTGGTCGGTCACGGCCAGATCAACGAGGGTAAGGTCTCTACCCGTCTGGCCCTCGAGGGCTGGCCGGCGGCAGGCGAGGAGCTGCAGATCGCCCGCGATATCGAGATCGCCAAGCTGGCCGGCGCCAAGCTGCACATCCAGCACATCTCCACCGCCCATGGCCTGGAGCTCGTGCGTGCCGGTAAGGCGGCTGGCGTGCAGGTCACCTGCGAGGCCACCCCGCACCACATGTTCCTGACCGAGAACGACCTGGACGAGACCTACAACACCTCGCTCAAGGTCAACCCGCCGCTGCGTACCGAGGAGGATGCCGAGGCTATCCGTCAAGGCGTCATCGACGGTACCGTCGACGTCATCGTCACCGACCACGCCCCCCACACTCCGTGGGAGAAGGCCCGTGAGTTCGAGCTTGCGCCCTTCGGCATGATCGGCCTCGAGACCTCGCTGGCGCTCGTGCTCACCGAGCTGGTCAACACCGGTAAGATGGGCATGGGTCGCATGGTCGAGCTCATGGCCATCAAGCCGCGTGAGATCTTGGGTCTGGACCGGGTTCAGGTCAAGGCGGGCTCCGTTGCCGACCTGACCGTGTTCGACGCGTCCGCCACCTGGACGGTCGGCGAGGACGGTTACGAGTCGCGCGCCGAGAACTCCGGTTTTGCCGGCCGCACGCTCACCGGTCGTGCCACCGATGTGTTTGTCGGCGGTAAGCAGACGCTTGCCGACGGCTGCATCTGCTAGCATAGCCTTATCGCTTTTGTGCGCGGCGCCCTTGCGGTGCCGCGCTTTCTATTCGCCTGAACCATGCAACCGCATGGGGGATTGGAGCGTCTATGCCCACACCTTCCACTGCACGCATGCACGACTTCGAGGTCGTCTCGAACCAGGAGATCGCCGACGGCATCTTCTCGCTTGTTATCTCGGCCCCCAAGCTTGCACGTGCGCTCAAGCCCGGTCAGTTCGTGAATATCGCCGTGCCGGGCGATGCTTCCTCGCTGCTTCGCGTGCCCCTGAGCTTCTATCGCGCCGACGCCGAGGCCGGCACCGTTGAGCTGTGGTACGCCGTCGTGGGCGATGATACCCGTCGTCTGTCGCAGATGGCCCCTGGCTCCATCTCCAACTTGCTGGGCCCTGGCGGCCGCGGCTGGTTCGTGCCCGAGGGTACCAGGAAGGCACTGCTCGTCGCTGGCGGCATTGGCGTTCCGCCCGTGCTCTGCCTGGCTGACATGCTTGCCGAGCAGGGTGTGGACGTTGACGTTTGCCTGGGCTTTGGCACCGCGTCCAAGGCCGTGGGCGTCGATGAGTTCCGCGCGCTGGGAGCCACGGTCAACGTGTGCACCGACGACGGCTCGTTGGGCACGCACGGCTTCTGCACCGATCCTGCCGCCGAGCTGCTCGGCGAGGGCGGTTACGACTACGTCGCCAGCTGTGGTCCCGCCGTCATGATGAAGAAGGTCGCCGCCGCTGCCGCGGAGGCCGACGTGTACTGCGAGGTGTCGCTCGAGCGCATGATGAGCTGCGGCTTTGGTGCCTGCAACACCTGCAATGTCGAGACGGTCGACGGTATGAAGGGCGCCTGCATGTGCGGCCCCGTGTTTGATGCTTCCAAGGTGGTGGTCTTCTAGTGGGTACCGTGAACATGGCCGTCGATTTCGGCGGCGTCAAGATGCAGAACCCCATCAACACCGCAGCTGGTACCTTTGGCTACGGTTGGCAGTTCCAGAACTTCTTCGATGTCTCCCAGCTGGGTGCCATCACCACCAAGGGCTGCGCTGCCGAGCCCTGGCCCGGCAATCCCGCACCCCGCATGGCCGAGATCCCCGGCGGCATGATCAATTCCGTGGGCCTGCAGAACCCCGGTGTAGCCGCTTTCGCCCGCGAGTCCGGTCCGTGGCTCGAGCAACTCTCCAAGGACGGTTGCCAGGTCATCTGCCAGGTTGCCGGTCATTCCGTTGACGAGTTTGTCCGTGCGCTTGAGATGTATGTCGAGCTGTGCCCCTGGGCCGCCGGCTATGAGATCAACGTGAGCTGCCCCAACATTGCCGCTGGCGGTGCCGCCATGGGCTCCACGCCCGAGGGCGCCTCTGCCGTCATGGCCGCCTGCCGTAAGGTGACCGACAAGCCGCTATTTGTGAAGATGGCTCCGGTCAACGTTGCCGAGATCGCCAAGGCTCTCGAGGCCGCCGGTGCCGATGGCCTTTCGGTCATCAACTCCATCCAGGGTATGGCCATTGATGTCCACACCCGCAAGTCGCGTGTGGCCAAGCCCAAGGGCGGTCTTTCGGGCCCGCTGTGCCATCACATCGCCGTGCGCATGGTCTGGGAGGTTGCCCAGGCCGTCGATATCCCCATCAACGGCGTCGGCGGCGTCATGACCGGAGAGGACGCGGCCGAGTTTATCCTGGCTGGCGCTACCTGCGTATCGGTCGGCATGGCCAACTTCGTCGATCCGTGCGCTTCGCTCAAGATCGCGCGCGAGCTCGAGGCCTGGGCCGAGTCTCAGGGCGTGAAGGACATCAACGAGCTGGTAGGTGCTTTCGAATGCTAGAGACCGATGCCCGCGACC
The DNA here is from genome assembly GCA_900549065.1 of uncultured Collinsella sp. Lineage (GTDB taxonomy): Bacteria > Actinomycetota > Coriobacteriia > Coriobacteriales > Coriobacteriaceae > Collinsella. Next base: position 10,175 of record URNC01000029.1, on the reverse strand, counting down.
GCGTTATCGTTGCCCTCGACTGCGACCGTGAGCGTGCGCTCGAGCTCGCCCATGAGCTCTCGGGCCATGCCGCCTGGCTCAAGGTGGGCATGACGCTCTATTACGCCGAGGGTCCCGAGATCGTCAAGACCTTTAAGGACCTGGGCTTCAAGGTCTTCCTCGACCTTAAGTTCCATGACATTCCGCATCAGGTGCGCGGTGCCGCTCGTTCGGCCTCGCTTGCCGGTGCCGACCTGCTTTCGGTCCATGGCTTGGGTTCGGGTGCCATGCTCGCCGCCTGCCGTGAGGGTGCCGAGGAGGCGCGCGAGGACCGCGCCAAGCTCGTCGCCATCACCGTGCTCACGAGCATGAATCAGGATGCGCTGGCCGAGATCGGCGTCGAGTCGCCTGTTGCCGAGGAGGCCGCCCGTCTGGCAAAACTCGCCCAGGCCAACGGTATCGACGGCATCGTGTGCTCGCCGATGGAGGCACATGACATGCGTGAGCTGCTGGGCCCCGATGCGCTGATTGTGACCCCGGGCGTGCGTCCGGATGGTGCTGCGCTGGGCGATCAATCGCGCGTGGCCACGCCTTCCCAGGCTATCGAGCGCGGCGCGAGCCATATCGTGGTTGGCCGCCCCATTACCGGCGCCGACGATCCGGTTGCCGCGTTTGACGCCATCGTTGCCGAGCTGGTCGAAAACGTCGCGTAAAAGATTCCCTTAAGTCACCACTTTTTGGTTTTAATAGCACAAATTAGCCCCTGTGCCTGCGTAAACTTTCCCATCCTTTGTGTGGAATCGCAGGTCGGGGGCTCATCTTTTAGCGCGATATATTGCACTTTTTGCGGGTATCGTCTAACCTATGGAGCCGCGATTGGGCATTTTGTACGTTTTACGTGCTAAAATGCCAAATATTGAATCAGATATAACCCAACTACTTGGAGGTACGAATGGCACTCCCTCAGCTTACCGATGAGCAGCGCAAGCAGGCTCTTGAGAAGGCTGCCGCCGCGCGTCACGCTCGCGCAGAGCTCCGTGAGCAGATCAAGAAGGGCGAGAAGTCCCTCGAGTCCGTGCTCAACTCCGATGACCCCATTGCTTCCCGCATGAAGGTTTCCACCCTCATCGAGTCTCTCCCCGGTTATGGCAAGGCCAAGGCCGCCAAGATCATGGAGGAGCTCGGCATCTCCGCTACCCGTCGCGTACAGGGCCTTGGCGTCCGTCAGCGCGAGCAGCTCCTCGAGCAGCTGACCAAATAAGTGAGCGCTCAGGATTCAAAGCTCTTTGTGATTTCTGGACCGTCAGGCGCGGGCAAGGGCACGCTCGTCACTCGTGTGCGCGAGCGTCGCTCTAACCTGGGCCTGACGGTTTCGGCTACCACGCGAGTCCCACGCAAAGGCGAGGTCGATGGCGTCAATTACTTTTTCCTGACGCGTGAGGAGTTCGACCGCCGCGTGGCAAACGGTGAGTTTGTCGAGTGGGCCGAGGTCCACGGTAACTGCTACGGCACGTTGGTGAGCGAGGTTCAGTCCAAGCTCGCCTCTGGTTCGTCTCTCATCTTGGAGATCGATGTCCAGGGTGCCCTGCAGGTCAAGGAACGTTTCCCCGAGGCCGTGCTGATCTTTATCAAGCCACCCTCGCTCGAGGTGCTCCGCGAGCGTCTGGTCGGTCGTGGTACCGAGACGCCCGAGACGATCGAGCTGCGTATGGCAAACGCCGCCCATGAGCTTGCCCTTGCCGACCGCTACGACGACGTCGTGGTGAATGACGATCTCGACCGCGCGACCGACGAGCTCGTTCGCGTTCTCGATATGCATGAAAGGATCTGAGGTCCGTGTCCGTTGTAAAGCCTTGCATTGACGATCTTCTGGAGAAGACCGATCACAACCGCTTCCTGCTCGCTTCGCTTGCTTCCAAGCGCGCCTGCGACATTAACAGCATGCTGCGCGGCCAGCACAATCGCGTGCTTGCCGTCCAGGATGTCGACGACATCACCATCGCGCTTTCCGGTGCCGATACCATCTCGATGGCTATGGACGAGATCGTCGACGGCGACATCTCCTATGACGAGGCCCGTTACGAGAAGGCGCTCGGCCACAAGGTTGCTGAAGCCTAAATGGCAGCTCGCGTTTGCCTGGTCCACTATCACGAGGTTGGACTGAAGGGCAAGAACCGCGCACATTTTGAGCATATCCTCATGGATAACATTAAGGCGGCTTTGGCCGCCTTTTCCGTGAACGCCGTGTCTCGAATTTCCGGTTATATTCTCGTGACCTTTAACGAGCATCAGGCCGACGAGGCGGCGCGTGTCATCCGCACCGTCCCCGGCGTTGCCCGTGTGTCCCTGGCGTACCACACCAACCGCGACCCGCAGGAGTACTGCGCCGCCGCCGTCAAGGCGCTGCGCGAGTTTGGCCCCTTCGATTCGTTTAAGGTGCATGCCAAGCGCTCCAATACCGACTATGAGCTCACCTCGATTGATATCAATCGTCAGGTGGGCGAGGTTCTGTGCGAGGCCTTCCCCGATAAAAAGGTTCAAATGCACGACCCCGATGCGATGGTGCACGTACTGGTGGTCCAGGGTAGCGTTTACGTGTATGCGCGCTCCGAGCGCGGCGTGGGCGGTCTGCCGGTGGGTTCTGCCGGCAAGGTCGTGACGCTTCTGTCGTCGGGCATCGATTCTCCGGTGGCGACCTGGATGCTCGCGCGTCGCGGCGCGGTGTGCGTGCCGGTGCATTTCTCCGGTCGTCCGCAGACGCCCGATACGAGCGAGTATTTGGTGCAGGACATCATCCGCGCGCTTGAGCCGGGTGTCCAGATCGGTCGCCTGTACGTGGTGCCGTTCGGAGATTGCCAGCGTGAGATTTCCGTCACCTGCCCCAGCAACCTGCGCGTGATCATGTATCGCCGCATCATGTATTCGGTTGCCGAGCGCATTGCGCATATCGAGGGCGCCAAGGCCATCGTGACCGGCGAGTCGCTCGGTCAGGTTGCTTCCCAGACGCTCGAGAACATCATGGCCGTCAACGAGGCCGTGAAGATTCCCGTGTTCCGCCCGTTGATCGGTTCGGACAAGCAGGAGATCATTGTGCGCGCTCAGGAGATCGGCACGTTCGATATTTCGACCGAGGCGGCGCCCGACTGCTGCACGCTGTTTATGCCGCGTCGTCCCGAGACGCATGCCAAACTCGATGCCGTGCACGAGGCCTGGGAGCTGTTCGACCACGAGGACATGATCGAGCGCCTGCTTAAGCAGACCGAGTACATCGATTTCGAGAGCAACACGTATAAGGCCCCTAAGACCTTAAAACGCAAACATTCGGAGCTTGCTCCGCGTGAGATTTACCAAGATCACGAGTAATTGCCTGCATAGACCGACGATGCACCTGTATCGTCGGTCTTTTGCTATCTGGGCAAATGATGTCAAGATGTTCATTCGCTGACGTGTGCCTGAATAAATGGACATGTTCCCGCAAGGTTTTGGACAGCTTTTGGTTTGTCCGTCAAAACTGGTTTGTCCATGCGGTTCGTTCGGCTGCGTTTTCCTGACACGATGGTGTTGGGAGGTGTTTGCTATGGCGCAGCGCGAGCAACACGAACGGGTTAAACGGATGGATCGCTGGGCGGGCAAGTTGCTCGGGCATAAAGCGGTGGTGGTGGCGATACTGGTTGTCATTGCCGCCGCGAGCGGCTTAGCGATGGCAAGTTTTAATAGCCGCTCCAGCGGCGTATCGTTTGAGCGTAGTGATGAGGCGAGCGCCTCGGATGTGCGCGCCGCCGGGGATGCCTCTCCTGATGATGCCGATGAGTCTTCGGCCAAGAGCTCCTCTGCGACCGAGATGTACGTCGATGTGGATGGCGCCGTTGTGAGGCCTGGAGTGTATCGGCTCAAAGATGGAGCACGGGTTTCCCAAGCGATCGATGCCGCCGGAGGGCTTACGGCCGAGGCGGATGTGACAGGGATTAATCGGGCGTCCAAGGTTACCGATGGCCAAAAGATCTATGTTCCGACGGTGGGGGAGCAACAAGCGGCTGCGGCGGTCGACGGGGCCGAAAGCGGTGCTGCCACGACATCTGGCGCGGGGTCTTCGTCGGGGCTCGTCAATATCAATACAGCGAGCGCGGCGGAACTGCAGACGCTCTCGGGCATTGGGCCTTCTATGGCCCAATCGATCATCGATGAGCGGACGCAAAACGGGGCTTTTGCCTCAGTCGATGACCTGATGCGCGTATCGGGGATCGGAGAGAAGAAGCTTGCCAAAATCAAAGATGGTATCTGCGTATGAGCACGCCCAAGCGCGAGCATGTGATGCCCCCGCGGCCCCTCATGCCATGGACGATGGCCTTGTGTGCCGGCTTGTGTGTGGGCTGTGGCTTGGTGCTTAACATGGCGGCCGATTTGCTGCTGGGAGAGCCGGCAGCGCCCGACACGTTGCTTATGGTCATTCCCGTTGCGGCTGCAGCTTGCATCGTGTTGGCTCGGTCCTGCATGCGCCTTGTGCGGTGGCGGCGCTGGCTGTATGCCGCGGCTTTCGGCCTCGTGGCGGGGGCGGTCGTGTCAGCGGGTTGGGCGATCGGGGCGCTGCGTGCTTCGAAGGCGCTGGATAATCGGGCTGCGAGCAGTCTCGAGTTTGTTGTGCACGGCGACCCGTCCATCAATGACGATGCGTACTCCTATACCTGCGATGCGTATGAGGGCGAAAATCGTTTGGGTCAGGTGCGGCTGTCGTGCGATCGCGAGCTCGACGCCGGTTCGCATGTACGTGCTATCGGTCGAATTTCGCGCTTTGAGAACGATGCGTATGGGCGCTCGCGCGTGCTTCGAGGCGAGCTTCGAAAAGTGAAGGTCATCCGGTTGGTGTCGGTCGATGAGGGCTCTCCGCGGCCGCTGCTTCGGCTGCGAAATGGGCTGCTTGCGTCCATCGCGCCTGCGACCGACCCGGCGCGTGCGCTCATAGCTGGTGTTGTCTGCGGTCGTTCGTCCGAGCTGCGCTCCCAGCCGGCGGGCGACTGGTTTTCGGTAACGGGAACGGCACATCTTATCGCCGTCTCGGGCAGCCATCTTGCCATCGTGGGGTTTGTGATTGAGAGTGTCCTGCAAAAGACGCGCCTCTCTCGTGGGCTTCAGCGGGGGCTGCTGTTGCTGGCCCTTGCTGCCTATGCCGTCTTTACGGGCGCCTCGCCTTCGGCCGTGCGCGCGTGCTGTATGGTGGCGGCGACGCTTGTCGTAAACGGCGCAGGGCGTCGCCGGCATGGCGCATCGGCGCTCTTCGTAACCATGTCCATCTTTGTGCTACTCCGCCCAATGGTGCTGTTCGATATGGGTTTTCAACTCTCGTGTGCCAGCGTCTTTGCCATCCTGTGCTTTTGTCCCTATGCGACCTACGCTTTGGGTGAGCTGGGTGTGCCGACGGGTATTGCCGGCATGCTTTCCGTCACGCTTTGCTCGCAACTGGCGACGCTGCCCATTACCATTCCTGCCTTTGGTACGTTCTCGCTCATTGCTCCGTTGGCGAATGCGGTCATCGGTCCGGTGGTGAGTCTACTGCTCGCTGTGTCGATCGTGCTGGTTCCCTTTTCGCTCGTGGCGCCGTTGCAGGCTTGGGCACTCGTCGTACCCATGATTGCCGCCCGTTGCGCACTGTTCTTTGAGCAGCTGTTTGCCGCCGTGCCGGGTGCATCTGTGAGCGTGCCGCCTGATAGCATGTGGATTTACCTGGTGCCGTGTGTGCTGGCGGTTCTCCTGGTCTGGTGGCCGCGTCCCCGTGCACATCCTATGGCGGTGGGGCTTGCATGCCTGGTGCTCTTGGCTTCGATTCCCTACATCTACTGGGATCGATTCGCGCCGCCTTCGGTGACGGTTCTCGATGTAGGCCAGGCCGATGCGATTCTTATCCGTCAGGGCGGCGTAGTAGCGCTCGTCGACTGCGGGCTCGACGAGCGCGTGGTGGCAGCGTTGGTTCGCAATAACGTGCATCATATCGATGCCGTCTTTGTGACGCATTGGGATGAGGATCACTGGGGTGGTCTGCCTGCCGTGCTCGAACAGTTTTCAGTCGGAACGATTGCCGTGGCGGCGGATGCGCTCGAGGATGCTCCTGGCGAGGTATTGAACCGACCTGGCGTGAAGTATCGGCAGGTTCGCCGTGGGGATACGTTCGACATCGGCGCATTTCGGACACGTGTGATGTGGCCGTTTGACACGGTGGATGGCGAGGGCAATGAGGACTCTCTTGTTTTGTTGCTCTCCTATGCTCAGGAAGGCAAGAGCCTGCGCGTGCTCCTCACTGGTGATGCCGAGCTCGATCAGGAGCGCGAGTTTGTACAGGAGGTGGGTGATATCGATGTGCTCAAACTGGGGCATCACGGCTCAAAAGCTTCCGTCGACACAGACCTGTTGGGCACGCTTAAGCCTGAGCTCTCTATCGCGAGCGCGGGCGAGGGCAACCGCTACGGCCATCCATCCGATGCCTGCATCGATGCGGTTCGCGATGTGGGCGGCGCGTTCGTATGCACCATTGAACAAGGAGACATTACCGTCTCGCCGACCGTAACCGGTTTTGCCATGCGATGCCAGCGACCATGATGCTGTCGTTGGCGCGGGACCAACCCGTGGGATAGAATGGCACGGTATGAATTCGAGAGCCTGCGAGAGGGGAGCGCAATGTCAGAAACCGGTCTGCTGCCGGCATATCTGATCGTCGGTACCGATGGGGTCAAGCGCGACCACGCCGTCTCGCGCATGAAGGCACGTCTGGAAAAGTCGGGTATGGTCGAGTTCAACCTCGACGAGCGCGACATGACGAAAGATCCCGATATCGAGTCGATCATCGGCTCGCTCAACACCTTTCCCATGGGTAGCGAGTTTCGCCTGGTGATCCTCGACGGCTGCTCAAAGCTCGCTAAAGCGGTCTCGGAACCGCTCGTCGAGTATCTCGCAAGTCCCAGCCCTACGACGGTCTGTCTCATTATCGCCGACTCACTTGCCAAGAATACGCGCCTGTATAAGGCAATCGCCAAGATCGACAAGAAGGCTATTGTCGATTGCTCGGGTACCAAGCGCTGGGAACTGCCGCGCCGCGTTCAGCAGATGGCGACGCAGCACGGTAAGTCCATCTCGACAGCTGCTGCCGAGGAGCTCGTCTCGCGTTCGGGAGAAAACACGCGCATGCTCGATAACGACCTGGCAAAGCTCGCCCAGATGGTCGAGGCGCCCCAGATTGAGCTTGCCGACGTGGAGCGCTGGATCGTGCGTACGGCTGAGGTTCAGCCCTGGGACTTCCTCAACGCCGTCTCGGCTCGCGATATGCGCCGTTCGCTCGAGCTCTTTAAGCTTCTGCCCTCCAAGAGCTACGTGTGGACCTACACGCTGCTATGCGGTCGCATCCGTGAGTTGATCGTCGCCAAGGCGCTCGATGGGCGTGGGCAGGGGCGTGAGCTCGCCGCGACGCTCAAACTTCAGGCCTGGCAGGTCAAGAATCACCTTACCTGGGCACGTCGTTTTTCGATGGCGGAGCTTGTCACTGCGCTCGAGGGTGCCGTCGATGTGGAGCTCGCGCTCAAGGGTTCGGCCGATTCTGAGACCGCGCTTTTGCTCTGGATTACGAACATCTTGAGAAAATCGTGATGATACCTGCCTATTTGACAAATTCGTTCTATCCCTTTGAGGGGGAGCGTGCTATAGTAGGCGATTGCATGACCTCACCGTGTCTCAGAGGTGTCATACATTTTTTGCAAGGAACTCGAAAGGAACTCCAGAAGTGGCAAACATCAAGTCTCAGAAGAAGCGTATCCGCACCAATGAGGCAGCTCGCATGCGTAACAAGGCTGTCAAGTCCGAGCTCAAGACGCTGACCAAGCACGTCCAGTCCGCCGTCGCCGAGGGCGACGCCGAGAAGGCCCAGGCTGCCCTCAAGACCGTCATCAAGCGTCTCGACATGGCTGCCGCTAAGCATGTCATCCACAAGAACCAGGCTTCCAACCGCAAGTCCGGTCTTGCCAAGCTCGTGAACAGCATCAACGCTTAAGTTGTAAATTTCACACCACACAGATTACGCGCATAAATGGAGCCTGTTTTATGGAACAGGCTCCATTTTTTGTACCGCTCGGGTAAGATAGTCCGCATGAATACTTCGATTGACATTTCCCACATCCGCAACTTCTCGATCGTTGCGCATATCGACCATGGCAAGTCCACGATCAGTGACCGTATCCTCGAGCTCACCCATACCGTCGATGAGCGCGACATGGAGTCGCAGCTGCTCGACACGATGGATATCGAGCGCGAGCGCGGCATCACGATCAAGTCCAATGCCGTTCGCGTGTCCTATGACGCCGACGATGGCGAGACGTATCAGTTCAATCTGATCGATACGCCGGGCCACGTGGACTTCACCTACGAGGTCTCGCGTTCGCTGGCCGCTTGCGAGGGTGCGGTGCTCGTCGTGGACGCCACTCAGGGCGTCGAGGCGCAGACCGTTTCCAACGCGACGCTCGCCATGAACGCCAATCTGGATATTGTTCCGGCCATCAACAAGATCGACCTTCCCTCGGCGCACCCCGACGAGGTTAAGACCGAGATTGAAGACGATCTGGCCATTCCCGCCGACGATGCCGTGTGCGTGTCGGGCAAGACCGGCGAGGGCATCCACGATCTGCTGGAATCCATCGTCTTTTTGATCTCACCTCCCAAGGGTGATTCAAATGCCCCTCTCAAGGCACTTATTCTGGATTCGTACTTCGATGAGTACCGCGGTGTCGTCGCCACGGTGCGCGTCTTTGACGGTTCCATCAAAAAGGGCGATACCCTGCGCATGATGCAGGCAAAGGGCGACTTCTTGGTCGACGGCGTGGGCGTCAAGCGCCCTGCCGAGACGCCGGTCGATGCTCTAACGGTCGGCGAGGTCGGCTGTGTGGTCACGGGTCTGAAGGACCCCGAGGCTGTGCGCGTGGGCGATACCCTTACGTGGGCTTCGAACCCCTGCCCCGAGCCGCTGCCGGGCTACCGTGAGGCCAAGCCCATGGTCTACACGGGCCTGTTCCCCATCGACAACAAGGACTACGAGAACCTGCGCGATGCGCTCGATAAGCTGCACGTCAACGATCCGTCGTTGGTGTGGGAGCCCGAGACGTCGGTGGCGCTGGGCTTTGGCTTCCGCGTGGGTTTCCTGGGCCTGCTGCACATGGAGGTCGTCAAGGAGCGCCTGGAGCGCGAGTTCAATCTGGACCTGATCGCCACGAGCCCCTCGGTCGACTACCACGTGTACAAGACTGACGGCGAGATGATCGATGTCCGCAGCCCGCAGGATCTGCCCGAGGCCACGCGCATCGAGCGTATCGAAGAGCCCTACCTCAAGGCAAAGATCATCTGCCCGCCCGAGTATACGGGTGCCGTCATGCAGCTCGCCATCGAGCACCGCGGCGTCACGACCGACATGATCCACCTGACGAGCAAATCGGTCGAGATGCGCTTCGATATGCCGCTCGCCGAGCTCATCTTGGACTTCTTCGATCAGCTCAAGAGCCGCACCAAGGGGTACGCCTCGCTCGACTACGAGTTCAACGAATATCGCCCCTCCGAGCTTGTGAAGCTCGACATCCTGCTTTCGGGCGACGAGGTGGACGCGCTGTCGTTTATCGTGCACAAGGATAAGGCCTACGGTCTTGCCCGCGGCCTGTGCGACAAGCTCAAGGAGATCATCCCGCGACAGCTGTTCGAGGTTCCTATCCAGGGCGCCATCGGCAACAAGATCATCGCCCGCTCCACCGTTAAGGCGCGCCGCAAGGACGTGCTGGCCAAGTGCTACGGCGGCGATATCTCGCGAAAGCGCAAGCTGCTCGAGAAGCAGAAAGAGGGCAAGAAGCGCATGAAGGCCATCGGCTCGGTCGAGGTTCCGCAGGAGGCCTTTATGGCGATTCTCAAGGTGGACGAGTAGGTCTATGGCGCTTTCTGAATACAGCAAGCGGCTGCTGGGCGCCTATGCCGAGCAGCAGTGGATCTGGGAACAGATGGAGCGCTACGACGCCATGCTGATGACCTGTATTACCAAGCGGGACGACGCTCTGAGCAAGTACGACTGGTCTATCACGGTCAAGCCGGACCTGGACGACCGCGACAGCCTGCTGGCCGAGAGCCAGCAGCGCACCATTACCGACCTGTGCAACGCCATCGTTAACATGGACGAGGCCATCACC
>URNC01000028.1 GCA_900549065.1 uncultured Collinsella sp. | reverse complement strand
CGCACCAGGTCGCAACCGGCGTCTGCATCGTTAAGGCAGGCGATACGGCCGCCCCGCATGCCGCCGAGAGCCTGTCGTTTGTCGATGTGACCGACGTGACGTTCTACGAGCTCACCGACGAACAGATCGAGCGCTACGTCGCCTCGGGTGAGCCCATGGACAAGGCCGGCGCCTACGGCATTCAGGGCACAGGCGGACGCATGCTCGTGCACGATATTTCGGGCGACTTCTATAACGTGGTGGGCCTACCCATCGCCCGCGTCGCGCGCGCGATTCAAAAACTCTCGCAATTGCATCTGGCGCTGGGTATCCCCCGGCGCCTACAATTTTGGCGTACCGTACGGATCCCGACCGGGCACAAGGCGCGGCGGAAAACCGATAGGAGTTAAACATGGATACACTGCTCGAGGCCATTGACGTCTGCGATGTCGATGGCTTTTGCTATGGCAACTATACGGACGAGGAGGCCGGCACCGGTTGCACCGTAATCGTGGCACCCGAGGGCGCCACCGGCGGCGTTGACGTACGCGGTGGCGCTCCCGCTTCGCGCGAAACCGACCTGCTGCGACCCGAGAACACCGTCGACAAGGTCCACGCCGTCTGCCTTTCGGGCGGATCGGCCTTTGGCCTCGAAGCCGCAAGCGGCGTGGCCCGCGAGCTTGAGAGCCGCGGCATCGGCCTTCCCGTCGGTCCCACGCAGGTGCCTATCGTGTGCTCCAGCTGTATCTTCGATCTTGCCTTTGGCGACCCCACCGTGCGCCCCGACATTGAGGCCGGTATCGCCGCCGTGCGCGAAGCACTCGACCACACCCCCACCAAGCTCGAACAGGGCAACGTAGGCGCCGGCACGGGCGCCACCGTGGGTAAGCTCATGGGGCCTGCCACCTGCATGAAGGCCGGCCTTGGAGCTGCTGCCGTGGCGCTCGGCCCCATCAAGGTGGGCGCCGTGGTCTCGGTCAACGCCTGCGGCAACGTTGTCGACCCCTTCACCGGCGAGTGGGTTGCCGGTATGCGCGCCGCAGCCGATAGCGACCAGATCGTCGACATGGAACTCGCAGCCTTTGCCGCCGCCGGATCCATGCAGATGCCGCTCGACCGCACCAACACCACCATCAGCTGCATCGTCACCAACGTGGAACTCACTAAGGCACAAGCCACCAAGGTCTCCCAGATGGCCGCAGACGCCTACGCACACGCCATCCGCCCCACACACACCACCAACGACGGCGACACCATCTACACCCTCGCCAGCGGCAAACTGGGCGCCCAGGCAAGCGCCGCCGTTCCCCTAGACCTGCTGGGCATGCTCGCCGTAAGGGCCCTGGAAACCGCCATCGTAAACGGAGCCAAAACCGCCAAAACCTCCCACGGAATCCCAGGTGCTGCGAAGTAATCTCACTCGACCGTCGGTCGGAGGCGGGCGGGCATTACGTTTGCTGCTCTACAGTTCTATGCAAGACGAAGGCCACATTAAGTGGCCTTCTTTGCATGCGGAACTCGCGACAAACGTAATGCCCGCCCGCCTCCGACCGACTACCAACTAATATTTTTTCAGCCCAGGCCCCTGTGTACCGCGCGTCGAAGATCTTCAAATTCAAATAACCTGACAATCGATTCTTATAGCAGAGGCCCCTTGGCCTTTAGTTTGATACAAGTTCCGCACGAGCCGGAAAGCACTTAATGTGCTTTCCGTGCGAGCAGGACTGTTCGCAGTAGCAAACTAAAGGCCAAGGGGCCCAGTCAACCTATCAGCAGCGATTACTCGGCAGCTAGTTGAATTTGAAGATCTTTGAGGCAAGACGGTATAGGCCGAGTGTGGTTTTGTCTCCGGCCCGTCCGCGCAGATTGGTGAAGAACCCGACCACGCCGTAGCGGGCACGACGATACATGCGCTCGTCATAGGCCTTCAAATCATTCCACAGCGTCTTTAGGCGCTCGTCGGCGCAATCTTCCTCGGAAAGCTTGGTGAGCACCGAGCAAATCGCCATCATCATGGTGAAGTACCCCATCATGTACGAACGCAAGCGCGACGACTCAACATCGCTGTACAGATGGTACGACTCCATCATGATACGTGTAACACGGAACTGCTGGTCCAGACGCTTGACCATCGTTGCCTCGTTGACGCTCTGGCCTTCGCGACCGATAAAGTAGCGGTAGAGGTCGATGTCGGCGTAGTACATGGTCTTGCAACGCGGTAGCGGCACGTAGGCGTAGATGTTGTCCACATAGAACGTGTGCGGCGGCATGGGAAGGTTGGACTCGCGCAGCACATCCGTGCGATAGCACAGGCTGTGCATGAGTAGGTTCTGGTCCAGGCGGAAATGACCGATCTGATCCCAGGAAAAGATCTTTTTGCGCGGCAGGGCAAATTTGTAGCCAATAGCGGTATGCGTGCCCTCGTAAACCTTCTCGTACACGTAGTTCGAGATAAACAGGTCAACGCGCTGGTCACGCTCTTCAAAGCCACGCAGAATCGACAGCATAGTCGAAAGAGCCGCAGCATCGAGCCAGTCATCCGAGTCGACGACCTTGTAGTAGGTGCCCTGTGCCTCGCGCAGACCCGAAAGGACGGCAATACCGTGGCCGCCGTTCTCCTGGTGCACCGCGCGAATGATACCGGGATAACGTGCCTCCCACTCGTCGGCCTTATCGGCCGTCTCGTCCTTGGAGCCGTCGTCCACTACGATAATCTCGATATCGGTGGCGTAATTGCTCCCCTCCAAGATGGAGGTGATGCAATGGTCCATGTCCTTGGCGGCGTTATACGAGGGAATACCGAATGTTATGACTTTATGCATGGCAGGCGATAATCTCATCCGAAAGATCGAGGGCGGAATTGGTCACAGCGTCCATATCGTAGTAACGATACTCGGCCAGACGACCCACCGGGTGGAAGTTCGTCAGGTTCTGGACGCGCTCAAGATAGCGCTCATAGAGCTCACGGTTCTCGGGCTCAAGAATGGCGTAGTACGGCGTCTCGCCCGAGCCGGGCGTATAGGCCTTGGAATACTCCTTCATGATGGTGGTCTTGCCGGGCAGGATCTGACCGGTCATGTTCTTGAACTCGGTAATGCGCGTGTAGTCCTCGCTCGTGGTGTAGTTGACGGTGCCCACGGGCTGGAACTGGTCCATATCGAGCGTCTCGAACTTCATGTCGAGCGTGCGGTACGGTAGCGCGCCCAGATCGAGGTTGAACAGCTCATCGAGCGGACCGGTGTAGACGATCTCGCCACCATAGACCTTGCCGTCGATCTTGACGGTAGTCTCGTCGATTTCAAAGAGGTCACGGGCGTCCACGTCGCAGAACACGTCGATCAGGTCGTGGTCGAGCATGTGCTCAAAGAGCGCCGTGTAGCCCTCCTGCGGCATGCCCTGGAAGGGAGCTTGCGGGAAGTAGCGGTCATCATCGCCCACAAAGACGGGAACGCGGCCGGTGATCGAGGGATCGATCTGATCGGGCGTCTGGCCCCACTGCTTCATGGTGTAATGCAAAAAGACGTTCTCGTAGACGTAATCGGCGACCTCGGCAAGATCCGGGTCGTTCTTCTTACGCAGCTCCATAATGGGCACCTTGACATCCTTGCCAAAGGTCTCCACGAGCTTCTGATACAGCTCCTCGCCGCGCTCGTCACCAAAGGCGAGCTTGAGACTCGCATGGTTGAAGGGCACGGGCATAAGGGTACCGTTGATGTTGGCGAGCACCTTGTGCTGATAATCCGTCCACTTGGTAAAGCGCGACAGGAAATTGTGCACGCGCTCGTTAAAAGTGTGATAGATATGCGGACCGTACTCGTGGATCAGGATTCCGGCCTCGTCAGTGCAGTCATAGGCATTGCCCGCAATGTGGCTACGGCACTCCAAAACGGCAACACGATAGCCGATGGTCTCGGCAAGACGGCGGGCGCAAACGGCACCGGCATATCCAGCACCGACGACAATCATGTCGTACGCGCCGGCGTTAAAGCCTTCAGGCAGGCCTGAGGTAATCTGCATCGATACTCCTTGTCAAAAGCCACGGGCTCGTTAGCTGGGCTTTTCTCGAACATTCTTCGAGACATATTTATCAGAGCGATTATAGCGCTAATGCGTCCTATAATGAGCTTGCCACACAAGGAAAGCTCAAGCACCGCGGCGTACATAATTGAAAGGTAAACCCGCTAGCAGCGGGTTTATTCGTGAACAGCCGGGTGCCTGGAGCTTAGCGAAACGCTTGTAAGGAGTAACATGAGCGATTTCCTAAACCGTATGAAGTCTGCCGCCAAGGCCGACCTTAAGACGATCGTCCTGCCCGAGGGCGAGGATCCGCGCACTATCGTCGCGGCCACCAAAATCATCGAGGAGGGCCTGGCAAAAATCGTCATCCTGGGCAACCCCGACGAGATCAACGTTCCCGGCGCTACCGTCATCGACCCGCGCAATGCCGAGAAGCACGAGGAGTACGCGCAGAAGTTTGCTGAGCTCCGCGCCAAGAAGGGCGTTACCATCGAGCAGGCTCGCGCCCAGGTGATGGACGCCACCTACTTTGGCACCATGATGGTCAAGAGGGGCGATGCCGACGGCCTGGTCTCCGGTGCCTGCCACTCCACCGCCGACACCCTGCGCCCTGCGCTTCAGATCCTCAAGACCGCCCCGGGCACCAAGCTGGTCTCGGCCTTCTTCGTGATGTGCACCGACACCCCGCAGTTCGGCACCGACGGCACGCTGATCTTCGCCGACTGCGGCCTCAACATCAACCCGTCCTCCGACGAGCTCTCCGAAATCGCCATCGCCTCCGCTCACTCCTGGTCCACCTTCATGGGCAACGTTGAGCCGCACGTGGCCATGCTCTCCTACTCCACCATGGGCTCCGCCGGCGGCGAGGTCGCCAAGAAGGTCCAAGAGGCCGTGAAGTTCTGCAAGGAGAAGGCTCCCGAGCTCGCCATCGACGGCGACCTGCAGCTCGACGCCGCTATCGTCCCCACCGTCGCCCAGCTCAAGGCTCCCGGCTCCTCCGTTGCCGGCAAGGCCAACGTGCTCGTGTTCCCCGACCTCGAGGCCGGCAACATCGGCTACAAGCTGGTCCAGCGCTTCGCCGGCGCCGACGCCTACGGCCCCATCCTGCAGGGCATCGCCAAGCCGGTCAACGATCTGTCGCGCGGCTGCTCTGCTGACGACATCGTGGGTGTCGTGGCCATCACCGCCGTCCAGGCTCAGATGGCTGAGTAGCGCACATATCCCCTCGGGACAGGAATTTCCACCTGCTAGCAAAAAGGCCTCCGGAGCTGTTGCTCTGGAGGCCTTTCGTTTACTTGCAAATGCGCGCGTTAGTTGTTCTTGGTCAGGCGCTCGACGTCGTGGGCGATCATGTATTCCTCGTCGGTGGGGATGACCATAACCGTGACGGAAGAGCCGGCGGCGCTGATGACCTGTGGGCCGTTGCCCACGGCCTCGCGGTTCTTGTTGTTGTCGATGCGCACGCCCAGCCACTCAAAGCAGTCGCAGAAGGCCTTGCGGATCGACCAGTCGTTCTCGCCGATGCCGGCGGTAAAGGTGATGGTGTCCACGCCCGCCATGGAAGCGATCATGGAGCCGGCCTGCTGCATGGCCTTATAGGCGAACATATCGAAGGCGAGCAGGCAGCGCTCGTCGCCCTCGGAAGCGCGCGTGCGGATGTCACGGGCGTCGTTGGAGATACCCGAGATGGCAAGCAGACCGGACTGCTTGTTCATCATGTCGTCGACTTCCTGGTAGCTGTAGCCGCCCTCGCGCTGCAGGTAGCACACCGTAGCCGGGTCGATAGAGCCGCAGCGGGTTCCCATCATCAGGCCGTCAAGCGGCGTGAGCCCCATCGTGGTATCGCGGCACACGCCGTCCTCGATGGCGGCGAGCGAAGCGCCGTTGCCCAGATGGCACGAAAGCAGACGGTGGCAGCACGAGCCCAGGATCTCCTTAGCCATCATCCACTCGTAGCGGTGGCTCGTACCGTGGGCGCCGTACTTGCGCACGTGGTACTTATCGCACACGTCCTTGGGCAGCGCGTAGGTGTAGGCGACCTCGGGCATGGTCATGTGGAACGAGGTATCGAAGACGGCCACGTTGGGCAGCTCCGGATACTTCTCGCGGCAATACTCGATTGCCGCGGCCTCGCCGTAGTTGTGCAGCGGAGCAAGCGGTGCCACCTCAAGAATCTTGGTCATGACCTCGTCGTCAACGACTGCGGAATCATCGAAGTGCCAGCCGCCCTGAACGATACGATGCCCAATGCCATCGATCGTAAAGTCGGTCTTCTCGAGCTCCTCGAGCACGCGAGCGATAGCAGAGCGATGATCGGGGAAGGGAACCTCCTCGGTCTGCTTGGCGCCACCGTTCTCGGAATGACCAAAGATACCCATGTCCGAGCCGATACGCTCACAGTTGCCCTTGGCGAAAACGTCGCGGGTATCGGTATCCAGAAGCTGATATTTAAGGCTTGAGCTGCCGGCGTTGACAACAAGTACGTTCATGAGACTCCTTCGCAGTGCAATACGGTCGACGCAGGCCCCTTAAGGCGGCCGCATTTTAATAAGAAGTTATCATATCTTGATAAATAGATATCAGCATATCGCCCAACGAGCGCAAAAGAGGGGCCGAACGGCGCTCGGTCGTCCAGCCCCTCCCCTCTTGCAATTACTTGCCGTTGACGATGCGCTCGACGTCGGAAGCGATCATGAACTCCTCGTCCGTAGGGATGACGAAAATCTTGACCTTGGAATCCTTGGCGGACAGGCACCAAGCGCCGTCGCCACGCAGGGCATTACGGGCGTGATCCATCTTGACGCCCATAAAGGCCAGACGATCGGCCACGCCAGCGCGAACGGCCGGAGCGTGCTCGCCGATGCCGGCGGTAAAGACCAGGGTGTCCATGCCGCACATGGAGGTGGCCATCTCGGCGGCCTTAGCGGCAATCTTGTAGACGAACATATCGAAGGCGAGCTGAGCCTCGGGGTCACCAGCAGCGGCGAGCTCCTCAACGTTGCGGCAGTCGTTGGTCTTGCCACCGGTCACAGCCAAAAGGCCAGACTTCTTGTTCATCATCTCGTCGACCTCGTCGAAGGTGTAGCCACCCTCGCGCTGCAGGTAGCACACGGTAGCCGGGTCGATGGAGCCGCAGCGGGTGCCCATCATGACGCCGTCGAGCGGCGTCAAGCCCATGGTGGTGTCCATGCACTTGCCGTCCTCGATGGCGCACAGGGAAGCGCCGGAGCCGATATGGCACACGACGACCTTGCGGGCCTCGCCGTTGGTCATCTCGGCGACCTTCTTGGAGATGTAGCGATAGCTGGTGCCGTGGGCGCCGTACTTACGGATGTGCAGCTTGTCGCAAACATCCTTGGGAAGGGCGTAGGTCTTGGCGACCTCGGGCATGTTGAAGTGGAAAGCGGTGTCGTAGACCGTGACGTTGGGCAGATCGGGATACTGCTCCAGGCAGTACTCGATAACGTTGGCCTCGGGGTTGTTGTGCAGCGGCGCCAGCGGGGCGACCTCGCGAATCTTGGCGAGGACGTCCTCGTCGACGAGGGAGGAATCACCAAAGTACCAACCGCCCTGAACGATACGGTGGCCGATGCCCTCGATCTTGACGCCGTTGGCCTCAAGGTCCTTCAGGACGACCTCGATGGCGACCTTGTGGTCGGGGAACTCGATGTTCTCGGTCACCTTCTTGGAGCCATTGGCAGCATGGGTGAAGGTACCACCGGTAAAGCAGACGCGCTCGCAGGAGCCCTTTGCGGACACCTTATGGGACTTGGTGTCGATGACCTGATACTTAAGGGTCGAAGATCCCGCGTTGACGACCAGAACGTTCATGTGTCTCCCTACTAACAGGCGGTGTGGCGCCGCCAGGTTACATACGCTTCAATAATAAACCCAAACGCCCTCGCGCTCGGGTTTATTGCGTTGATATATAAGTTATCGGTGCCTAAATACTCATGGCCTTTGACTTGTAAGACGAAATAGCGCGGGGATATACACCAGGGAGAAATCCCGAGCGCAACAAGCAATACGACTCGAATGCCCGCGATGCTGCTCAACGCAGCATTGAACAGATAGAAAAGGATGGCACCCACCGCCACCATCTGGCTTTGGACCGAAATCAGTGAACAGCGCATCGAAGAATCGACAGCATTTTGAAAAATTGAGTATTTAATTGGAGCAAATAACGAGTACGCGACCGTCTGCAGTACATAGAACACGGGCAGCAAATAGACCGGAGTAAAGGGAATCAAAAACAGAGCAGCCAGGGAAAGGCGCACGATGCCGCAAATACGCGCAAAACGGCCCTTGTCGACATGAGCAATCACACTGGGCACAATAAGCCCCATGGAGGCCGAGGCAAGAAGCTGGACCGCAATGATCACACCCGAAGCGACGGCATTCATTCCGCGACCCGCAAGCAACAGTGAGAAAAAGTCTTCCAGGGCGACAAAAGCAAATGCCTGAGAGCAGTCCATGATGAACGCTGAACGAAGAATGCCGTTACGCGCAATAGCGGCACCGATCATCTTCGGGCTAATTCCACGCTTAGGTGTCGCTGTAGTGTCCCCTCTTCGCATCTCAGGAATGCAGACAACGACAACCAACGTCAACACCATTGCGATGATATCTGCCAAAAGACCAATGAGATACGCGCCAGCGGACGAAATGAAACCGCCCACACAAGCGGAGAGGGCATAAGAGGAATAGAAAACAAATCGCTCAACGACATTAAGCCTTACGAGCTGGTCCTGAGAGACGCTGTCAATGTAAATCGCTTCTATGGATCCGCTCATACATGCAACGGCAAAACCTTTGAGAGCAAACGCGCCGATTAAAAGCAGAGGAGAACGGACGAGAAGCAGGGCGACATAGTATCCAAGCATCCCCACGACGCCAACGAGACCACTTGTCTTTCGTCCAAACCTATCGGCAATATAGCCAGTGGGAACTTCAAGGATGAACTTGCTCACTTGGCATGCAATCATCATGCTAGAAATCGCCACCATCGAAAATCCGACAAATTCAAGGTAAACCGTCAGAAAATACAAAATGGTGCTGAAGTTCGACAGAAAAACGAACGTCATATAAAGCAAAACCGTACGGTTTTTCATACTCCGCCCTCCAAGAGTCAGCAATCTAAAATCGGAATCTTGGAAAAGCATGAGGGCAAAGCTGTCAGTTATGTGTTGCAAGGCGTCAATAATCACTTGACGTCTCGAAGCCAATTAATCTCACGAAGCAAGGTGACGCAAAAGGTGAAGAAAAACCGTCTGGTGTCGATCGGTCCAGGCATTTTGTCGATAGCAAAAGTAGATGGGCAAGGCTACGTCATGCGAGCCTTCAATGGAGCACTCGCTCACTTCCGATCCATCTGATGCGAGAGAAGAGCCAGAAAAACCCAATATCAATCCCCCGGATTGAAGAAACTCAGCCTGCGCCCTGTTTCCGTATTCGACGTCGCGGAAGCGGAAATTAACCAGCTGAGCTTCGGGGCACTGATTGACTGCATTGAGACAGGGCGACAAATTAATGGGAACAGCTAACCTGCCGCCCAGTAACTCACGAACGGTCATAGCACCCACAGATTGATGACCCGCTGGGCACGAAAGAACCTTGAGCTCCTTTTCACCCAAGTATTTCGAAGAAAGGACACTGTCCCTTGGTTCCTCAAATGAGATGGCCGCATCCGAAATGCCAAGCACAAGTGATTCAAAGCATGTAGCCGTCGGCTGATGCCAAACATCAAGGTGAATCTGAGGGTGCGAGCTTTCAAACGAGTCGTACCAGTTTTCGGAAAAAAGACGCCCCCGCCCGTGAAGACAGGGGGCGTAAAGACGGAAATGGCCGTCGGGCGAAACGCCGCCGTTCCCCGATTGAGCGTACTTTTTGAGATCGTCGACTTGCGCCAGGATCACGCGTGCACGATGCGCAAATTCTCTGCCCGCCGGAGACAAAACAGCCTCCCCCGCCGATCGGTCGAGCAAAACAATCTGATACTCAGATTCCAACTTTTTTATTGCCGACGAAACGGCCTGCGGACTCACGTGAACGGCGCGAGCCGCTTTGCGCACGCCGCCATAGTTCGCTACCGCTTGAAGGTATTCGAGTTGAGAAAGCTGCATAGGTTACTCCAAAGGCAGCCAAGGCGACGGGCTGTGCGTCCTCAGATGAGGTTCTCGCCCAGGTTCTTGCCGCCGAGGACGTGCATGTGGAAGTGCATTACGGTCTGGCCAGCGTTGACGCCCTTGTTGGAGATGACGCGGAAACCGTCCTCCAAGCCCTTGACCTTGGCGACCTCCTGGATGGCGTGGGCCATGGCGCCCATGGTCTCGGCGGGCACGTTATCGGCGATGTCGCTGTAATGCTTCTTGGGGATCACGAGCGTGTGGACCGGCGCCTGGGGATTGAGGTCGTCGAAGGCGATGACTTGGTCGTCCTCGTAAACGACGGTCGAGGGGATCTCGTGGTTGGCAATTTTGCAGAAGATGCAATCACACATGGTTGGTTCCTTTCTCGCAGACCAAGGTAATTATATTTGGTCGGGGTGGTTAGAACGAAAGGTTGTCGTCGGTGTTGGCGGCTTCGCCGTCGGCGAGCACGTCGTTGCCGTCGACGTCCTTCAGGAGCACCGAGACCTTCTGCTCGGCATCGGACAAGCGGGTACGCAGGCTCTTGAGGAGCTCGACGCCGCGGGTATAGCTCTCAAGCGACTCCTCGAGCTCCATATCGCCCGATTCCAAGCTGCGTATGATGAGCTCCAACTCCTGCGAAGCCTGCTTGTACGTAAGCTGCTCGACCGGGGTCTTCTCTGCCATATCTGTTTCCTTTCCTAAAGGTTTATCGCTATGAAACGCGGTCTACTCGACCGTATTGACCGTTGCTGCCACGTTGCCGTCTGCCATGCGCACGCGGATGGCGTCGCCGGGCTTAAAGGTCTTGGCGCTCGTAGCCACACCATCATCGCTGTATGCGATGGAATAGCCACGGGCAAGCACCTTGAGCGGCGACAGGGCATCGAGCGACGCAGCAGCTCGGCCCAGGTCGGACGCGGGTTTGCTGAGCATCGTACGTCCCTGATGCTCCAGACGGGAACTCGCAAGCGTGAGCGCATGGCGCTTGCCATCGAGTCCCGAGGTGCTTGTAGCCAGACGCTCGGGCAGGCGTTCAAAGCTGGATCGGAACGCCCCGACCGAGCGCGTTATGGCACCGGACAAACGATCGGCCGTCAAGGCAAGCTCTGACTCACGACGCTCGACCATAAATGTCGGATCGTTGAGACACGGGCGGCATGCGGCCGCATCGAGCGCGTCGCCCAAGCGAGCCGTATAGGTATCCCAGGAACGACGGCCACGCTGATCGAGCATCTCCAGGTCGACCTGGGCCGACCCAATCATCGATGCCATCGCGGCACCCAGACGCTGATGGCGCGCCTCGAGCACATCGGCCAACTCCGTCATGGCCGGCGCCACCGATTCGGCCGCCGCCGTGGGCGTGGAGGCGCGGCGGTCGCTCACCATGTCGCAAATCGAGGTATCGGGCTCATGGCCAATGCCGGTCACCACGGGCACAGGGCAAGCCGCCACCGCACGGGCAAGCTCCTCGTCGTTAAAGGTCATGAGGTCCTCGAAGGAACCGCCACCACGCACCAGCAAAATACAGTCGGGCGCTGGCGTAATGGCAGCGGCGCGGCGCAAGCCTTCAATAAGCTCTGCCGGCGCACCCTCGCCCTGGACCTTTGCGCCCACGCAGACG
This sequence comes from uncultured Collinsella sp., assembly GCA_900549065.1. Classification (GTDB taxonomy): domain Bacteria; phylum Actinomycetota; class Coriobacteriia; order Coriobacteriales; family Coriobacteriaceae; genus Collinsella. The sequence continues at coordinate 4,655 of URNC01000028.1, read as the reverse complement.
AGCTCGACGAGCGGGTTGCGTCGGCGCAGCGTACGCTTGACGTCGTCGATTACCGCACCGGAAAGCGAGGTGACAACCGCCACGCGTGAGCAGAACACCGGGATGCGGCGCTTGCGCGCTTCTTCCATCAGGCCCTCGCGGCGTAGCTTTTCGGCCAGTTGCGCCACTTGTTGACGCAGCAGACCCTCCCCCGCCAGCGAAAACGAGCGAGCGACAAAGCTCATACGACCCGTGGGCTTATAGAGGTTGAAGCTGCCCTTAAAGCTCACCTGCATGCCGTCACGCAGATCGAAGGTACGCTTGAGATAGGCGCCCTTCCAGATGATGCAGTCGACGGCGGCCGAGTCGTCTTTAATCTGGAAGTAGCAGTGGCCGCTTCGGGCGTTGGGACCACGGAAACCCGTGACCTCGCCCAGGACACTCAGCTGCGGAATGGCATCGAGCGCACCAGCGGCGATCTCCACCGCCTGGCTCACGCTGAGCTCCTTGCGCTCCTGCTCATCCGAACCGTCAAACTCGGCGGAAACGGCATTGCCGGTTAGATTCCAGCCTGCCACGCAGCCTCCTTTCGTCATCGTGCACAAGGGCTTCGGCCCTGCGCAAATTCAAGTCCAACACATAGTACAGCGCCGCGGGGACACGAATCCCCGCGGCGCCCAGCGACCCAATTTGTTATCGGTTGGAGTTTCTGTTGTAGCGAGCCATAAGATAGAGCAGCTGAATAATCGAGGTGAGCGCAGCGGCAACATAGGTAAGCGCGGCGGCCGTCAGCACCTTCTTGGCACCGTTGACCTGCTTGGAACTCATACCCGACTGCTCAATATATGCCACGGCGCGGCGGCTGGCATCAATCTCGACCGGCAGCGTAACCAACTGGAACAACACACTAAACGAGAAGAAGATCAGCGCGAGGGTCGTGAGCCCGGCAATGTTCATAAACAGGCCCAAGAGCAACACGATGGTCCAGGTGTTCTGGGTAAAGTTGACGACCGGCACGAGGGCGGTACGTACTTTCATCATGGCATAGCCGCTTTGACGCTGGGCGGCATGGCCCGCCTCGTGGCAGGCGACGGCAACGCTTGCGACCGAACCGCCCGAACGGTTGGCATCCGACAGATACAGGTTGTTATCCTGCGGGTTGTAATGGTCGGTGAGCTCACCGGCAACACCCTTGATACCCACGGCATTGCAACCGTTGGCGTCAAGCATGCGGCGAGCAACCGTGGCGCCCGTGTCGCCGTCCGAGCGAACCTTGGACCAGGTCTTGTACGTCGAATTGATATAGCTCTGCGCAGCAAGGCCAAGCACCGTGCAGACAAGAACAACCAGCAGGTACAGCGGGTCGATGCCAAAGCCGTATCCATAGTAATAAGGCATGCGAATTCCTCCGAGTCGAGTTACACGTTGGAGGCATTTTACCCATTCGACTGACCAGCAAATCAACATCAATGTTTTGGCAATGTCAGCGAAAACGGCCGAGAGCGAGCAAGGTGACGTGAAAGAGAAGCGACGCGTACTTTGGTACGCGAGCGACGATTGAACGTCAGATTGCCGCTCTCGGCCGTTTGCAGCGTCGAGCTGTTACGCGGTTTGGTAAAACCGCGTAACTATATACCTACAGCAATTCGATTTTTCCGTCCTTCACGGTGAGTCCCATATTGCCGGAAAGCAGATCGTCCAGGCGCGAGCCCACAAGCTCAAAGCGCCAGCCTTCGCGCAAGGGGCTCTGCTCGGGATGCTCAATATAGTCGGCCAGGTCATCGCGCGAGGCAATGACCGAAGTCGCCACGCCCGAGCGCTCGGCAACCAGGCGGATGAGCGCGTACATCAGGTCCGTCACACTCTCCAACTCCGGCGAAATCTGACGGTGCCCGCGCACCATGAGCGGCAGGCGATCGTGCGGGCAGCTCGCGCCGCGCTTGATGGCCATGAGCGCACCGTCCACGTCGCGCTCCCCCAACTGATCGGTACCGCGGATACTACGGAACTCCTCAACGCGCACGGGATTGCGCTTAACGAGCGCAAGCAGCGTGTCGTCGGACATGACCCACTTGCGCGGGATGTTACGGCGCTCGGCGCGGTCCTCGCGCCAGGCGGCGAGCTCGCGCGCGATGCCCAACTGGTGACGGCTGCACGAATTGATGCGTTTGACCTTGCGGAACGCCTCGTGGCGATCGGCGCGATAGTGCGACTCGTCAGCCAGCGGGCGCAGCTCGTCGAGCACCCAGTCCACACGGCCCAGCTCGCGCAGGCGGCTCATCATCTCGGTATAGGCGACGATCAGGTACTTGACGTCATCGATCGCATACTCAATCTGCTTATCGGTCAGCGGGCGGCGCGACCAGTCGGTCAGCGACTCGGTCTTGGGCAGCGATACGCCGCAGAACGTCTGAACAAGCGCGCCATACGAAATCTGCTGGCGCTCGCCCAAAAAGGCGGCGGCGACCTGCGTATCGAAAATCGGTCGTGGCAGCACGCCCACGGTATGGAGCATGACCTCCATATCCTGCGAGCACGCGTGGAAGACCTTGGTCACGCTCTCGTCGGCCATAAGCTCGGCCAGCGGCAATAGGTCGTCGATTACCAGGGGATCGACCGCGACGCTCTCGGCAGGGGTGGCAATCTGAACCAAACACAGACGCGGGTGGAATGTGCGCTCGCGCAAAAACTCGGTATCGACGGCAATCGCGTCGAACTCACGGGCGCGCTGGCAAAAGGCGAGTAGAGCCTGATGTGTGGAAATGTACATATCAACCCATCGAATAAGGTTAGGCCCGAAAAACACGGGTAGGATATCGGCATTGCCTTACAACTATACTCGGTTAGTCACAGAACGGGAACGTAAGTATGCGCTGCCTTATCATCCACAACCCGGCATCGGGCCCCAGCTCAGATGAAATCTACGCATTCACGCACGCCCTCGCGCAGGGCGGCGACGAGGTCGTGATGCGTTTTATCGGCGATGGCATGGAGCCCGAGGATGCCGTGGCAGACGTGCGCGAGTTTGATCGCGTGGTCGTTTCGGGCGGCGACGGCACCGTCTCCAACGTGCTCGACCAGATGCGCGGGTGCGGTGTCCCCACGCTCGTCTTCCCCTCCGGCACAGCCTGTCTATTCTTTAACAACATCGGTAATGCCCCCGAGGCAGCGGCGCTCGCCAAGGCCTGCCGTGCCGGTCGCACGGTCAAAGTCGACATGGGTGAGCTCTTTTGGCTCGACGAGAACGGCAACGAGAAGCGCCACGGCTTTATCATCATCGCCGGCTCGGGCTTCGACGCCGAGATCATGATGAAGGCCGCCCCCACCAAAAACGACATCGGCGAGATCGCTTACTTCCTCTCCGCGCTCGCCACGCCCAATCCCACGGTGGCGCACTTTACGATTGAGCATGACGGCATTGTCGAGGAGCTCGACGGCATCTGCTGCATGGCCGGCAACACCTCGGTCATCCAAAACGACATCAACCTGTTCCCCGACTGCCGTATGAACGATGGCATGGTCGACATTGCGGTCATCGAACCCGTAAAAACTGTGCAGCTTCTACCGACTGTGATCACCGCCGCACTCGACCCCGCCGGCAAGGTACTCGGCCGCCCGCAGTTCAAGATCATCCAGACCAAGGAAGCCAAGATCACCTGCACCCCGTCGCTGGGCATGCAGTTCGATGGCGAGATCATCTCCAGCAATTCGGGCGTCTTTGGAGCCCGCGCGCTTCCGCAATGCCTCGACCTCATCGTCGACGAATTCTCCCCGCTCGGAAAATAGGAGGACCCTATGAACGACAATCCCCTGCTCGGCTTTATCATCATCGTTTTGGCCATGCTCGTCGGCTATGCGATCAACGTGATCCACCGCCGGAAGAAGTAATTCCACATTGGTATGATATTCATCCAATTATCGTCTCCCCTGCTGTTTATGCATTTGCCAAACAGCAGGGGATTTTCATTTCAGGCATTCCCAGCTACTTTATTCGGCTACAGTAATTACAGGGCGTCTTTATTAAAGTAAAGCTACAAACTGAGTACAATTAACCGCTCGTCGCATATTTCATCACGCTTATCGAGTAAGTGTCTTTCATAGATGAATATTGTTTCCAGTTCGTTACGCTAATGGGGTGTCTTTATTGGCTGAAGCCCTCTGGCGACAGAGGGCTTTCGCACGCTGGGAGGGAAAATGAGGAAAACTCACCCCGTCAACGCGCTCAAGAAGCTAGGCATAGGCCTCGCCTTTGGAGCTGCAACCATCATGTCCATGCCGACATCTGCGCTCGCCTGCACGCAGATATACATGGGCAAAAAACCTTACGGCCGACGGCAACACGTACTACGGCCGCGCCGAGGACTTTGGCAAGCGCTATCTTAAGCACTACGGCATCGAACCTGCCCACGAACCTGGCTTTAAGTACAGCTCGATTGAATCTGCTTTTGAATACACTTCGAACAAGCCTACCTATCGTTACAGCTATGTACGCGACCACCCCTCCAACTGGATGGGTCGCACCGACGCCTATTCCGAGGCCGGAATCAACGAGAAGGGCGTCTCCTGCTCTGCCACGCTAAGCACTTCCTATAACGAGGAGGCCGATGCAGCAGACCACATCGATGAGGAAGTGGGTCTGGGCGAGTACAGTTACGGCAGCATCATCCTGGGCCTGT
>URNC01000027.1 GCA_900549065.1 uncultured Collinsella sp. | reverse complement strand
GCAGCGTAGTCTCGTGGGCTCGGAGATGTGTATAAGAGACAGGGTCAGAGGGATGAGCATGTTCTTGCCCAGGAACGGACCGACGACGGTGATGACGCCCAGAACGACGCAGGCGAGCTTGGGAGCGCCAGACTTGGGGTCGACCTCGGCGAACTGCTCGGGCAACTGGCCCTTGCGGCCCATGGCGAGCATGATGCGGCTCGTGGCGCCGTAGAAGGAGTTCATCGGGCCCATGGGTCCAAGCGTGGCGATGACGAGCATGGCCAGGTACAGGAGCATATTGATGCCCTTGAGGCAGGCGAGCGCGGGAACCGGGCTCTTAACGAACTCATGCCAGTCGAGGATGGTGCCGAACGAGTAGATACAGACCATGTAGAAGCCGCCGGCGGCCAGCAGTGCCAGGGAGATGATCTTGCCGAACTTGTTCCAGTTGAGGCCCTCGGCTGCTTCCTCAGCCTGCTGAGGAATGGTGTCGAAGCCGGCGTAGAAGAACGGAGTCAGAACCAGGACTGACACGATGCCGGCGAACAGGCTGGTGCTCTCGGTAGCGGCCTTGCCGCCGCCAGCGGCGGTGACCTGGGAGAACACGGGCATGGCGTTGTCCGGCGAGCCGGTGAACAGCGAGACGCCCATGGCGAGCAGCATGCCGCAGAGCAGGGCCTTGGTCAGGAAGGCCTGGAGCTTGGCGGCCGAGCTGGCACCGCGGAAATTGAGGAAGATGACGTAGACTGCAAAGCCGAGCGCGATCAGCGTCGGGAACAGGTAAACGTCGGCGCCCAGGATGGTGTAGAGCTTGACGGCGCGCAGCCACTCAAGACCGGGCAGGCTACCGAACATCTCGGACACGAGGGTCGAGATGGCGATGGCCTCCCACGGGCACAGGATGCCGTTGCCCAGGGCCAAAAGCCATCCGGTGATGTAGCTCAGCGTACGGCCAAAGCTACGATCGACATACTCGACGATGCCACCCGAAATGGGGATAGCAGCCGTGAGCTCACCGAAAACAGCTCCGACGGGCACGAGGAAGATTGCACCCAAGAGGAATGCGATCATAGCGGGAACGGGACCGCCGCCCACGACCATCCAGTCGCCGACCTGCAGAACCCAACCGGTACCGATGATGGCACCGAAGCCGATGGTGAAGAAGTTCCAGAGCGAGAGCGTTTTCTTCATGCCGCCGTTATCCTCGACTGCAACTTCTGCGTTCTTGTCCGCCATTGTTCCCCTCCTTTCCTATTTGACGCCCTTGGCGTCACCCCTTGCGCGGTCCGTTTTGCCGCGCGCTTTTATTCCATGGCTTTAAGATACGGCCTTGGCGCAGCAGCGCCGCTCGCAGCTCGACCGAAGGCAGAACTGCAAAACGAGCGGCGCTGTTTTTGGGACGAACGGCGGGAGACGTCATTCGTCTTGGACGCCTTCATCTTGTCTGCTTTTGAATACCTGTTGCCGTGACGCTTGGCGCGCGGCGCGGCAACGTTCATACCATTTGTCAGGCTTTTGGCGCACATACCCATGTGTCGTGCATCTTTTTATGTAGGATAGACAAGTTACACATGAGGCAAGGTGATTCGAATGGCATACGGATACAATGACGGCGGCCAACGGCCACAAAGCGTGCGCCTTGCCGGCCGCACCACGCCAACGCCCAGAAGCACCTCCGACAACGACAACCCGCAGCGCCCCCAAGAGCAGCCCGGGGCTTCTTCGCGGCAACAAAGCCGTACCGCGCAGCAGTCAGACCGTGTGAGCACGAGCACACGCCAACGTCAGACCGACACATTGCAACCACGCCGCTACGATCGCCGTAAGACCGACTACTACGTCAAGCGCTCCTTTTCGCGACCTCAACGCGATCGCGGCAATTCCGCCCCTCACCCCGCGTCGCACACCACAAGCCACGCGCTTCCGGCCCGCCGCCTACGCCTTGCGCTTTGCTCCATCGCCGCCTGCCTCGTCTTTGTGTTTTTGGGATCCTGTATCTCCCACGGATCAGCCGGTCTTGAGCCCACTGCCGAGGACAAGCTGCTTAAAGCTCCCGTCGCGCCCGGTTACTCCTTTGCGTTCTCGACCCCACGCTCGCAATGGCAGGCCGGCGCCATGCCCCACATCTACCAAATTGACCCCGCATGGTCGGAGCTGCCCTATGCCGGTGGCACTATTCGCGAAAACGCTTGCGGTCCCACTTGCCTCACCATGGTCTATATCTTTAAGACCGGCCACACCGATAAGACGCCGGTCGATATATGCGCACTGGCCGAAGCCGGCAACTACGCCCCCACTGGTGCCACCGAGTGGTCGTTTATGACAGGCGGTGCGTGGCAGCTAGGGCTCAACGGAACACAGCTCTATAACGATCGCGAATCGATTACCCAAGCACTTCGCTCGGGTGCGCCCGTCATCGCCGCAGTGCGCCCCGGTACGTTTACCAACGTAGGCCACTACATCGTGCTCTACGGCATCGACGATGCCAATCAGATTGGCGTCTACGACCCCAACTCGGCCAGCCGCAGCGCCCGCCGCTGGGGCGTCGTAGAGGTCCTCAACGAAGTCGAAGCCATGTGGGCCTACTACTAGTCGTTTAAGAATGTCCCCAATGACTAGGTGAATAGCAAAAGCCCCGCAGCCGGAGCGGACTGCGGGGCTCATGAAGAGAGGCTAGTTTGCGGGCGCTTTGCCTGGCGCCCACGAGAGAGGCAACAGAGTAGAGACTACTCGTGAATGCGGGTACCGGAGAGGCCAGCCATGGTCTCGGCGGCCTTGTCCAGAGCGCCGATGATGCAGGTGCGGCCCTTGCGGGAACGTGCGAACTTGATGGCAGCGCGGACCTTGGGCTCCATGGAACCCTTGCCGAACTGACCCTCGTCGGCCAGGCGCTCGGCCTCGTCGGCGGTGAGGTCCTCGAGCTCCTCCTGGTTGGGCTTGCCAAAGTTGATGGCGACATGCTCAACGGCGGTCAGCAGGAACAGAACGTCGGCGTCGCAGTCCTCGGCCAGCAGCTCGCCGCCCAGGTCCTTGTCGATGACGGCGGGAACGCCCTTGTAGCAGCCCTTGTTCTCGTAGTCGCGGACGACGGGGATGCCGCCGCCACCGCAGGCGATGACGATGAACTCGTTGTCGAGCAGGTTGAGGATGGAGTCAGCCTCGACGATCTTCTTGGGATCGGGGGAAGCGACGACGCGACGCCAGCCGCGGCCGGAATCCTCGACGAAGACCTTGGAGGGATCCTCGGCCATGAACTCCTTGGCCTGCTCCTCGGTGTAGAAGGGGCCGATCGGCTTGGTCGGGTTCTTGAACGCGGGATCATCCGGATCGCACTCGATCTGGGTGACGACGGTGGCGGCGTGCCAACGCTTATAGCGCTTGTGCATCTCGCGGCCGATGCCCTGCTGCAGGTGATAACCAATGTAGCCCTGGGACATGGCGCCGCACTCGGGCAGCGGCATCTCGGGGGTACCGATGGCATCGTGGGCAGCGGCGAAGGTGTTCTGGATCATGCCGACCTGCGGGCCGTTGCCGTGGGTGATGATGATCTCATTGCCCTGCTCGATGAGACCGAGGAGAGCGTGAGCGGTGTTGCTCACGGCCTCGATCTGCTCGACGGGGTTGTTGCCGAGGGCGTTGCCGCCAAGGGCGACGACAATACGATCGGGCTTGCCAAGAGGCTTAGACATTGCTGGAATCCTTTCTGTAAAAGGCCTACAACACATTAATAACCCGCGTCCGTGCGATACGCGAGTTTATTAAGGTTTATATTCTCTTTATCGCTCATTTTATTCATTTTGAAAATAGCGGAACGGTGAACGGTCGTTTTTGTCCGCTCAGCGTACAGAACTCCAGCTTAGACATATCTACGTAATTTACGTGCGACTTTATTTAAATGAAGCGAGGATTATGTTGGATTATGCAAACTACATCTCTGCTAAACACAAAACGGACAGCGCAATATCTTACTCGCGCTATACGAGATTCTATGCACTTATAAGTCGAGTATGCACCCCTGCAAAAACAAGGGGCTTTTCATCCAGCATAAGGAATAAAGAAGGGCTCAGAAAAGGCGGCAACAGCCAAGTCCCCCATCCATCCCCAAAGTGGCGCGAGGTTTCGCGGCAAAGCCGCGAAACAGCGAAGGGAACGGAATACCCGGCCAGCTACGTCCTTCATCCGCCCACACAATCCGAGGACGTAGTCGTAGCAGGATCTGAGGGCTAACCTTCGCGGACACTCCGCAGGACGAAAGAACCCCCGCCGCACGTAGTGCGCAGCGGGGGTTCTTTCATGTCCGAGGACGTCCGCGAAGGTTAGCCCTCAGATCCTGCGGTGGGAGACTTAGGCCTCGTTGTACACCGTCTTGAGCTTCAGCAGGTGCTGATAGCGGTCCATAGCGGCCTGCTCATTCTCCTTGAAGAGCTCCTCGGCGCGCTCGGGGAAGGAACGCGTCAGCGAAGCGTAACGGGCCTCGTTCATCAGGAACTCCTGATAACCGCCCGCGGGCTCCTTGGAATCGAGCGAGAACTTCTTGCCGGCAGCAGCCTCGGGGTTGAAGCGGAAGAGGTTCCAGTAACCGCACTCGACAGCCTTCTTCATCTCGGCCTGGCAGTTCTGCATGCCACCCTTCTTGATGGAGTGCATCTCGCAGGGGCTGTAGCCGATGATGAGGGACGGGCCGTCGTAGGCCTCGGCCTCGTGAATGGCCTTGAGGGTCTGAGCCGGGTTGGCGCCCATGGCGACCTGCGCCACGTAGACGTAGCCGTAGCTCATGGCGATCTCGGCCAGGGACTTCTTCTTGGTCACCTTACCGGCAGCGGCGAACTGAGCGACCTGGCCCAGGTTCGAGGCCTTGGAGGCCTGACCACCGGTGTTGGAGTAAACCTCGGTGTCGAAGACGAAGACGTTGACGTTGTGGCCGGAAGCCAGGACGTGGTCCAGGCCACCGAAGCCAATGTCGTAGGCCCAACCGTCGCCACCGAAGATCCAGAAGGACTTCTTGGTGAGGTAAGCCTTGTCGGCGAGGATCGCCTTGGAAGCGTCGCAGCCGCACTTCTCGAGCTCGGCAACGTAGGCAGCGGCAGCGGTCTTGGAGGCCTCGGCGTCGTTGACGGAGTCGATCCAAGCCTGGCCGGCAGCCTTGAGCTCATCGGACGGACCATCGGCAGCGATGATGTCCTGGGTAGCGGCGATCAGCTTGTGCTGGACGGCCTCGTAACCGACGGCCATGCCCAGACCGTGCTCGGCATTGTCCTCGAACAGGGAGTTGTTCCACGCCGGGCCGTGACCGTCCTTGTCCTTGCAGTAAGGAGCGGTGGCAGCGGGGTTGCCCCAAATGGAGGAGCAGCCGGTGGCGTTGGAAATGAACATGCGATCGCCGGCGACCTGGGTCACCAGACGTGCATAGGCGGTCTCGGCGCAGCCGGCGCAGGAGCCAGAGAACTCCAGGTAGGGCTGCTTAAACTGGCTGCCCTTGACGTTGGCCGCGATGAGCTCCTTCTTCTCGGAGACGTTCTCGACCATGTAGTCCCAAACGGGCTGCTGGTCCATCTCCTGCTCGGTGGGAACCATCTCGAGGGCGCCCTTGGGGCAGACCTTGACGCAGTTGGTGCAACCCATGCAGTCGAGCGGGGACACAGCCATAGTGAACTTCATGCCCTTGGCCTTGGGGCCCATGGCGTCAAGCGTGCGGGTAGCCTCGGGCGCGGCGGCAGCCTCGTCCTCGGTCATCGCGAACGGACGGATGGTGGCATGCGGGCACACATAGGCGCACTGGTTGCACTGGATGCACTTGGTCTCGTCCCAGTGGGGAACGACCACGGCGACGCCGCGCTTCTCGTATGCGGAGGCGCCCAGCTCAAACTGGCCGTCGGCGCAATCGACGAAGGCGGAAACAGGCAGGCTGTCGCCGTCCATGCGATCGATGGGCTCGAGCAGGTTCTTGACCTGCTGGGCGATAGCGGACTTGGTCTCCTCGGAGAGCTCGACGGGAGCGGCATCCTCGGCGGTAGCCCAGTCGGCCGGAACCTCGAACTTACGGAAGGCGGTAGCGCCAGCATCGATGGCCTTGTGGTTGGCGTCGACGATAGCCTGACCCTTCTTCATGTAGGACTTGGTAGCCGCATCCTTCATGTACTGCAGGGCGTCCTCGGCGGGCAGGACCTTGGCCAGCGCGAAGAAGGCGGACTGGAGCACCGTGTTGGTGCGCTTGCCCATGCCGACCTTGGCCGCCAGGTCGATAGCGTCGATCAGGTAGACGTTGACGTTGTTGTTCGCGATGTAGCGCTTGGCCACGGCGGGCATGTGCTCGGCGAACTCCTCGTCGCTCCACTGGCAGTTGACCAGGAAGGTGCCGCCCGGCTTGACGTCGCGGACCATCTTGAAGCCCTTAACGATGTAGCTGGGGTTGTGGCAAGCGACAAAGTCGGCCTTGGTCACGTAGTACGGCGAACGGATCGGAGAATCGCCAAAGCGCAGGTGCGAGACGGTGACGCCGCCGGTCTTCTTGGAGTCGTACTGGAAGTAGGCCTGGACGTACTTGTCGGTGTGGTCGCCGATGATCTTGATCGAGTTCTTGTTGGCGCCGACGGTACCGTCGCCACCCAGACCCCAGAACTTGCACTCGATGGTGCCGGGGGCTGCGGTGTTGGGCGCATCCTCGGCCTCGGGCAGGCTCAGGTTGGTCACGTCATCGACAATGCCGATGGTGAACTCGCGCTTGGGCTCGTCCTTCTTGAGCTCCTCGAAGACAGCGAACGCGGACGCGGGAGGCGTGTCCTTGCTGCCCAGGCCATAGCGGCCGCCGACGACCTTGATGCCCGTCTTGCCGGCCTCGTAGAGAGCGGAGACGACGTCCTGGTAGAGCGGCTCGCCGATGGAACCCGGCTCCTTGGTACGGTCCATGACGGCGATCTTCTGGACGGTCTCGGGGAGAACGTCGACGAAGTGCTTGATGGAGAACGGACGGAACAGACGAACCTTGACCAGGCCGACCTTCTCGCCGTGAGCGTTGAGGTAGTCGATGACTTCCTCGAGCACGTCGCAGAAGGAGCCCATGCACACGACGACGCGATCGGCATCGGGAGCGCCGTAGTAGTTGAACAGGCCGTAATCGGTGCCGAGCTTCTCGTTGATCTTCTTCATGTAGCCCTCGACGACGGCGGGAAGCTCGTCGTAGACCTTGTTGCAGGCCTCACGGTTCTGGAAGAAGATATCGCCGTTCTCGTGGCTACCGCGGGTGTGCGGGTGCTCAGGGTTGAGCGCGTGGTCGCGGAAAGCCTGGACGGCGTCCATGTCGCACATCTCGGCCAGATCCTTGTAGTCCCACATGGCGACCTTCTGGATCTCGTGGCTGGTGCGGAAGCCGTCGAAGAAGTTAAGGAACGGGGTCTTTCCCTCGATGGCGGCGAGGTGAGCCACCGGCGAGAGGTCCATGACCTCCTGGACGTTGCCCTCGGCGAGCATGGCGAAGCCGGTCTGACGACAGGCCATGACGTCGGAGTGATCGCCAAAAATGTTCAGGGCGTGGGAAGCGACACAACGCGCGGAGACGTGGAAGACGCCCGGGAGCTGCTCGCCCGCGATCTTGTACATGTTCGGGATCATCAGGAGCAGACCCTGAGAAGCCGTGTAGGTGGTGGTCAGAGCACCGGCGCCCAGCGAACCGTGAACGGTACCGGCCGCACCTGCCTCGGACTCCATCTCGACGACCTTGACCGGGGTGCCGAAGATGTTCTTGCGACCCTGGGCCGCCCACTGGTCAACATGGTCGGCCATCGGGCTGGACGGCGTAATGGGATAGATTCCCGCTACCTCGGTGTACGCATACGAAACATATGCGGCCGCCTCGTTGCCGTCCATAGACTTAAACTTACGCGCCATATACCCCTCTCCTCTCATATAGGTATACAGGCCCCGGCGATTGCCGGGATATTGGCGTGATGGGATTTACGCTGTTGCTTCCAATCATCTGGCAGGCAGGCTCAGCAGCAGGTACGTGGCGTGGAGAGAAGACATGCCGAGGCGAGGGGCAACTGATGCGCCCCACAGACCCGACCGCCCGTCTTGCACATGACCGAGCGCCGCAAAGACCGCATGCCGGATGCTCCCGGGCACGCCCCGGCGATGGGAAGCGCCCGCAACGGAAATCCGCATGCGGGTTTATTGTACCCCGCCGTTAAGTGTAATTTCGACAAATATAGGCGGGCGGTAAAGGTTTACCTCGGGTGACCGCCAAAGGCCAGAATGGTCCCTCCATCCCCGGACGACTGGCTCTGACGCGCCAAGGAGTGTCCCCAAGTACCGGCAGGAAAGGAACGTCCCTAACTGCCGGCTAGAGGGCGCCGAGCAGGATGGCGTAGGTGGTGGATTCGCCGAGTTTGAGCTCGTCGCCGGGGTTGAGCTGGGCGGAGCGGCCGGGCTCTACTTGAATACACACACTCGTGGCCCCGTTTACCACCACGGTGCCGTTAGTGGACGACAGGTCCTCGACAAACCATGCGCCAGACTCGTCGCACCAGATATGGGCATGGCGGGCCGAGACGTCGTCGGTGATGCCGCCCTCCCCCGTTGCCAGCGCGCCGATCTCAACGCCTTCCTCACTCGGCTGAATCCAGCGCGGGACGCTCACCACGTAGCCGTTTTGCACGCACAGCAGTCCCAGCGGATGCGCCGGCGCGACCTCGTGCTCGCCCGCGACCGAAGATGTGCTCAGCGAGCGCGGCGTCGACGTGTCGCCGCCACGGGTCGCATGAGCGCGGCGGCTCGCCCGACTTGGAACTAAGGCGGGCGTGAGAGCAAACGGCATAGGGAACGAATCTTGCGGATGTACTCCTCGACGTCAGGCAGGTAAGTCCCACGAAGTCACCGGGGAGGCCCAAGCGGCCCGGCACCACTTCCAGATTCTGACCAGGGCGAGTCGTTCGCCGGTGGCTGAAGGCTCGCTCCCACCCAAAAGGGGAGATTCGCGTTGTTCCCCAATCGCTCTCGCATCTTTCATTTTGCTCGAGGTGGGCTATAAAAACTTTCCTGGTGAAAGGCGGCGATTGGTTTCCTTTCTTTCTAGAGGAGCGCGCCTGTAATCTGTTTTCATCCTAAATCAAGTTAAGATCGGACCTTCCAGAGGCAAGTCGACTCAAACTGCGAGGCTCCATGTTGGAATAAAGAGCGCTGTCGAAGTGCCAACAACACAAAGCTTGCCAGTCTCAAATAGAACCTTTTGGGAGTCCGATTGGGCCGCACACCGAATCCCCGCTGGTGGTTTTTTATAGCTGCGCAACAATAAACAAGGTTAGTGCCAGTCCAGCATGAAATTGAGGAACGTATGCATTTTTTCTCAGTAAGTGATCGTCGTTACTGCTTCGATGAGGTCACTCGCAATTGCTTTCAGGTTGACCAAGCATCAGAAGATGCGCTTCGCATATTTGAAGCATCGGGAAGAACGGTCAACTCGAAGTTGCTAACAAAGTCACTTGCTGCGAAAGGCTACGACCAAACGACCATAGCAGAACTTGAAGACGACATTGATGAGTATCAACGATTGTCTGAGCGGACTTTCTTAACAAAAGACACGCCTCGAAAACTTAGATCCATCGAACTCCACGTTTCACATGCATGCAACCTTGGTTGTAGTTACTGTTTTGCCGGTAAAGGAGATTATGGAACGTCTCCTCTGCTGATGACAGACGAGATAGCCTTCAAGGCGGTCGACTACCTCGTCGCAAGTTCATCGGAAAACGAAACGCTTGCGATCGTCTTTTTTGGTGGGGAACCCATGATTAACGAGCCGCTGATATGGAAAACGGTCGACTATTCAAAAAGAATATACCCCAATAGAAACTTTACCTATTCTATTACGACCAACGGAACGCTTTTGAATGACACTGCTGTGAATTCTTTCAAGGAGCACGGGTTTTCTGTTCTGATTAGTCTCGATGGTACAGGATGCAAGCACGATGCATCGCGCCCGTACAAGACGGGAGGCGGCTCTTTCTCCGATATCGACAAAAACGTTCGTCGTTTTTCCGAGTCGTTCCCCTTCGGCGCAAGAGCGACCTTAACAAATAATAACTGTAACCTTGTTGAAGACTATCTTCAGTTTAAAGAGATGGGCTTCAGAAGGATTTACTTCTCGCCCGTGAGCTCATTCGATGAGAATATCAAACTCGACGAACACTCATTAAACAAAATCAGGGCGGGCCTAATAGATTTGGCGGATCAATATCTCAAACAGATTGATCAAGGGGAAAAGCCCTTGTTTAGAACATTGAAAACTGCAGTTGATTTGATTATGAGCAACAGGATCGCCTTTGTCGGATGCGGGGCTGGCAGGCGTTTTATTTCCGTGACTCCCGAAGGGGACGTATACCCCTGTCACAGGTTTGTCGGGATGATGCGATTCAAAATGGGCAACATCGTCACCGGAATTGACGAAACTAGGTATATTGAAAACTGGAGTCAGGGTGTCGAAAAAAGAATTGACTGTACGGACTGTTGGGCTCGGTCTTTCTGTGGTGGGGGCTGTAGCTGGGAGGCTGCAGACGAGCACGGCTACTTGCCCAAGAGTCTACACCCTGCATCATGTGAATATAGAAAAATGTGCTACGAGATGGCTTTTGACCTTATTTCCCGCCACTCATCTTCGCAGGAGAAAAATCAACGAGAAGCTACTGTATCGGAATAAGCGGTTCAGCGCATTGCTGTCACCATTGTGGAGGTGTTCGTTCTTCTGATTACCGTCTGCGAAGCTTATTGCTACGTTCGCCGAAACCATTCTAGAAATATGGTGAACTAGACATCTTGGTTTGTTATACACAATATTGAGGTTTTTCTGCACTCAAAGGGAGGTAGTCGTGAAGCATATTCATCCGATTAATCCAGGAAGTGGCGACGAGGCAGGCGTGAAGCCGATGTCTTTTGACTGCCTCTTGGGCATTACTGACATCTGTACTGTTTATGATAAAGCAGATGGCTGTGGTGCATACGATTACTGCGACTATGACATGGATGGCGGCAGCATCTGCGTTGTAGATCACTGTGGCATTGATCAAACGTAGTCTCTAATTGGATTAAGGTGAGGAGCTGTTATGAAGCATATCCATCCTGTTGGTTCAAATGAACATCCTCCCGTTGAGCCTTGTTGTCTTGGAGTTGATATATGCAATTTTTACGACATCGCCGAGTGCCCTGTTGCGGATTGGTGCTATGTCGATAAAGAATCAAGCTGTGTTTTGCCAGCAGATTGGTGCGATCCAGTTGACGAGTAGTTTTGTGGCTAGGAACTATTTGGTCCAATTCAGAATAAGATGGGAACAAATACCAAAATCTCGTGTCTGGGAGGAGTTATGCCATTATTGCAAGGTCTCGTTGGATTAGCCTTTATACTTGCGTTATATCTGGCACCTTTTTTAATTCTATTCTTCATTATCCGACTCTTTCTTCGGAGAAAATAGGAGTGTCACGCAAACATTAGCGTAGCTTTCTTCCAATATGAGCCGAGCATTGGCAAGTGGAATAAGAAGCCCGACCGTTCGCCACATGAAAGTGATCGGACGGGCTTCTCTATTTAACCCGGGCCGCCACCCATAGCGGCTTTCCAAGCGTATTCTCAGTGCAAAGCAATCGTCAGTTTAATCCTATGCGCTGATACCGCATTTCATTTGTTCGGCTCGAATTCTACGGCCTGGCAACCCTCGCACTCTCCGGCAAATGGATTGAACGCGAAGGCAGAGATGATGTGTGCGTGGACATCGAGGCTGCTGTAGGCAACATACTGGGACATGGACCCCCGCTGCGCGTGGTATGCGGCCCGGCATATTCATTGCCGTCCAACCCCGTGTAGTTGCAGCAAAGGGTGGAACCTCAATGCTCAGCTCATGTTGTCCGTGGGACACGAGAATCGTAAGTACACTTTGGTGCGATTCTCACGCTGATACTGAGCCACCTGGAATAAGATACGTCGCGACAACACTTCGCTTCACCTCTGTCTCGACAAGATGACGTAGACTAAAGTTTCCTTTAGTAAGAGAACGAGAACTATATCTGAAAGCGTTGCGATGGCGTGAAGGCACCGAGTCCGAACCGCCTGAATGCTACGTGCATCTGCATCGCCTTTTTGTTATCTCTGCCAGTTGGGTAGCACTACACTTGTCATCATTTACCCTGGTACATGCTGCCTAAATCCACTACCCCTTCTACCGCGCCGACCATCTCGTCATCGTGAGAGACAACGATGATCAGCTGGCTTTGCTTGTTGCGCTTAACATAGGCCGCAAGCTCGGCGCGGCTTACAGCGTCTAACCCAGTCGTGGGCTCGTCGAGTACCAAAACTGACGACTTGCGTGAAATCGCCGACCATAAGTACACTCGGCGCAGCTCACCGCCCGAAAGCGCGGAGCAACGTTTCCCGAGCAACTCCTTCACGCTGTTTTCCAGCGAAAGTAGGCCATCTTCA
Organism: uncultured Collinsella sp.; assembly: GCA_900549065.1. Classification (GTDB taxonomy): domain Bacteria; phylum Actinomycetota; class Coriobacteriia; order Coriobacteriales; family Coriobacteriaceae; genus Collinsella. The sequence goes on along the minus strand of URNC01000027.1, from coordinate 4,243 downwards.
CCCCGGTGATAGGAAGAAAAGGGCGTGTCGAAATACTCTAACAGCTCTTTCACCGTTTCGTCCGGCGCGAAGCACGACTGTGGGCAGCACGATATCTCTCTCGCACGTATGTAATCCAAGTCGCATTCTTCGATTGGCACGCCGTTGTATTTTACTTTGCCTTTCGATGAGTATAGCCCGAGCATCAAGTAAAGAAGTGACGTCTTGCCTCTTCCGTTTTCCCCAACTATGCAATATGTACCAGGACCGGAAAACTTGAAAGAAAACCCGCCGAGGACCTCTCGGACAGATCCGTCTGGAAGGGCAACCGAGAATTCCAAATCAGATACCGAAATGTCATTTATTTCATCGAGTTTAGCTAAATCGGTCCGATTCCACCCCGATCTCTCCTTTTCTCTCGTCGCGATAGCCGTCCTATCCCATGATGCTTTGGCATCTTGATAGGATTTGAACAATGACATCATACTTTTCAAAGTCTTAAAGAGAACCGCGAAGTATGTACCGATGATAGTGTACTCGCCTATTGACATAGTTCCGTTAATGATTCGTACTCCGGAAACAACAAGTATCACCGCTTGAAACAACGCTGCGAAAAGACCATCGAGCGATGTCAGAGAATATGATAGCTTTCCGGAGCGCAAAACTTTGGGAAAATAGCTCTTAAACCCAGCGTCGAGCGCTTGTTCGCTCTTGCCGTACGAAGATGTCAGTTGAATGTTGAGAATCTGATTAAGCTGCGATGCAATTGCGGCGTAAAAGGCGCTGTCCGCCTCTTTCTTCTCATACGTGACCCTATACAAAAGTTTCCTCAACCCAGTAATTACACAGAAATACACGATGAGGAGAATGATGGAAAACACCGCGAGAGTTGAATCAATTGACCATATGATAAGCAATACGATGGGAATGGCTACAATGGACAGCGGCGCACTGATAAAATTCGCCAAAACGAAGGATGAGACCACGCTGGAGTCGGAAATAATCCGTTGCGTTGTATAGGCTGGATCGATGGTCCGATTCACCAAGTAATCGTCTCTTTCAAAACGCAAGACGGCCTCCCTGAGAAGATCAAAGGAAAGTCTCGTGGTTATGCGAATGGAAAGTGTTCCTGCAAAATAAGTAAAGAGGGTGGAGAAAACTCCTATTGACGCAACCAGGAGCGCGAAGAGTACGGCGTCTCTTTCGCTGCGGTTACCGAGAAGAAAATCTAAGAATTTCCCGTTCACGTATGGCATGGCATAGGAGAGAGCGGTTCCAATCACCGTGATAGCAATGAAGACGAAAGCCCCTTTTGCTCTGATGAACCTCGAGAGAACGCATCGAATCAAGGAAGGCCCCAATCTACCCGCCACAAAACATCAATCACTGATACCTTACACCTCAACACAACAGGAGCGAAGATTTGCCAATGAGACTGCTTTAAGATTGCCTTGGGCCAATACGATCTCAAGCTCTTCCTACAAGAGAGTCGGAATCGGACATCTCCTCCGACGAACCTGGCAATCGGGCGGTTGAAATATCTTTTTCAACCGCCCGATTGCCACAATAGATTTGAGCATCCGCCCACAAACGTCCGCGTTTTATACCCATCAAATCCTTTGCCTTTTGTCGTCTAGACTAGAAAAATCGCTCGAAATAACGCAACCGGCCTGCTCGCTTGAAGAAACCTAAGCCCGTAACGTAGATGTGCAAACTTCCGAAACGCCTTGCGCGGCATAGTGCGTATAAACTTCGTCAACCGCCTCAGAAATATCTGAGTATCGCGCCGGGTCAAAAGCATACGATGTCGCAGCTATACCCTGCACCCATTCGGAACGCGGATTAATTGAATAGCCACACAGCATCATCATACATGCATCTAGACCTGATTTCCCAAGTATCCGACGTATTGATGAGAGCATCGCGGGTCGCCCCTGCACCATCGTCGTCACCCCTATTAGCAGTATTTACCGTTTTTCTCTAAATGCGTATCGCCACCCTTAAGAATACGAAGTGTTTTATCCAGACCCGATTGTCCTCCATCTCAAACGAAGGGATAAGGAATCTCATCCGGAATCGGCAGTAACGGAGGATTCACAACGACAAGCGAAAAACATGAGTCATCTCTCAGAGGGGAGTAAAGGCTCCCCTCAAGCACCCTAGTTTCGTCATCCAAAGAGTTGATGGCAGTGTTTTTCTTACAAAGGTCGACAACAAAAGGGTTGATTTCTACAGATGTTACATCCATGCCACAGTTGGTAAGTATCAGGCCCTGTATTCTGGGGCCAGAACACAAATCGAGAGCCTTCCGTGCGCTCTGCGGTGTAAGGCGCCAATCTCAGCAAATCTGTCCCACAATACTGCGCTGAAGAACAAGACGGAACCCCTGAGCCAAACTCCCCTATACCTTATTAAGGCTAAGACAGGCAAGTTCACGCACCCGGCATATTCCAGAATAACATCCTATTGTTTTAGATGCTCTACAAGCATGAACAGCCGCGAATCGGAAAGATCTTCTAGTTTCGCCCCGACTGACCGCCAAGGGCCAAAATGGCCCCTCCATCCCCGGGCGACTGGCTCTGGCGCGCCGAGGAGTGTCCCCAAGTGCCGGCAGAAAAGAAACGTCCCTATCTGCCGGCTAGAGAGCACCGAAGAGGATGGCGTAGGTAGTGGATTCGCCGAGCTTGAGCTCGTCGCCGGGATTGAGTTGGGCGGAACGGCCGGGCTCGACCTGAATGCAGACGCGCGTGGCCCCGTTTACCACCACGGTTCCGTTGGTGGACGACAGGTCCTCGACGTGCCAGATATTTTGAGCATCGCACCAGATATGGGCATGGCGGGCCGAGACATCGTCGCCGACGTCGGTAATATCGCCCTCACCAGTGGCCAGCGCGCCAATCTCAACACCCTGCTCACTCGGCTGAATCCAGCGCGGGGCGCTCACGACAAAACTGTTTTGTACGCGCAGCAAGCCCAAGGGGTGCGCCGGGGCGGGTTCGCGTTCGCCCGCGGTCATCGACATGCCAAGCGAACGCGGCGTGGAGGTGCCTCCGCCACAGGTCGCGTGCGCGTAGTCGATGGCATAGTTCACCGAGGACCGCACATCCGCCGAACAACCGACAGCGACAAACAGCACCAGCACGGCCTCGGCGCGCTCGGCGGGCATGAGTTCCGCCGCCTGGGACAGGCGATCGAGCGCGTTGCGATAGAGATTCGTGTCCTGGTGGCACTCTTCGAGCGCGCGTACCATCGGTTCACCTGCAGGACCGCACACCATATTGATCACAGCCGTGGAGTCCATGGGATTTCGCTGGCGCAGGGCCAGTTGCGACATAATACGCGCAGCCGAGGTACCGTATTCGGCAAAGTAGCGCTGCTGAAGCGTGCCGACCGGCGCGCGAACGATAAAGCGGGAAACCCAAGAGCGATCGGCGGCTCGGCTCTGCGGGCTGCGGCCGTCGGCGAGCGGACGGGACGAAAGCACCAAGCCGCACAGCTCGATATGGCTCAGATGCGCCGCGCGCTTAAAGATGTCAAACATGGCCCCGCATGGGGTGAGCTCAACTTGAGATGCCATGACCTAGGCCTCCTTGGTCGTAGAAATAGAATCGGACGATACTTCGACAGGTCCGCCAAAAGTACGGGCAGCTGCGGCTCCACCGGCAAGCGGAGTCGCCATCTGGGCTTTTGTGCGTCGCGGTGCCGAAACGGGAAGTTCAAAGGCAAAGCCCATCGCAAGCAAAAACCACGTAAGCGTATAGGTTGCAACCAGAGCGGCAACAAGGCCGCCCATCACGGCGCGTTGGGAAAATACGCTACATGCAGCCACAACCAGCACCGGAACCTCGCAGGCAGAAAGCGCAAGCACACCCTGCAGGAACCCCGAGCGCCGATTGCGCGCAAGTGCCCCCGTGGCAACGCCGGCTATGCCTGGCAGCGCCAACGCCAGTGCGGCAATAATACCCGGTAGCGACCCAGACCACACGAGCGATCCCAAAGTCGCCGTCACGCGAGCGCCCGACGCCAGCAGCGCGGCCGAAACCACGACCACAGCCCAAACCACGCTGCAAACGACCGCCGCACCGATCATCGCCGCGCGACGAACCGCGCGGCCAGACGCATCCATGGGGCACGGCGTGAGCGGCTCGCCGCGGAGCGAACGACCGACATTTTGCGCATAGTGGTCACAAAACGCCGAGAGCGCCGCCTCGACCGCCGCCGGCTCGGGACGATCTTTTTGATGGCTGGACAGACAGGCCATCAC
>URNC01000026.1 GCA_900549065.1 uncultured Collinsella sp. | reverse complement strand
CTTGCGTTTGGCGGTCAGCCGTCGGCGCGCTTACACCAACATTTCCGACGCGATCCCGCGAGCGTCCTGCTGCACTTGCCTTCCCCGTATTCCGCCGAGGAGTTTTATCCGCTTGCGGCGCATCTGCCCGAAGGCCTGCGCCTGTTCGCCAGCTACGTGATGGCGCACGCCTTGTATCTGCGCGGCGAATACGGCCGCAGCCTGGGCATGGTGGAAAATGCCCTGATCATGAAACAGGGAAGCTATCCCATCTCGGAACTGTTCCTGCACCTGGCGGCTTCCATGGCATGCATGAGCCTCAAGGACATCGACGCCGCAAAGGCACATTTCGGAGCCGCTTGGGACATTGCGCGCCCCGACGGCCTTATCGAGCTCATTGGCGAGCACCACGGCCTTTTACAGGGGCTCATCGAGGCATGCTTAAAATCACAATACCCTGACGATTTCGCACGCATCATCGAGATTACGTATCGATTCAGCTACGGCTGGCGGCGCATCCACAACCCCGATTCGGGCGAGGACGTGGCCGACGATTTAACGACCACGGAGTTCACCATGGCCATGCTCGCCTGCCGCGGATGGACCAACGCCGAAATCGCACGCCACATGGGAGTATCGCCGGGCACCGTTAAAAACCGCCTATCAGGAGTGTATGCCAAGCTTGGTATCGGAACTCGCGCCGAGCTGATTGCCCACATGTTGCGCTAGCGGCCAGACTGCCCGGCGTATCGAAAGCCCTCCGGGGGCCTGACGCTTTCGCGCACTCAAATTGGACATTTTGGCCATCGAACGGCACTACCGCCACGGGGCACCTTCTCGCAAAATAGGATTATTTCCACCGATACCTGCGGGATGGGAGCCAAAGATGCTTGATCGCCGTTCGCTACTTGTTGCCGGAGCGTCCTCGCTGGCGAGCATTATGTTGCCGCGCGTGCCGGGAAGCGCAAACGCCTTCATATTGCCGTTCGCGCCCACCGAAGCCTATGCCGACGAAAAAGACCCCTTCAGGGTGCTCGTTCTCTCGCGCACCATGTTTGGTGTGGTCGTGGTCGACGTCGCCAACAAAAATACGCCCATCGCGGGTGCCCAGGTCACGCTCACATCGCGCTATGCCGCAGGCAAGCAGCTCACCGCCACGACCGATGACGAAGGCACGGCCATCTTTGAGGTCGCGCCGCTTTCGGAAGGCTACGTGGACGAGGCAACGCTTCTCGACGCATACGACTTTAACGGCGGCATCTCCATTAGCACGGCAGGCTACCGCGATGTCGAGATTCCCCTTGCGCGTATCCAGGGCGGCACCGCCATAACCGCGCCCACGCGTCCGCTTTCCGATGGCGAGCCGTACTTTCGACAGCTCACGTTCGACGAATGGGACATCCAGTACGCCAATGCCACGTTTATGGCAATACCGAAGGACGACACGGCAAACGAGCAACCCGACACGCACGCCTTTACCGTGCAGGCACATCTGCCACAGGGTGAACAGGCAACGCTGCACATCAACAAGGTAATGCCCGCCACGGGTAGCTCGCCCGAAACCGTCACGCAGATTGGCCAGATCAAGGCCAGCGCATCGGGTGCGAATAATCTGGCAACGTTCACGCTTGAAGACACGTTCCTCGATGCGGCATCGGGCCTTCTGGAGGAAGGATGCAAGCTGCGCTTTGTGCTCGACTACCAGGGCAAAACCTACACGCTCTCCTCCCCCATGGCCGTTGTCGCCGCGCCGGCCGCAAAGGCAGAATCGGGCTCGACCACCATCATTCCCACCACCATGGACCAAGAGATCACCCCGTTTGATTTCCCCGCGGCGTTTCCTGGCATCGGCGGCAATAAGTTCACGTGCTGGATGCCCTCATTCCCCATTTTGTTCGATTTCTCTTTTGCCGGTTACGTGCTGTTTGGTGGAGGATACAAACCAGCCAGCTATATGAACGATTCGGGCAACCCTGATCCGGAATACTGGAAGAAATCGCCGCGCGAGTCGGGCGCCAAGCAGGCAAACCGCTACCTCGACGAAATGGAGGGGAAGTGGAACCAGTACAAGAGCATGAGTGCCGGTTCGGGCACCGATCCAAGAAACACCAAGCTCCTTCGCCACCATTGCACGCTGCTGTTCACGATGGATATCGCAACACAGGTGTACGGCTCGCTCGCCTACGATTGGGTGGGCAAAACCTGGGGCAACAACAACGACCCCGCATACGGCAATATTAAGGCCCTCTTCCAGGTAAGAACCGACCTCAATTGGACCGAGCAGTTTACCCTAGGACCGGTGCCGTTTTTCCTAAACGTCAACCCCTGGGTGCTGGCGAAGCTGGCGCTCGCCGTGGGTGCCCACACGCACGGCAGCGGCGCGGCGTTTTTCAAGAACATTTCGCTCGACTATTCCAGCACGTCGGGCTCATTCACTATCCAAATCGGGCTTGCCGTCACCTTTGGCGCCGGCGTTGCAGGCGTCGCCTCGTCTGCCGTGCGTGGCGCCGCATCCCTCACCCTGTTCATTGGGTACGAGAAGGCGGACGGGCACCAGCTTCCGCGGCTGCGCGTGGGTGCAGACGTCGATGTCGATGTGATACTCCAGTTCGTAATGTTCAAGTGGACCACCAAGGCTTGGTCGGGGTCGTGGCCCACACTCCTCGATTCGTGGAATATGTCGGTGAACAATGGCGACCAGTATGTGCTCCATCGCTCTGAGCTCGCATTGGGTGGAGATACGCCTTACACGCTGGATGCCCGCTTCGGCATGCCCGGCAACATCGAGGCGGACGGCGTGCCGCAATTTATCGCATCGGCCACCATCGTCACCAACGCCGAGCTGCTCGCACGCGCTGAGGTTAAGGCCACTGCAAGGAATGTCGCGCCTACCGTACGCGATTGGGACCGGTCGGTCACGCGCATTGAGCTCGAGGCGGATGCAGAAAGCGACGACACGGGACAGATCGAGCATTTCGTCCACGCACTGATAGAGAACGACGAAAACGCCGCGCCGATGTATGCGTACAACTATGTCAGGCAGGCGACGAACGCCGTTGCGGACCCCAACGCCAATTCTGCTGGTGTATCGGAGGACGAGCGTGGCGGAATCAAGCCCTCGAGCGACAACGTGCTGTTTACCGGCGTTCTCAGCGAAGCTCACATGAAGCTGGCGATTATCGCCGGCGTAGAATGCCTGTTCCGTATCGCCTCGGTGCGCTACGGCGACAATGGCCGCTCGCGTCTGGTGGTGCACACAAAGGCAAACGGCACGTGGTCCGCTCCCACGCCCGTGGACTTTCCCCTTGGGTTTGGCGAGGGCGACGTGGAGCGCGACGGCATATACGATTACGACTTCGACGTGGTGGAATATACGGACGGAAGAGAAAACCAGGACGCCTACGTGTTGCTGGTCTCGGGCGAGCGCCCCAACGGCGACAACACCCTTTTCGATACGGCAAGCACAGCCGGCATACTGTCCGTTGTGCGCCTGCGCATAAGTAATGACGAGATCCGCGTGGTGTCGCATACGTCATGGCGCAGCATCTCGCGCGGCCGCCTGCAAGAGGATGGCTACCATTGCCTGCAGTGCCCGCGTATCACGGTGGGCAAGACGCTCGTCGACGGGCGCTTGTCGGGTGCCTACCTCCACCGCCGCGGAACCACCGCAGAAAAGGCACTCGGCAGCGAGGCTGAGGTTGCGCTGGAGTGCTTTACCCTGTGGTCGGACGTTTCGGGCGACAGCCTGACGTTCCGCCAAGTTCTCCGCTTTCCGCAAGCACCGTCGAGTATCGAACTGGGCGAGCCCGAGGATATCAACGGCAAAATGGTGGTGCCCGTTGCGTACGAGACCGCAGACGGTTGCGGCTGCGCATCGTACGCCGTGATCGGCCAGTCCATTGCGGGCTGGGGCGTTATGTCACCAGACGCCACGGTACCCCGTGCGGTGCCGTGGCCGCAGCACACGGGCTTTTTGGCCACCGTCAACGAGCAGCTGCAGCATATTACTTGGACGCGAGGCGCGGCGGCATTTGCGTCGGAGCCCGTGGGTGCCGCAGGCTGTGGCCCGGCATCGTTTAGCGTAAGCAACAACGGCAGGTGCGTGCTCTATGTAGAGAACACCGATGGCAAGGTGGGACAGACCTACGACGAAGAAGGCAACCCGGTAGCAGTGATGGGCAAGCACTTCCGCATCTTCGCCAGCACCTTGGCAGGCGATCTGTTCACGGAGCCGTTCGTGATGTGCGAGCTGGACCATCCCATCGATCAGATAACGACATTTTTGACGTCGGGAGGCATGCTCTCCGCGCTCGCCACGCACATTGTGAGCGCGGAGAAGAGCGAGGCAGAGCTGCACGGCATCGAAGTGCCCTTGGTGGCGTGTGCCACTCCGACGGGCGCGGTCGCTACCTCGGGCGCAGTGGTGCCCGGAGCAGCAGGCGAATCCTTCATGGTCACGGTGCGAAACGACGGCAACACCTTGCTGACCGCCGGCACGATCGATCTGTACCGAGAGGGCTCCAGCCAGCCGTTCTCCAGCGCATCCATCGGATTCGGAGCGAACGCACGCATGGCTTCGATCTACGACCCAGAGCTTGCCGAGGACGCTTCGGCCAACGACATGGCACGCGTGAAGTACGCGCTCGAGACGCTGGGCACACGTTTTGCGACGCACCCGCTGGTAGCCGACAACGGCAACGCCGTGCTGGCACCGGGTTGCACGGCACAGTTCCGCATGAGCTTCGCCATCCCCGAGAGCTGGAGCGACGAAGTGGGCAAACGCGTAACGCTGTATGCGAAGGCGCGTAATCTGGTGGCGCTCGATCCCGTGACGCTCGAGGAAATTCGACCGGGCGCAAACTCGGCGCTTGGTGCCGTACTGCACGAGCTTCATGTGCCCGACGCGGCATGCGAACGCTCAGAAGTTCAGGTCGGCGTATGCGACAGCGCGGATACGACAGGACTTCACGACGCCCCGATGACGGCGGACAGCGATAGTGGCTCGAGTGGCGGCGGTACCGACGAGGGCGGCGGCTCCGGCGGAAGCAGCTCCGGCAGTGGCAAGGACCACGGCAATAACAAGCGCTCCGGAAAAGCGGGCGCGCTTGCGGGCACGGGCGATGTCAACGCTCCCCTTACGGCAGCCGCTGCAGCACTCGCCGCAGCCGGCGCCGGCCTCGTCGCCTACAGCGCCCGCCGCACGGGGCTCGAAAAAGATACCGCCAATGAGGGCAGTTCGGATAGGCCTCGCTAGCTTCTAGTTACTTTTGTGAGAGACGCCAACTCGGCTCATCGAACATCAAATGGGCTGGTTCTGGATACCCAGAGCCAGCCCATTACGCATTAGATGTCATCAGAGGAGTCGAGTTCTGCCTCGAGCTTGGCACGGCGTCTTTTCGCCGTGAAAAACGTTGTGCACAGGGCAGCAAACGTGGCCGCGAAAATCGTCGCGCCGCAGAACACGCCCGTGGCCAGGTTCGCCAACCAAAAGACGCTTTCGAGCGGTACGATCTGCGCCTCAGCGATACAGCGCATTGCGGCAATAACAAGAGCGAACGCGGCGCCGCTAAGACCGCTGACAAGCAGGAAATATCCAACAGGAAGATGCTCGGTTTGCCCAAAACGATTGGTATCGACACAGCCCTTCCGCGTTTGCAGTCCTGCGCAAATCAACATCACGAGAACGAGCCACAAATACATGGCTGCCTCGAACGGCGTTGCAAAGCCATGCGGCATTTCACTGGTGTCGCTGTGAACCCACGCAACCTGTCGAGCTATAAACTGGTAGAAAAAGATCATCAACATGCCAAACGAAAGCAGCACGAAACCAATCTTGTAGATCTTCGCGCTCTCGGCCTCCAGGCGCTCATCCTTTGGGCCGGCATATTCACGCCACTTTTGCACGAGTTTTAAATCTTCAAATTTCATAGCGAACTCCTAAAGAGCGTCAGGGTCGACGTCGTTCTCGTCTTCCCAAAACAAGTCGTTCAACGTAACGCGTAGCGCTTTACAGATTGCCACGCACAAATTGAGCGTGGGGTTGTAGCCGCCCGCCTCGATCAAGCCGATGGTCTGGCGCGTAACGCCCACGGCCTCGGCCAGGTCAGCTTGCGAAAGGCCAACCGCCGCGCGCGCCGCCTTCATGCGTAGGTTCCTTTTGCCCGGCATGGAGTTCCTTTCGTAGTAATGGACAGATATCCGTTGCAACATGACAGAAATATATTGCATCTATCAGAAGATGTCAACTATATCTGTCATTATGAAAACCATATCTGTCATCGCCATGCAGACATACCAATTTCAATTCGCCATTCAAACTTACTCGGACAAAACCGACTCGGGTTTCTCCGAGTAAACGTGATTGATAGTCGATCGATGTGCCCGCTCGTGCGATCAGCATCGTTCGATTTTGTTTAGTAAAACTAGATCCCTATTAAATAAAATTCATCTGTATCCAAATTTGTTTAACAATGCCGCGCTACCACTAAACACTATCCCTGTTAATCCGAACGATTGTTCGATGGATTTCGTGTTGGTTGGAATCGTCTGTGGGCTGGGCTATGCTACTTTGACTATCTATATGACTTAAACGCAGCAAAGGAGCACCGAGAGAGCGAGTATGGCAAAAAACACCGCAAACTATGGTAACGACAGTATCCGCCAGCTCAAGGACGAGGAACGCGTACGCCTGCGCCCCGCCGTCATCTTTGGCTCGGACGGACTCGATGGCTGTGCACACGCTGCCTTTGAGATCCTGTCCAACGCCGTTGACGAGGCGCGCCAGGGCTACGGCAAGCTCATCACCCTTACCGCCTTTCGCGATGGCTCCATTCAGGTAGAGGACAACGGCCGCGGTTGCCCGCTCGACTGGAACCCCTCCGAAAAGCGCTTTAACTGGGAGCTCGTCTTTTGCGAGCTCTACGCCGGCGGCAAATACAATAACAACCAGGGCGGCGACTACGACTTCTCGCTCGGTACCAACGGCCTGGGCTCCTGCGCGACCCAGTACGCCTCCGAGTACATGGATGTCACGGTTTGGCGCGACGGCAATAAGTACTCCCTGCACTTTAAGAAGGGCAAGGTCGTCGGCGCCAAAAAGAAGGCGCTCGAGATTGAGCCCAGCGACGAGAACCGCACCGGTACCACCATCAAGTGGCGTCCCGATCTTGAGGTCTTTACCTCCATCAGTATCCCCCACGATTGGTATCGCGAGACCATGCGCCGTCAGGCCGTGGTCAACGCCAACGTGACCTTCCGCCTGCGCATCGAGGGCGACGATGGTGAGTTTTCCGAAGAGGATTTTTGCTATCCCAAGGGCATCGAGGACTATGTGCTCGAGAAGGTCGGTACCGACTACCTTACCGAGCCCTTCTTTATCGAGGCCGACCGTCGCGGTCGCGACCGCGAGGACCTGCCCGACTACAACGTAAAAATCACCGCGTGCATGTGCTTCTCGCGCACCTTCATGATGCAGGAGTACTACCACAACTCATCGTGGCTCGAGAACGGCGGCTCGCCCGAGAAGGCTGCCCGCAGCGCCCTCACTAGCGCCATCGATGCCTACATCAAGCAACAGGGCAAGTACAACAAAAATGAGAGCGGCATTAAGTGGCAGGACGTCCAGGACTGCCTAGTGCTGGTGACCAACTGCTTCTCCACCCAGACGTCCTACGAGAACCAGACCAAGAAGGCCATCAACAACCGCTTTATCCAGCAGGCTATGACGGCTTTCTTTAAGGAGCGTCTCTCGACCTACTTGATCGAGAACAAGGACGCCGCCAACAAGATCATGGAGCAGGTGCTCATCAACAAGCGCTCGCGCGAGAATGCCGAGAAGACGCGCCAGAGCATCAAGACCAACCTGCAGCAGAAGACCGACATGGCCAACCGCGTGCAGAAGTTCATCGACTGCCGCTCCAGGGACAAGAGCCGTCGCGAGATTTACATCGTAGAGGGCGACTCGGCAGCAGGCGCCATTCGCACCTCGCGCGATGCCGAGTTCCAGGGCGTTATGCCCGTCCGCGGTAAGATCCTCAACTGCCTGAAGGAGGACTACCCGCGCATCTTTAAGTCCGACATCATCATGGACCTCATGCGCGTGCTGGGCTGCGGCGTGGAGATCAAAGACAAGCGCATCAAGAACCTCGGCGCCTTCGACCTAGACAACCTCAACTGGAACAAGGTCATCATCTGTACGGACGCCGACGTCGACGGTTACCACATCCGCACGCTCGTGCTCACCATGCTCTACCGCCTGGTGCCAACGCTTATCGACGAGGGCTACGTCTATATCGCCGAGTCGCCGCTCTACGAGATCAACTGCAAAGAGAAGACCTACTTTGCCTACACCGAGCTCGAGAAGAACGGCATCCTTAAGGAGATCGGCGACCAGAAGTGCTCCATCAACCGCTCCAAGGGTCTTGGTGAGAACGATCCGGACATGATGTGGCTCACCACCATGAACCCCGAGACGCGTCGTCTGATCAAGGTGGAGCCCGAGGACGTCACCAAGATGGAGACCATGTTCAACCTTTTGCTGGGCAACGACGAGGCAGGCCGCAAGCGCCATATCTCCGAGCACGGCAAGGAATACCTTGACCAGCTGGACCTGCAGTAGCAGCAAATCGATAACGACGGCCCATAAGAAGTTCAAGAGGAAATCGTGGCAAAGAAGAAGACGAAGAACCAGCCCAAGAAAAAGCAGGTCAACGCCGAGAACGTCATCGGCCTGCACTCCGAGGTCACCGACCAGCCGATCACGCAGACGCTCGAGGTCAACTACATGCCCTACGCCATGAGCGTCAACGTCTCGCGTGCGTTCCCCGAGATCGACGGCTTTAAGCCCTCGCACCGCAAGCTGCTCTACACCATGTACAAGATGGGTCTGCTCAAGGGCGAGCGCCAGAAGAGCGCCAACATCGTGGGCCAGACCATGAAGCTCAACCCGCACGGTGACGCCGCGATCTACGAGACGATGGTGCGTCTGGCAACCGGCAACGAGGCGCTGCTCGCCCCCTTCGTGGAGTCGAAGGGCAACTTTGGCAAGTACTATTCGGGCGATCTGAGCTACGCCGCCTCGCGTTATACCGAGGCCAAGCTCTCCCCCATCAGCGCCGAGATCTTCAAGGACATCGACAAGGACCCGGTCGACTTCGTCGACAGCTACGATGGCGCCATGAAGGAGCCGCGTCTGCTGCCCACCACGTTCCCCAACATCCTCGTCTCGGCCAACAAGGGCATCGGCGTCGCCATGGCGTCCGACATCTGCGGTTTCAACCTCAACGAGGTCTGCACCGCTACGATGCACTACCTGCAGGATCCCGACTGCGACCTGCTCGAGTACATGCCCATGCCCGACTTCTCGACCGGCGGCGAAATTATCTACCGCCGCGAGGAGATGGAAAAGATTATCGAGACCGGCCTTGGCAGCTTCCAGATCCGCTCCCGCTGGCGCTGGATTCCCGAAGAGCGCATCATCGAGGTCTACGAGATCCCCTACACCACCAAGACCGATGTCATCATCGAACGCATCGTCAAGCTCTCCAAGGAGGGCAAGGTCAAGGAGATCGCAGACATCCGCGACGAAACCGACCTCTCGGGCTTGCGCATCGCTATCGACCTTAAGCGCGGCGTCGACCCCGACAAGCTCATGGCCAAGCTCTATCGCTCGACCACGCTGCAGGATTCGTTCTCGTGCAACTTCAACGTGCTGGTCGATGGTTACCCTCGCGTTATGGGCGTGCGCCAGATTCTGCACGAGTGGGTCAAGTGGCGTATTGAGTCCACGCGTCGCCGCATTAACTATGACCTGGGCAAAAAGTCCGAGCGCCTGCACCTGCTGCACGGCCTTGAGGCAATCTTGCTCGACATCGACAAGGCCATCGCCATCATCCGCGGCACCAAGCTCGAAGCCGAGGTCGTGCCCAACCTTATGAAGGGTTTCGACATCGACGAGACCCAGGCCGAGTTTGTTGCCGAACTTAAGCTCCGCAACATCAACGAGGAGTACATCCTCAACCGCACCAAGGACATCGCCAAGCTTGAGGGCGAGATTGCCGAGCTTGAGGAAATCCTCTCCAGCGAGGAGAACATCAAGAAGGTCATCAGCGACGAGCTGGCCGCGGTCAACAAGAAGTATGTGATGCCGCGCCGCACGGGCAGGATCGAGCCCCATGAGGTTATCGAGGTAAGCTTGGAGCCCGAGGTCGAGGAATATCCGGTTACCATCATGCTTTCGCGCGATGGCTACCTTAAAAAGATGACGGACCGCGTACTCAAGAAGGCGACCACGCTCAAGTACAAGGACGGCGACAAACCCTTTATCGAGCTCCCGTCCTCCAACACCCACGAGCTGCTGGTCTTTACCAACAAGAGCCAGGTGTACAAGTGCAAGGTCGCGGCGTTTGAGGACACCAAGTCGGCCCAGCTGGGCTCGTACCTGCCCACCGATCTTGAGATGGAACCCGACGAGAGCGTCATCTGGGTCATCGACCCCGAGGACTATAAGGCCGACGTGCTGTTTGTCTTTGAAAACGGCCGCGTGGTGCGCGTCGCGCTTTCTGGATACGTCACCAAGACCAACCGCAAACGCCTCAAGAACGCCATCTACGGCGGCAGCAAGCTGCTGTATGCCCAGGTGCTCAAGGAGGACCGCGACATCGCGCTGGTCTCGAGCGACTACCGCCTGATGAACTTCAACACGTCGCTGCTCAAGACCAAGACGACTACCAACACGCAGGGTGTCCAGGCCTTTACGGCCAAGAAGGGCCGCTCGGTCACCACCGTCGGCACAACCGAAGAGATCCTTGGCGCCGGCGTCTCGGCCGAGAAGTTCACCGCGCAGAGCCTCCCCTCCGCCGGTGCCCTTATGAAAGAAAACGACATGCCAAGTTTGTTTGATTAGGACGACGGCAGAACCGCCATAGTTTTACAAAGCAGCGGGGCCCGGAGCGCAGCAATATCGCGCCCCGGGCCCCGCTCGTTGCGGAGGTCATCCTCGGAAATGTCGACGATACGGGGGCTTCCCGCACCGTCCTAAGCCGTTAGCAAAACTCGCAAAAGTTAGCAAAAGTTGCAAAAATTAGCAAAACTTGCAAAGGAGCCACCATGGAGTACAGCAAATGGCTCCGCCATGCCAGGCATGCTCGAAGATATTATCGAGCGAACCAAAGAAGCGGCAGATAGCTACCTTTCACAGTCTCACGCGCGCATGAACGGCGTTCAAATTGGTCCAGTGGGCATCGATTGGACATATGTTCAAGAAGCCCAGGGCAACTGGCGCACGTGCATGAATGGCATCTTCAGGCAACTCGAGAAGCATGGCATCGGGCTTCTCTCGAAACGACCTATCGAGAGCTTTCCGATAAAGACATTGAGTTTTTGCTCGCGATGCTGCCCGATTCTGGCCCCAGCAGGGTCTCGGAGATAGCCAAACGCATGGGCGTCGCCAGCAACTACACAAGCCAATACAAACGCCGCCTCCTGGAGGACGGCGTCATCGGAGAGCGCGGGCGTGGTCTCGTTGGCTTTGACATTCCCGCGTTCAGGGAATTCTTGAACGAGAAGGCGTTTTAGCACGCCGGAATTGTCCGCGGAAGCATCAACGCATGGCAATCAGCATTCCTCTTGGTAAGGATAGCAAGCATTTTCCACCAACACCGATTGCCATGCGTTCTTCTTGTCCTTAGGCGAGCTTGCGAGCGAGCTCTCGCACCTCTTCCAACTTGGGCGAGGAGGCCATGCTGTCGCGCTCGGTCATGCCGCTAATGGTGACAATGCCCTGGTCCTCCCACTTGCAGTACGCGCATGTGGCCCTATACATAGCAATCGCCGCATCATAGACGCCCTCGCTGTGGCTATCGAGCAAAAGGGCCGTCTTGGTGAACGGGAAGCCTGTAGCACCGAAGGCGTACAGGCGGTCGATGGCGGCCTTCTCCTGCGCAGTGATATCAAACCAGTAGATAGGCGAAGCGAAGACAACCATATCGGCGCCTTTCAGCGACTCGATCACGTCGGCCATGTCATCCTTCTGCACGCAAGTGCCCTCATGGGCGAAGCAATACTGACACCCCAGGCAACCAGCGATTTTCTTGCTGGCAACACGGACGACCTCGACCGTATTGCCGCCCTCACGCGCGGTCTCGGCAAACGCCTCGACCATGGTGTCGGTATTGGCGCCCTTGCGCGGGCTACCACTCAATACAACGATATTCATAAGAATCTCCCTCCTTCATGCCGCAGGCGCGCGGCATATTTTTTGTTTTAACCAAAACAGATGGAGCTATGCAGTCGCCTCGTTTCAGCTACTTCCACTCTTTAGAAGAATCGTTGCTGGAGACTTGGCATTGAATCAAGGCACGCCTTATTTCAAATACTCCTCAAAGAACGCTTTCAGCTTTCCAAACGGAATGACGTCCATCTGATCGTAAAGGTCGGTGTGGCTGGCACCAGGGATAATAAGCAGCTCCTTGTTGTCCCCGGTCAGTTTGCTGTACGCGGTTTCGCTGAAATAGCGGGAGTGCGCCTTCTCGCCATGCACCAGCAACACAGCAGAGCGGATTTCGCTGCTATATTGCAAAATCGGCATATTCAAAAACGACAGTGAGGACGTCACATTCCAGCCGCCATTGGAGCCAAGGCTGCGGGGATGGTAGCCTCGCGGAGTCTTGTAGTAGGCGTAATAGTCCGCCACAAACTGCGGCGCGTCCTCCGGCAGCGGATCGACCACGCCGCCCGCCAGCGCGTAACTGCCGTTTTTATAGTCCTCGGTGCGCTGTACATTCAGCGCTTTCCGCTTTTCGAAGCGTGCCTGCTCAGAATCCTCGGCGTCAAAATAGCCATTGGCGGTCACGCGGGTCATGTCGTACATCGTCATAGCCGCGGTAGCTTTGATGCGGGTGTCGATGGCCGCCGCATTGACTGCCATGCCGCCCCAACCGCAGATGCCGATGATGCCGATGCGCTCCGTGTCAACGTTATTCTGCACGGAGAGGAAATCCACCGCTGCGCAGAAATCCTCGGTGTTGATGTCCGGCGATGCTACATAGCGGGGCACACCGCCGCTCTCGCCGGTATAGGACGGGTCGAAGGCAATCGCGAAAAAGCCCAGCTCCGCCATTTTCTGCGCATAAAGGCCGGACGTTTGCTCCTTCACCGCGCCAAACGGACCGCTGACGGCGATGGCAGGCAGCTTGCCCTCCGCGTTCTTTGGCACGTAGACGTCGGCCGCCAGCGTGATGCCGTATCGGTTGTGGAAGGTCGCCTTGCTGTGCTCAACCTTATCGCTTTTGGGGAATACCTTGTCCCATTCCTGCGTCAGATTCAACTGTTCCATGTTTAAGCCTCCTTGTCAGTCGCTTTAAGGTATTGCTCGTCGTCCACGGGCTCCAACCACTCGTTGGAGGCCTCCTCGCCCGGAACCTCCACCGCGAGATGGGAGAACCAGCTGTCGGGCGCCGCACCGTGCCAATGTTTCACACCCGGAGCGATGTTGACCACGTCGCCAGGGCGCAGTTCCTGTGCCGGTTTACCCCATTCCTGGTAAAGCCCTCGACCGGCCACGCAGACGAGGATCTGTCCGCCACCGCTTTTGGCGTGATGGACATGCCAGTTGTTGCGGCAGCCGGGCTCGAACGTAACGTTGTAAATGCCGACCTGCTCGGTGGAAAGGGACGCGAGGTAGCTTTGCCCGATAAAGTACTTCGCAAACGCGTCGTTGGGGACACCGATAGGAAAGGCCATCTCGTTTTGATGCTCAGCTCTTGCATCAGCGGCATCATCATCTGCCCAGACCTCCTTCGCCATGCGAAAGGCCGCCCACGCCTTGGGCCATCCCGCATAAAACGCCACATGCGTAAGGATTTCCGCTATCTCCGCCCTGGTCACGCCATTGTTCTTTGCGGACATCAGATGGTATTGGAACGAAGAATCCGTCAGCCCCTGTGCCATCAAGGCAACCACCGTCACCACGCTGCGGTCTCGAAGGGAAAGCCTGTCTTCTCGGCTCCACACCTCGCCGAACAGCACATCGTCATTGAGCTGTGCAAATTTGGGGGCAAAATCCCCCAGGGCATCTCTGCCCGCCGTCTGTTTAATCGTCATGTTTGATTCCTCCTGTCGATGGTTTTGAGTACAAAACCGCTTCCGCGCAGCTAAGCCGCGTCTAGACTCCCATGCCCATTCGTCGCGCCTGCTCAAGGGCGGGGTGACCGGCGATTACTGAACACCCCTTGCGCTCCCAATTGATATTGACGAGAATGAAGGTAATACCTAAACCTAACTTTAGGTCAATGAGTTAATTCAAGACTCGTCCGGAGGGACCATGTACACAATCGGACAGGTAGCAGATATGTTCGGTCTGCCCGTTTCCACGCTGCGTTATTACGACAAGCAGGGATTGTTCCCGGAATTGGAGCGGACGTCCGGCATTCGCCGATTCGGCGATACAGAACTCGAGGCGCTTCGGGTCATCGAATGCCTGAAGAAGGCGGGAATGGAGATCAAGGACATCCGCCTGTTCATGGAATGGTGCGCAGAGGGTCCATCAACATACCCCCAGCGCAAGGCCATGTTCGAGGAGCGGAAGGCCCACATGGAGTCGGAGATCGCAAACATGAACCGTGCGCTGGATATGCTGAGGTTCAAATGCTGGTACTACGAGCAGGCGATCCAAGATGGTAACGAGGATAGACTGAAGGCGCTGATTCCCGACAATTTGCCGGAAGAGATCAAAGATACCTACGATAACGCCCACGCTCGATAATGCCGCCCGATGCTCAAGGGGCTTTGGCGAGGAGTCGTTTTAGGCAGACATACAAAAAGAAGGCCTCAGAACCAGAAGGTTCGGAGGCTATTTGATTTTCCGCCAGGAGGGCTTCCAAGTGCCGGGACGTTTCCCTCGGCTTTTTCTTATCCGGCAGAATCCCGCGATATCCCCGTATGACGCTCAGAACTCCTGCTTGCCGAGCAGCCACCTCGCGAGGTCCAGCACGAGAACACCATCCCGGGTATAGGGTTCATGCCTCGTGCGGGCGATGAGAACCTTCGGGAACGCATCCCTGACGGATAGCAGCGGCGCGAGCTCCCTCTCGGTTTCGAAACTCGAGATGTTTTTAAGTTCCGAAACTGAGGGGCGATGCACGTAGGCATATTATCGAGAATTCGAAATTCCGACCCCAATCACAGCATGCCGGCAGCGAGGTCAATGCGCATTCGCACGTGCTACAATCCAACCACCAGAGATGAAAACACAGTCCCCGTCGGGTAGTCGTGGGCGTGCGCTAGTCCGCATCAGTAACCTGCCTCCTTGGTTGTCCCTTCTCTGCATGGTCATCTACATAAAGGAGGAACCAACCATGCAGATCAGCGTGTCGTCCACCCTGACCGTATATCACGACGGTCAATTCTGGGTCGGGCTGGCGGAGCACGTCGAAGGCGGAAGGTATGGCGTCGCCCGCATCGTCTTCGGCGCGGAGCCGTCCGATGAGGAGATTCTGCGATTCGTTACAAGCGAATGGGAGAAGCTCTCGTTCTTCGGCGACAAGGCCACTGAAACAAGCAAGCCCGCGAAGAACCCCAAGCGGCGCGCTCGCGAGGCAGCGAAAGCCCTTAAACGGCCCGCGGTGAGCACCAAGGCACAACAGGCGCTCGCGGCACAGCGGGAAACGATGAAGCGGGAGTCAGCTCAAGCAAGAAGCCGACGCCGTGTGGAAAAGGCTGATGCGCGCTACGAACAGAGAAAACTGAAGCGCAAGCAGAAACATCGCGGGCATTGATCGCTATTTGCAGCAAGGCAAACCATATACAGCAGCGGCGCCAGTTCCACTTGAAGCCGACGCCGCGTAGACGCTGATGGTGACGGCTGTGCACGGGCACGAGCGCGCCACCGCACTTCACAGCTTGTTTCTCAAGTATTTGGGACGCACACGCGGCGTTCAAAAATGCGGAGCGACTCCGCATGGCTCGAGACTGAGCCGAGATGCCCTACTTCTCGCCCTCCAGCAGTCCCACGATGCGGTCGATGTCGACGGCAAAGCGAGGCCTTCCCTCGCGCTCGTAGCGGTCGAGGTATGCCTGGCACTCGGAGACAATGCGCTTGGTGTTGCCATCGATGATGCGCTGGAGCGTCTCGTAGTAGGCCGAGCCCTCGGTCCTGAAGCGGCGCTGGTAGGCCTTGGTTATGGGGAACATCTTGATGTAGTGGATGCCGTGGCGGCAGCCGGGGCGCGTCGTGGGGCGGGGTGGCAACGCAAAGTACTGGTCTTTGGGCACGTTAGGGGCGATGTTGGAACGCAGCGGCACGGCGAAGCCCCTGCGCTTCCCGCGGAAACGCAGCCTCACCACCACGATGCAGGGACGATTGTGCTTAAGCATGAGCTCACGGTCGCCATCGACGAGGTCGAAGAAGTCCTGGGAGATGGATACGATCTTCATCGATTACGCCCCCCTTCATACGAAGCGGGGCCCGCATCGCTGCAGGCCCCTACAGGTGGGCGATATTCTACGCCTTGCGGCACCCCGTCGCCCACGGAGGTTAAACGTACACGTAAGCCGTACTCTGAAAGCCGCGGCTTCCGGCAAGTAGTTTATACCACGAAAGGTCGCTTTCAATGCGCCTAGCTCGCAAAATAACACTCACTGGGCCGTTTCGGCGTGCTCAGCCTCCGCTCGATCTTACGCATGTTTTTTGGGAGGGCATGAATCGTCGCCCGTCACGGCGGCTTATACAGCCGTTTGCCTTTTTCGATTTAGCGTATTGCTCTTCAGATCATCGTGGTGTGCTCGTAGCCGCGCTCCACGAGGAGCCGCTCGGCAACGTCGAGAATCTTCTCGACCGTCTCCTCCGGGTACTTATTGCGTGCCACGGGCACCTCCGTCCTTGTTATCGCGATAAACATACCATGAGTGGCGTACGGGTCGAGAAGGGCTGGCGCCAAAAGAGCCCAACGACCGTTACGGCTTCGTTAGAAACGCGCCCCACCATGGATGGTGAACCCGAAAGGTAAGGCGCGCGGGCACGGCGACTCGGCCCGCGCGCCCGGAAGAGAAAGGACGAACCCATGGGTTACATGCTCGAGACGCGCGGGCTCACCAAGCGCTTCGACCGCGGCGACCAGGCGCAGGATGCCGTGGCCGACGTGAGCCTTCATATCCGCGAGGGCGAGGTGTACGGGCTGCTCGGCCCCAACGGCGCCGGCAAGTCGACAACGCTCAAGATGATCTGCGGAATGCTGCGGCCGACGGCCGGGGAGATCCTCTTTGCCGGGCACGCCTGGCACCGCGAGGACCTCTACGCAATCGGCAGCCTCATCGAGGAGGCGCCGCTCTACCCCAACCTCACCGCACGCGAGAACCTGCGCGTGCGCACCACGCTGCTGGGCCTTCCCGAGAGCCGCATAGATGAGGTGCTCGCCGCCGTGGACCTCGCGGACACCGGGAAGAAGCGCGCCGGGCGCTTCTCGATGGGCATGCGGCAGCGCCTGGGGCTCGCGCTGGCGCTGATCGCCCGGCCACGCCTGCTCGTGCTCGACG
>URNC01000025.1 GCA_900549065.1 uncultured Collinsella sp. | reverse complement strand
CGCTTGCACGGCGGCGCTGAGGTACTCGACCGCGTCGACGCGCTTCTGGCGGCGGTGGGCATTGTCGCGCCGCTCACGCGCGAGCTGCGTGCCCTGGTCGAGGGCCTGGCTCCCGAGGACGCCCAGGTGCTGTCCTTCGACTTCTCCATCATGAACTCGTTTGATTACTACACGGGTCTGGTCTTTAAGGCCTATGCCGGCGGCCTGCCCGATCCGGTGGGTTCGGGCGGACGCTACGACTCCATCTTTACCGGTGCATTTGGCGACGGCATCGAGGTGCCGGCGGCGGGCTTTGCCTTTTCGCTCGAGCGTCTGGAAGCCGCGCGAACTTCGGTCGAGGACGCCGCTTCCGATGGCGACCACGCCGTGGGCCGTGGCGCCGAGGGTCCGCTTCGCATTGCCGTGCCCAAGGGCTCGCTCAAGGCCGACACGCTCGACGTACTCGAGGCCGCGGGCCTGGACGTCTCTGAGCTGCGTGACCCCGGCCGTCACCTCATCGTGCGCGGCCGCGACACGCGTGCCGGTGAGGGCACGGTCGGCGATATCGAGTTTGTCATCGTGCGTCCCAGCGACGCGCCCGCCTTTGTGGGCTGCGGCGGTGCCGACTGCGGCATCTGCGGCTGGGACTCGCTTATCGAGGCGGACCTCAACCTGCTGCAGCTGGTCGACCTGGGCTACGGCCTGTGCACGTTTATCGAGGCGGAGCCCGCGTGGCGCGCCGGCCAGGCCGAGCGCAACTATGCCCGCCGTGGGTCGCTTCGCGTGGCAACCAAGTACCCGCGCATCGCGAGTGCCTGGTATGCCGAGCGCGGCGTGAACGCCGACATCGTTTCGCTGCACGGCAACATCGAGCTGGGTCCCATTGTCGGCATGACCGACCGCATCGTGGACATTACCGCCACGGGCGCCACGCTGCGTGACAACGACCTGGTCATCACCGGTCGCATCATGGACTGTACGGCCCGCTTCTTCGTCAACCCAGGTGCCGCGCGCTTGGATCCGCGCGTACGCAATCTGGCCGATCGCTTGGCGGTAGCCGTGAAGGACAGGCATTTTGAGCCCGTTGCGGGCTCGGCACAATAGCGCGAGCACGCACGGGCGCCCCAACGTCTGGGCTGCGGGTCGACTGGCGCCGCCGCCCGGCCTCTCGTTTTTCGAACATAACCTCGACCGATAGGGGATACCGATATGAAGACCATCAAGCTTGCTCCCGGCGAGCACCTCGTTACCAATCAGCTCAATCGCAAGGGCGTGCTGCCGCAAAACATCGTCGACGCCGCCCGCGATATCGTGGCAAACGTGCGCGCCAACGGCGATGCCGCGGTGCGCGATTACTGTCAGCGTTTTGACGGTGTTGAGCTGCAGAGTTTTCGCCTGCCGCAGGAGCAGATCGATGCCGCGCTCGAAGGCCTCGATCCGGCCTTTGTCGCGGCGCTCGAAAAGGCTGCACGCCAGATTCGCGAGTTCCACCAGCGTGAGGTCGAGCAGAGCTGGTTTACCACGCGCCCGGACGGCACGATGCTCGGCGTTAAGGTGACCCCGCTTGCTGCGGCCGGCATCTATGTGCCGGGCGGCCGCGCGCAGTATCCCTCCACGGTGCTCATGAACGCCATTCCCGCCAAGGTCGCCGGCGTTGAGCGCGTGGTCATGGTGACCCCGCCGCAAAAGGACGGCCTGATAAGCCCCTACACGCTCGCCGCGGCAAAGCTCGGCGGCGTGGACGAGATCTATATGGTGGGCGGCGCCCAGGCCGTGGCCGCACTGGCGTACGGTACCGAGACCATTCCGCGCGTCGACAAAATCACCGGCCCGGGCAACGCCTTTGTCGCCGCTGCCAAACAGATTGTCTCGGGTGACGTGGGTATCGACATGGTCGCCGGTCCTTCCGAGGTCTGCGTGCTGGCCGACGCCACGGCCAAGCCCATGGTGGTCGCGGCCGACCTGATGGCCCAGGCCGAGCACGATCCACTGGCAGCCTGCTATCTGGTGACCTGCGACGAGCAGTTTGCGCGTGAGGTCGAGGCGGGTATCGATATTCTGGTCGCGCAGTCGCCACGCGCCGAGATTACGCGCGCCTCGCTCGACAATGAGGGCACCATCGTGGTGGCCGCCGACATGGCTGCCGCCGTCGAGGCCGTGAACACCGTGGCGCCCGAGCACCTTGAGCTGCACTGCAAGGACGCGATGGGCCTGCTCGGCGGCATTCGCAACGCCGGCGCCATCTTTGTGGGTGCTTGGAGCTCCGAGCCGCTCGGCGATTATGTTGCCGGCCCCAATCACACGCTGCCGACCGGCGGCACGGTCATGTTCTCCAACCCGCTTTCGGTGGAGGAGTTCGTCAAGCGCTCGAGTGTTATCTGCTATACACCCGAGGGCCTGCTCTCGGACGCTCCCGCCACGCAGCGCCTGGCCGAGTCCGAGGGCCTGTGGGCACACGCGCTTTCCGCCGCACTGCGTCGCCGTGTGCTAGAGCAGGGCGAGGATGCCGTGAGCGTCGAGTCGCTCGCCGCGGCCGACCTGACCAAGGTCGCCTGGCCGGGCGACCCCGTGGCGACGGTTGCCGAGGGCGTTGACCTGGCGGCTGCGGGCGCGGATGGCGTTGGCACAACTGGCAAGGAGGCCTAATA
Source organism: uncultured Collinsella sp. (assembly GCA_900549065.1). Lineage (GTDB taxonomy): Bacteria > Actinomycetota > Coriobacteriia > Coriobacteriales > Coriobacteriaceae > Collinsella. The sequence goes on along the minus strand of URNC01000025.1, from coordinate 15,486 downwards.
TGGCCGAGCTGACGCCCCGTATGAAGGAGCTCGTCCAGCCCTACTTGGCCGGCATTGAGCCCTACGATCCCAACTTTACGCCCACACGCATCAACCTTTCGGCCAACGAGAACACCTATCCCGTGCCGGCTGGTGTGCGCGAGGCGGTCGACGCCGCCCTGGCTGCTACACCGCTCAACCGCTATCCCGATCCCATGTCCAACGATCTGCGCGACGAGCTTGCCGCTTGGCATGGTGTGGCGCGCGAGAATGTCTGCGTGGGTAACGGCGGTGACGAGCTGCTCTATAACTTCCTGTTGGCGTTTGGCGGCGCGGGACGGACCCTGCTCAACTGCCCACCGTGCTTTAGCGAGTACGCGTTCTTTGCGTCGCTCTGCCAGACCGAGGTGCGCGACGTGTGGCGCGACCCTGCGACCTTTGAGCTCGATCAGACAGCCGTGCTTGCGGCGGCGCCCGAGTGCAACCTGGCAATCGTGACCTCGCCCAACAATCCCACGGGTGATGTGACGCCGCTCGACTTTGTCGCGGCCCTGTGCGATGCGTGCCCCGGCATGGTAATGGTCGACGAGGCCTACGTTGAGTTTGCCGACGATTTGTTTGGCGCGGCCACCACGGCGCAGGGGCTTATCGCCGAGCATCCCAACCTGGTGATTCTGCATACGTTGTCCAAGGCGTTTGGCGCTGCCGGTACGCGTCTGGGCTACGTGATCGCGGCGTCCGAGGTCATCGACGTGTTCGCGGCGATTCGCCAGATCTATTCGGTCAACGTGCTGAGCCAGGCGGCGGCGCTTGCCTGCGTGCGTGCCCGCGATGCGTACACGCCCGTGGTGGCACAGGTCGCATCCGAGCGCGAGCGCGAGCTGTGCGCCCTGCGCGCGATGGCTACCGAGGGCCTGCCCGTGGAGGCATGGCCGAGCGCGGCGAACTTTGTGCTCGTGCGTACGCCGCATGCCACGCGCGTGCGCGAGCGCCTACGCGACGAGTATTCGATTTTGGTGCGCGACTTTAGCTATGCGCCGGGGCTTTCGGACTGTCTGCGCATTACCGTGGGCATGCCGCAGGAAAACGATGAGGTACTGGCTGCGTTTGCCGTGCTGGTGAAGGAGGAGATCTAGATGGGCCGTTATGCCGAGGTGACCCGCAAGACGGGGGAGACCGACATTGTCGTCAAACTCGACCTGGATGGAACCGGTACGTGCGATATCTCGACCGGCGTGCCGTTTTTCGACCACATGCTCAACGCCTTTGGCCGCCATGGCCTGTTCGATTTGACGGTGCATGCGGTAGGCGATGTAGAAGTCGATGCGCACCATACCGTCGAGGACACGGGCATTGTGCTGGGCGAGGCGTTTTGCCGGGCGCTGGGCGACAAAGCGGGTATTACGCGCTTTGCCGATGCGGCGATCGCCATGGACGAGACGCTCGTGATGGCCGCCGTGGACATTTCGGGTCGCGGCCAGGCCTACTGCGAGCTGCCCGTGCCGACCGAGCGTGTGGGCAGCTTCGATACCGAGCTGGCTGTCGAGTTCTTCTATGCCTTTGCGCGCGATGCCAAACTTACGCTGCACGTGCGCGAGCTGGCGGGCGGCAACTCGCATCACATTATCGAGGCCGCCTTTAAGGCCGTGGGCCGCACGATGCGCCACGCCTGTGAGCTGGATCCCCGCGTGCAGGGCATCCCCAGCACCAAGGGCTCGCTGTAACCGCTACAAAGACAAAAACCACCACGAAGGTGCCTGTCCCCTTTGTGGTGGTTTTGGATGATGGGAAGAGGAGGGTCGCGTGGGCGAACCGAAGATCGTGGTGGTCGATTACCACAAGGGCAACTTGTCGAGCGTTACGCGCGGGCTTGCGCGCGCCGGTGCCGCCGCCTGCACGTCGGACGATCCGGAGCAGATCCGCAACGCCGACGGCCTGGTCATCCCGGGCGTGGGCGCGTTCTATGACGCGATCGCCTTTATGCGCCAGAGCGGCGAGGCAGACGCGGTGCTCGATGCCGTCGCCGCCGGAACTCCGCTGCTCGGCATCTGCCTGGGCCTTCAGCTATTTTTTGAGCGCGGCAACGAGGGCGTGCCTGCGGACGAGGGCGCGGTCGCCGACGGCAACGCCTCCGAGCAGGCTGGCGGTCCCTGGGTCGATGGCCTGGGTATTATGCGCGGCTCGTGCACACGCTTGGAGTCGAGCCGCCTGAAGGTGCCGCACGTGGGCTGGGACCAGGTGCACATGACGCCCGCCGGCGCGGCCGATCCGCTGCTTGCTGGTTTTGCCGAGGGTGCCAACATGTACTTCACCCACAGTTATGCGGTGGCCGACGACGCCGATGCCGCCGATGTGCTGGCGCGCACGCACTATACGCGGAGCTTCCCGTGCATCGTGCGCCATGGCAACGTGTGGGGCTGCCAGTTCCATCCCGAGAAATCCTCCGCGCTGGGTCAGCGCATCCTTAAGAACTTCGTCAACATCGTCGAGGAGGCTGGCCGATGATCCTGTTTCCCGCAATCGATCTGATCGGCGGCAAGGTCGTGCGCCTGGAGCGCGGCGACCGCAGCCGCTGCAAGGTATATTCCGACGACCCCGTGGCCGTTGCCCGCTCGTTTGCTGAGCAGGGCGCAAGCTGGGTGCACGTCGTAGACCTGTCTTCTGCCTTTGGCGAGGACGAGAACACATGCGCTGCCAATTCGGCGGCGATCAAGGCCATCTGCGGCGTCGACGGTCTGTCCGCGGACGTGGGTGGCGGCGTTCGCTCGCTTGCACGCATCGACGAGTTGGCAGGCTACGGCGCACGCCGCATCGCACTGGGCACCGTGCTCGTGACCGAGCCGGGTTTTGCCGAGGTGGCGGCCCAAGGCTTTGGCGAGCTGTTGGTGGCAGATATTGCCGCACGCGACGGCCAGGTCAAGGTGAATGGCTGGCGTGACGGCGCGGGCGTGGCGCTCGACGACGCCGTGGCGCAGCTTTCCGAGCTGGGTTTTAAGCATCTGGTGTATACCGACATTGCGCGCGATGGCATGCAGACGGGCATCGATGTGGCGGCGTATCGCCATGTGGCCGAGGTCGCGGGCTTTCCCGTCGTGGCATCGGGTGGCATCTCGACGCTCGACGACATCCGCGCGCTGGCCGCAGTGGGTGAGGGCGCGATTGAAGGTGCCATTACCGGTCGCGCGCTCTACGAGGGCAACTTTACGCTGGTACAGGCGCTGACCGCCGCCCGAGGGGAGGAGTAGCCCATGCTTACCAAACGTGTGATTCCCTGCCTGGACGTCAAGGACGGCCGTGTGGTCAAGGGCGTCAACTTTGTGAGCTTGCGCGATGCGGGCGATCCGGTGGAGCTGGCGCGCGCCTACGACCGCGAGGGTGCGGACGAGGTCGTCTTTCTGGACATTACCGCCACGAGCGATAACCGTGCGACGACTATCGAGATGGCGGCGCATGCGGCCGAGGAGCTCGCCATTCCCTATACCGTGGGCGGCGGCTTTCGCGACCTGGCGGGCATGCGCACCATGGTTGCCGCCGGTGCTGACAAGGTGTCGCTCAACTCTGCCGCCGTGCGCGACCCGTCGCTGATTAGCCAGGCTGCCGCGGCGTTTGGTAGCCAGGCCGTGGTCGTGGCGATCGATGCCAAGCGCGTCGGTTTGCCCGGCGCATCTGGTGCCGACAAGTGGGAGGTCTTCACGGCGGGCGGCCGCAACGCCACGGGCATCGACGCGGTGGCGTGGGCCGAGGAGGCGGCTCGTCGCGGCGCCGGCGAGATCTTGCTTACCAGCATGGATCGCGACGGCACCAAGGCCGGCTTTGACCTGGCGCTCACCCGCGCCGTGGCACGTGCGGTGCCGATTCCGGTGATTGCGAGCGGCGGCGTGGGCACGCTCGAACATTTTGCCGAGGGCGTGATCGAGGGCGAGGCCGATGCCGTGCTGGCGGCGAGCGTCTTTCACTTTGGGACGTTCAGCATTCGCCAGGTGAAGGAGTATATGGCCAGTCAAGGTATTCCTGTGAGGCTGGACTTCTAATGCTGCGGCTTGCCCAGGCACCCGACCTTCCGGCTCCAACCCTCCTCGCGTACTTAAGTACGCGTCGTCGGGCTTGTCGCTCGGAATCTCGGGCACCTGGACAACCCTCGCCGACCTGCGAAGTTTGAATTTGGGGAGAGAAATGGAAGAGATAACCGATCCTTCAAAGCTTACATACGACGCCAAGGGGCTGATTCCTTGTGTTGTTCAGCAGTATGACACCGGCGAGGTGCTTATGGTTGCTTGGATGAACGAGGAGTCGGTGGGGCTGACGCTCAAGACCGGTACCACGTGGTTTTGGAGCCGCAGCCGTCAGGAGCTCTGGAACAAGGGCGCGACGAGCGGCAATATGCAAGAGGTCAAGGAGCTCTGGGCCGACTGCGATAGCGATACGCTGCTGGTCAAGGTCGACTCGCCGGGTCCGGCCTGCCATACCGGCAACCGTACCTGCTTCTTTAAAAAACTCGCGTAGGGCGGGCGCTCGACCAGGCGCTTGGCCAACCAGAAAGGATTGAACCATGGGTGTGCGCACCGCAAATGTTCAGGATGGAAATATCGGTGAGACGCTGACGGGGCTAGCCGAGGTGATTCATGGCCGTCGCGACGCGTCGCCGCAGGAGAGCTATACCGCGCGTCTGTTGACCGACGTCGAGGATGAGCTGCTCAAGAAGCTTGCCGAGGAGGCGAGCGAGGTGATCATGGCCTGCAAGGATAACGACCATGACCACATTCGCTATGAGGCCGGCGACCTGGTCTACCACTTGCTCGTGACGCTCGAGCGCTACGGCATCACCCTCGACGAGCTGGCCGGCGAACTCAACGCCCGCCGCCACTAGTCGTTTGGGACAGTCTTTGTTGGTGTAACGGGGTCATGGAAGTTGCGGTGAAATAGGGACTGTTTAAGCGCTTCATCAGGCAAAACAATCCCTATTCCACCGCAACTTATGAAGGGATGGCTAGGCGAGGGGCGTGGATTCCCATTCGCCGGTGGCGTGGGGGATGTCGAAGGTTCGATAACCGCAGTCGTACGCGTGCGCCTGGGCCTCGCGGATGTTCCAGCAGATATCGCAGGCGCGGTGCGCGTCCGAGCCAAAGGTGATCGGCACTTCGGCATGGGCAAAGCAGCGCAAAAGACCGGTTGCGGGGTAGTAGTCGCCCAAGCCCTTGCGCGGTGCGGCCGTCGAGACCTCAACGCGGCGGCCCGTATCGTGCGCGCACTCTGCCATCTGCTGCCAAAACGGTGCGGGGTCAAAATCGGGCGCAAAGCCTTCCTTCGAAAAGCGCATGACCAGGTCGGGGTGAGCCATCACATCAAAGTTGAGCGGGCTCTCGCAGGCGCGGCACCAGTCCTCGACATAGCGCTCCCACACGCCGCGTACCCCCAGGTGTTCCCAAACGTGCAGGTTGGTGTCATCGTCGATCCAGCCGCAGCGCGAATCGGGCGTATCGGGACGAGCGACGTCCTCCGTTCCCGCCGTACCCGCGGCACCGGCCATGATATCGCCTGGGTTGCCAATCCAGTGCACACTGCCCAGGCGCACGACGGCGCCCTGGGACCAGCGCTCAACCAAAGGCTCGCAGCCCTCGTACCAATCGCATTCGAAACCGTAGATAAAGGTGAGTTCTGGCGCAATCTGAGCGGCAAGATTGCGAGCGTCCTCAAAAGCCAGACGATGCGCCGGGAGGTCACCCTCAGTAACCTGCACCTCGCAGTTAGCATCCATGCTGGCGGGCAGGGTGAGATGGTCGGTCGAGACCATGACGCGGCAGCCGGCCGCAGCAGCGGCACGGACGTTGTCCTCAAACGAGGCATGCCCGTCCGAAAACGAGGTGTGGGTATGGCAATCGACCAGCGGGCACATGGGCATAGCGGCTCCTTTGCGTCAAGCGAATCCGCTTCATTGTAATGGCGCAGCTCTCAACACGCCGGGCACGCCGGGGATCGAAATCGATTGGAAAGGTTGCGCGGCGCGTGGTGCGGCCTCGCTTGCTCTCAAAACGTGTACGTCAGCCTCCAAAACCGACAAATAATGACATGTTTGGAGGCTGATGTACATGTTTGGCCGGGGCGGTGGAGTGTCGGTTTCTTGTCGACAAGGAAAATCGCGCTCATCACGCGCCGTCACACTCGCGCAGCCTGCGATGTGCTAGCGTTTGGATGAACAAAACGAGCCCGTGCGGAAAGGAGCCGGACCGTATGCCATGCGATAGTACATCCCCGCTGTCCCGCGAGACCGATGCACCCGAAACCATCGTCAAGCTGGAATGCGACATCGACGATGCGTCGCCCGAGGTGCTCGCCTACGCCGCCGACCGTCTGCGCGGGGCAGGCGCCCGCGAGGTGCACTGGCTGCCCCTCTATTGCAAGAAAGGCCGCCCCGGCTGGCAGCTGCAGGTAATCTGCACCTACGAGGATATCGAGCGCCTGCAGACGATTATCTTTTTGGAAACCACGACCAACGGCATTCGTCGCCAGGTCATGGAGCGCGTTTGCCTGCCACGCCGCTTTGAGCGCGTAACGACGCCATGGGGCGAGGTGTCCGTTAAAGTGGCCACCCTGCCCGACGGCAGCGAGCGTGCAGCGCCCGAGTACGAGGACTGCGCCCGTCTCGCTCGCGAGCATAATGTGCCGCTCCAGCGCGTGATGCGGGCGGCCCAGAGCGCGGCACTGCGATTTGAATAACGCGGCTGGTGGCGACATCCTGCGCCTAGCCATATCAACCCCATTCGAAAGGATCTCCCCATGAAATACCTCATCGCCTCCGACATCCACGGCTCGGCATACTGGGCCGAGCGCCTCTGCGCCGCCATCGAGTCCGAGCAGCCCGATCGCATTGTGCTGCTGGGCGACCTGCTCTACCACGGCCCGCGTAACGACCTGCCGCGCGACTACGCTCCCAAGCGCGTGATTCCGCTGCTCAACGCCCTGGCCGACCGCATCATCGCGGTGCGCGGCAACTGCGACGCCGAGGTCGACCAGATGGTGCTCGACTTCCCCGTCATGGCCGACTACGCCACGCTGTTCGACGAGACCGGCCGCGAGCTGTTCCTGACGCACGGCCATGTCTTTGGCGCCGGCATGCACAACAGCGTCGACCACGCGCCCGCGTTGCCCGGGGGCTCCGCGCTCGTCTACGGCCATACGCACATCAAGGTCAACGAGGAAAGCGAGGCGCACCCGGGCCTGTGGCTCTTCAACCCCGGTAGCGTGAGCATCCCCAAGGACGGCTCGCACAGCTACGGCATCTACGAGGGCGGCGCGTTCCGCCACGTGGTCATGGAGGAGGAGTAGCCATGGCGCAGCACATGGCTCAGCAAAATGCCGAGGGCTCGCGCGATCTGTCCACGCTGGTCGACGCGTCGGCCGAGCTGCAGCATCTGGTGCAGACCGTCTGGCGTCTGCGTCAGCCCGATGGCTGCCCGTGGGACCGTGAGCAGACGCACCGCAGCATTGGCAAGAACATGATCGAGGAGGCCTACGAAGCGCTCGACTGCATCGAGGCGGACGACGCGGTTCACCTACGCGAGGAGCTGGGCGACGTGCTCATGCAGGTCGTGCTGCATGCGCAGATTGCTGCCGACGCCGGCGAGTTTACGCTGGCCGACGTGGCGCGCGATATCGACGCCAAGCTCATTCGCCGTCATCCGCACGTGTTTGGCGATGTGGATGCCGACAGCTCCGACGAGGTACTCAAGATTTGGGACGAGGTCAAGCTTACCGAGAGGGCTGCCAAGGACAAGGCCGTGGCGGCAGGCGAGGCTGCGCCCGAGGGCCTGCTCGACGGCGTGCCCACGCATCTGCCGGCGCTGATGCAGGCTCAGAAGGTGTCGCGCAAGGCGGCTGCCGTGGGCTTTGAATGGGAGACGGTCCAGGATGTGTGGGACGAGGTTGCCGAGGAGCGTGCCGAGTTTGAGGCCGAGGTCCCTGGCTCGCCCGAGCGCGAAATGGAGTTTGGCGACCTGCTCTTTGCTTTGGTCAACGTCGCGCGCAAGGAGGGCATTGACGCCGAGAGCGCCCTTCGTGCCAGCACGGCAAAGTTCCGCCGTCGCTGGGCCGCGATGGAGCAGATGGCGGCCGATGCTCACGTGGATCTTGCCGAGCTTTCGACCCACGGCCTCAACGACCTGTGGGATGCCGCAAAGGCGGAGGAGTAAGACTGCGGGAACGACGGGCTGACACGCCTCATCGTTTCCGCTAAATTTTTCGAAAATCAAGTGTATCCCTCGGCTAGCTTAGGGCATAATGCAAAAAGTGCGACATGGCTAACTTATGAACCTGCGCGCCTCTACAGCGTGCAAGCCGCGTCGCCAAGCATTCAACCCGTTTCCAAGTGAGAGGGAGACAACATGAGCGATATTTTGGACGTCTACGGTCGCGAGGTGCTCGACAGCCGCGGCAATCCCACCGTCGAGGTCGAGGTCGTGCTCGAGGACGGCAGCTTTGGCCGCGCAATGGTGCCTTCGGGTGCTTCGACCGGAGCCTTTGAGGCCTGCGAGCTGCGCGATGGCGACAAGGGCCGCTACCTGGGCAAGGGTGTTTTGCAGGCCGTCGAGCACGTCAACAACGAGTGCGCTAACGCCGTCGTGGGCCTCGACGCCTTCGACCAGCGCGCCGTCGATGCCGCGCTGATTGCCGCGGACGGTACCCCCAACAAGACCAAGCTCGGTGCCAACGCCATCCTGGGCGTGTCGCTGGCCGTCGCCCGCGCCGCTGCCGAGTCGGCGGGCCTGTCACTGTACCAGTACCTGGGCGGCGTCAACGCCCATCTGCTGCCCACGCCCATGATGAACATCCTCAACGGCGGTGTGCATGCCGACAATAACGTCGACTTCCAGGAGTTCATGATCATGCCAGTGGGCGCCTCGAGCTTTGCCGAGGGCCTGCGTTGGTGCGCCGAGGTCTACCACACCCTCAAGGGCGTGCTGCACGAGGCCGGCCTGGGCGGCGGCGTGGGCGACGAGGGCGGCTTTGCCCCCAACCTTAAGACCAATGCCGAGCCGTTCGAGTACATCACCAAGGCCGTCGAGAAGGCTGGCTTTAAGCCCGGCGTCGACTTTATGTACGCCATGGATCCGGCGTCCACCGAGTTCTACAACGCTGAGACCGGTATGTACGAGCTCAAGGGCGAGGGCGTTGAGTACACGAGCGCCCAGATGGTCGATTACTGGGAGAAGCTCGTCGACACTTATCCCATCATCTCCATCGAGGACGGCATGGCCGAGGAGGACTGGGACGGCTGGGTCGAGCTTACCCGCCGCATTGGCAATAAGGTGCAGCTCGTAGGCGACGACCTGTTCGTCACCAACACCGAGCGCCTCAAGAAGGGCATCGAGCTTGGTGCCGCCAACGCGATCCTGGTCAAGGTCAACCAGATCGGTACGCTCACCGAGTCGCTCGAGGCCATCGAGACCGCCAAGGAGGCCGGCTACGCCTGCATCGTGAGTCACCGCTCCGGCGAGACCGAAGACACCACCATCGCCGACCTGGCCGTGGCCACCAACGCCGGGCAGATCAAGACCGGCGCCCCCGCCCGCACGGACCGCGTGGCCAAGTACAACCAGCTGCTGCGCATCGAGGACGAGCTCGAGGGCAGTGCGCGCTACGCCGGCAAGGCCGCGTTCTACAACATTCGCTAAACAAGTGGCGCTCGCGGGGGGCGGGGCTGACTCGGCTCCGTTCCACTTCTGATGGCCGCCATTGGGCGCTGGGCCATATGGCTCAGCGCCTTTTTTATGTCGAGCAAAGGCTGTCGAAGGTGGCGCGCGCGCTCGTGCTATAACTAGAATACTTAGCGCAAACAAACCTCAACCGCACAAGGCGCACATGGATCAGATTTACGACAACAGGTACTATTCCGCCGGTTCGCGTGAGCCGTCGCTTCGCCGTGCGCGCACGGTGCAGCTCGGTGGGTCCGCCTACGCCGGTGCCGACCGCTCCGCGCAGCGCCCGACAAGCACCTCGCGCCCCAATGCTCAAGTGAATACTTCGACAGATGGACCAGTACGCCCGACACGTTCGTCGCATCCGTCGCGTCCCTCGGCCCAGACGCACGACAAAGCGAGCAGGCCTTCGAGCCGTCTTTCGGGCTCGGACTTTATGCGCTACGCCAACGACAACGCGGTGGTTAAGGCAATCTATGACTTTACACATGGCTCTCTGCGCCCGCTGTTTATCGGTATCGTGGTGGCGCTGGCGCTCGTGAGCCTGTATTTTCCCGTACGCGACCTGTATGTGGCTAAGCGCTCGAGCGATATCTTGGCCAAGCAGGTCGAGATTCGCGAGCAATATAACGACGAGCTGCAAAAAAGCGTCGACAAGCTGCTCTCGGAGGAGGGCATCAAGGACGCGGCGTCCGAGGACCTGGGCTTGGTGATGCCCGGCGAGAAGAGGATTGAAGTGCAGGGCCTGGACGGCGATTCGGATGCCTCGTCGAGCCAGAAGTCGTCGAACGCCAAGAAGGCCAGCGAAGTTGCCAAGGAAATCGAAGAAGTCGGTAAGGACGCGCCGTGGTACATCCAAGCGCTCGACATGCTGTTTGGGTTTAACGGCGTCGAGGGCCAGACGGTCGTGTCCAACGGCAAATAGCGCCCGGAGGGGAGCCCGCAATGACAAATTGCAAACGCTATAAGGTAGCCGCGATCGACCTGGGAACGGTGTCGTCGCGACTGGTGTTGGCCCAGGTCGAGGGCGGAGCGATTGTGGGATCGTCCAAGCATACCGAGATTACCGACCTGGGCGAGGGCGTGGACGCGACGGGTCGCTTTTGCGAGGCGGCTGTCGAGCGTGTACTCGCTGCGTGCCGTATGTTTGTGGACGAGGCGCGTACCTTTGGCGCCGCGTGCATCTGCACCACGTGCACGAGCGCCGCGCGCGATGCGTCCAACGCCGCCCTGCTGCTGGACGGCCTGCACGAGCTGGGGCTTGAGCCGCAGGTGATTCCGGGTGAGGTCGAGGCACGCCTGACGTTTTTTGGCGTGGCGCACGACTTTGCCGGCGAGCGCATCATTGTTGCCGATTCGGGCGGCGGATCCACGGAGCTCGCGACGGGCGTCTATGCGCCGGAGCGTGGCGTCTTTGCGCTAGAAGGGACGCGCTCGCTGGACATTGGCTGCCGCCGCGTGACGGAGCGGTTTTTCTCGACGATGCCACCCGCACGCGGCGAGCTTGCTGCCGCTGCCGCGTGGGCAGGCGAGCAGTTCGCCGCCTATTTTGAGGGCCTGCCTGTCGACTTTGAGCGCGCCGAGCGCCTCGTCGCGGTGGGCGGTACCGTTACCACGCTCGTGGCGCTGGTCCACGAACTGGAGCCGTACGACTCGAACTTTGTGCACCTGCGCGAGCTTTCGATGGAGCAGATTTCGGCCGCTATCGAGCGCATGTCTGCGTTGGATGTTGCAGGCATTGCCGCGTTGCCGGGCGTGCAGCCCAAGCGCGCGAACGTGATCTTGGCAGGTGCCGTGGTGATTCGCGAGCTCATGCGAGCCGGCGGCTACAAGACGCTCACCGTAAGCGAGAACAGCCTACTCGCTGGCATGGCCGCCACCATCAACGAGGTTCTCGACGGCGCGACTCCCACCATCGCCTGGACCCCCACTCTCAGCACCCTCTAAATAATTTGCGGTGAAATACGGACTACAATCGCCCTTTCGGGCACCAAACAGTCCCTATTCCACCGCAACTCAACAGCCGGCACCTGGGGACAGTCCTTGCGGGGCGTCCCCACAGCGCCTATGCCAGCTTGTCGATCTGCCCAATCTCCCAAAGCGGAATATTGATGAGCATGCCCTCGTCTCTATATGCCGCCAGGGAGCTCCTCACGCAACGCTCGAGTTTGAATTTTTCGCAGGCTATTTTCAGACTCTTCGCTTTAAGGTTCTCTGCCGCCTTGACCTCAAGCGGAAGCACGGTTCCCGCATGGTCGATGGCAAAGTCGGTTTCGGCATTGCCGGAGGTAGAGGACCAATACGCGGGAGTTTTGTCCTGGAGCAAGAGCTCTTGCGCGACGTATTGTTCGGTCAGCGAACCTTTGAACTCGGTAAAAACAGCGGATCCGTTAAGAACGACGGCCGGAGAGAGACCGGAGAGCGCTCCGAGGATGCCGGTGTCGATGCAGAACAGTTTGAAGCCCGAGAGGTCTTCGTAGCTCGAGAGCGGCGCCTTTAGAGCGGAAACACGTGGCACCTTATGAACGATTCCGTAGTCCGTGAGCCACTGGAGGCTTTCCTCGAAATCGCGTGCGCGCGCTCCGGGGCGAAGGGCGCCATAGACAAACTTCTTGTTCTCCTTTGCAAGCTGGCCGGGAAGGGATTTCCAAACCAACCTCATGCGCTCGACGATGCGGGCGGGTGCATGTTTGCCAAAATCGGATTCGTAAGCCTCGATGATTTGCTGCTGAAGCCTTCGGGCTTCGATGAAGTCGCGTGTCTCGGCGAAAGCGGAGACAACTTCGGGCATACCGCCGACAACAAGGTATTCCTTGAGCAAGTGTTCGAGCTTTTCGGCAACGTTTGCCAGAAGGTTCATGTCTGCGGCAAGGATGGCGTCGGCGAGCGGGTTGCCGTCGACGGCACGAACGAACTCGGCAAACCCCATGGGACGCATGGTGAGCTGGTCGATTTTGCCAACGGGAAATGACTCGTTTTCGCGTCGGAGCGCGAGGCCCATATAGGAACCGGCTGCCACGATGTGGTATTCGGGTGCAAGTTCGTTGAAGTACTTGAGCGCGGTGATCCCGCGTGGCGCCTCTTGGATTTCGTCGAAGATGATGAGCGTGTCTGCTGGCGTTACGGTTTGGCCACGTAGGAGTTCTATCTGGGAGATGATGCGCTTGGGGTCGAGGTTCCCATCGAACAGCGAGCGCGTGCTCGGCTCGAGCATAAAGTCAAAACGAATGACGTTTCGATACTGCTGGCTTGCGAATTCGTTAAGAAGCCAAGTCTTTCCTGTCTGGCGGGCTCCCTTAAGCAAGAGAGGTTTGCGATTCGCCCTTGATTTCCAAGCGATAAGTTCACTCATAAGCTGTCGCTGCATATTGCCTCCCAACCCTCTCGGCTAGTATAAGGCCATTTGGGTGTTTCCATCGGAAAATGTGCGAGACAACCACGTTTTTCCATCGGAAAATGTGCGAGACAACCACGTTTTTCCATCGGAAAATGTGGTAGGAAACTCATTGGGTGGGCGGAAAAAGTAGTCAAAAAAGCCCCGTCCCAAATGAGCTGCTCTGCAGTTGACGGCGTCCAAAAGAAACGAGCCCGCATCCCTGGGGAACACGGGCTCGCAAGCAATCATATGGTAGGGGCGGTGGGACTCGAACCCACAATCCTTGCGGCGAGAGATTTTAAGTCTCCTGCGTATGCCAATTCCGCCACGCCCCCGTGAGACTAGAAGTCTAGCACAAGCCGTCCGTTACGCGTTGACGGCCATCGAGTGTTGGCCCGACTTCTCCAGGAACTCCTGGAACTTGGCTTCGTCGCCCTTGTTCTGGTACTGCAGGGCCAGCAGGTACTCCAAGCGGCAGCGCTTGACCGGGTCGTCGCCGACATCCTCGAGCATGCGCTCCAGCTCGGGAATGTCGTTGTGGCGCTTGAGGATCATCGTGTCGTACATCAGCTGGCACTCGTGCGCAACTGCCTCGGCCTGACCGCCCTCAAAGCCCTTGATCTCGTGCAGCAACTCCTTGGACTTTTTGCGGTCCTCCTGGCCAACATAGTAGTTAAAGGCTTTGATCACCAGGTCGACGCGCTGCATCTTGGGGAGGTTGAGCCCCAGCAGCAGGTCGAACATCTCGCTGGCACGCTCGTGGTCCTCGCGCAGCAGATAGGAGTTCAGGCGCAGGTAGTCGCGGTTGTAGCGTGGGTACAGCATGCTGGTGAGTTTGCCGTCGAGCAAACGATCGAACTCGTCCCACTGCTTGGCGGCCATCAACTGCTGCAGACGCTTGAACGTGGTGCGTTTTTTGACGCTAAAGAACACCGACACGGCGATGCAGATGATAACGACGGCGGTCCAGAGGGTGCGGGAATCGGGCATTTCAGAGTCCTTAGTCGCTCTTAAAGCGAGCGGTATGACAACACGTACTAGATGTATTATACGCAGCGTGCAAGCAAACTGGCATAAAAGCTCATCGAGGCTGAGTGCCATCGCTCGCTGCGGTACACTTACCTAAAGTAAACCATGAAGGGAGACATTACCTATGAAGAAGATCGTTTTGGCTTGCGGTGCTGGCGCTGCTACTTCCACACTCGTTGCCCAGAAGGTCGCCACCTTGCTCGACGCCAACGGTTACGCCGACAAGTACGAGATCGTGCAGTGCGCCATCTCCGAGGCCAAGGACTACTGCGACGAGGGCGCCGACCTGCTGATCGCCACCACCGTTGCCCCCGAAGGCCTCACCTGCCCGTACGTGAGCGGCGTGCCCTTCATGACCGGCATGAACCGCGTCGCTGCCGAGAAGGCCGTTCTCGACGTCATGGCTCAGTAGGCACTGCCTGTATGAGTGAGCAGAACGTCAACCCGGTCGAGCTCTTTGGCATGCGCGTTGCCCATGTGGGCATTAACGCCGCCGACCCGGCAGACGCCCTGGAGATCGCGGAGCTGTTCTCGACGATGATGGGCCTGCCTGTTATCGAGACCCCGGTTTCGTACTTCAACGATTCGCTGGTCGAGGTCATGAAGCAGAACGGTCGTGGCACCAAAGGCCACATCGGCTTTGCCGTTAACGACATCGATGCAGCTGAGAAGTGGTTTGCCGAGCGCGGGCTCGAGGTCAACGAGGAGTCGCGCGCGCTGCTACCCGACGGTGGTACCAAGCTCGTGTACTTTAAGCGCGAGTTCGCCGGCTTCGCCGTGCACCTGTGCCGCGAGTAGCGCACAAGCTGTCATAGCTAGCAAAAAGGGATAGGGCTGCGTGGCCCTATCCCTTTATTTATGCCGAGGGGCTTCCTACCGCGGCAGGCGAATCGTAAAGCGGCTGCCGACGCCCTCGACCGAGGTCACGCCGATGACGCCGCCGTGGCTATCGACGATCCACTTGGCGATGGCGAGCCCCAGGCCCGAGCCCTGCGCTCCGGCATCGCGCGCGTTGTCGGCGCGGTAGAACCGCTCGAACGCGTGAGCTGCGGATTCCTGGTTCATGCCGATGCCCTCGTCCTCAACGCTTATGTCGATCGTGCCCGCGCCCGCATCCGGCGCTACGCCAAACGAGATGGGCGTGCCCGCGTCCGAATACTTGGCGGCGTTTTGCACGATCACGCGCAGAGCCTGCTTCACGAGCGCGACATCGACGGACGCGTCGCAGCGCGGGTCGCTGATAAGCGCAGCGTCAAAGGCCAGCCGATACGTGTGCCCGGCATCGATCATCTGCGATTCTTCGCAAACCTCGCCGACCAGTGCAGCCAGGTTGGTATGCGCACGCCGCAGGACCGTGCGCCCGGCATCGCCGCGCGCCAAAAACAGCAGCTGCTCCACGAGCTCCTGCAT